>NZ_JBCGFC010000017.1:0-88141 GCF_038739615.1 Aeromonas sp. SER | reverse complement strand
CTGCAACAATCACAGTCTTGGTTATTTCCTTATCTGGACTCATTTTAGGTCGTGCCTTCTGCTCATGGTTTTGCCCTCTTGGGGTTGTCGGTGAATGGCTGCATCATTTTCGAAATTTGCTGCTACCTGGTGAGTGGACTCCGCCAAAATGGTTAGACCTACTGCTCAAGTCTCAGAAATTTCTAGTTCTATCATTTCTGATGTTCATAGTTATTCTTGCTGTTCCAAATGTCGCACTGCCAGGGTACTTGATGAGTCAGTTTCACCAAGCTGCTGACATGAAAATGGGAGCCTTCTTTTTCAACTTGAACTTCATATCAGGTATTTTTGTTGTCTGGGTATTAAGTGTCACGATGCTTTTCAAGCAAGGTTTCTGTAGATACCTATGCCCTTATGGTGGATGGCTTTCCTTGTTGGGGCTTCTGACACCATTACGTATTCGCAGGTCTTCCAGCAGCTGTTTACGAAGCAAGGGATACGATTGTGATAAATGCAGTAGAGCATGTCCATCAAGGATACTGGTTCATGAACTTATATCAGTCAGAAATATTGAGTGTACAAACTGTTTAACTTGTATCTCTGCATGCCCAAAACAAGCTAATGCGATTCATTTTGGTACTGCGAATAAAATGGTTTCAGCAAAAAATCTGCTTACAATGTTGTGTGTTTTACTTCTCTTAATGCCATTGTTTGCTCATATTATTTTCGATTTTTGGACAAGCAACACACCATTAGAACAACGCCGTTATCTATTGGATATTCTGCCGAGTCTTTCACATTAGAGTTGATGTTTTATCTCACAAAAGCATAAAGAATAAATAAGAGAAATTGATGTAACAAGGTGTATCGAGGTTAGATTTCGATAGTTGGTATATTAACTTAGATAGCGTTAGGGTATATGTATTCAATGGATAGAATCACTATATACCTAACGCATATCATGGTTAGGTAAGTCACGCCACATATAGCCTTCATTAATATATGCTGGATTAGATTTTAACTTTGATAGCGCTTCATTGATATCAGATATAACTCTATAACCCCACTCAGTTTTCGGTGCAGCTACATAAGTTGATATTTCTTTTGGCTGTCCAGCTATCGGAAGAACTTTGAACTTCCCTAGATAAGCCTTTTTATTTAAATCAGATACTGTTGATGAGCCATACCCAAACTTACTTTCTGTGTAATAGATAATTTCCTCTGGGTATGCGATGGTAAAACCATTTACATCTTTTAATAGCATATCCAGGACATTACCCATCGGAGCATTGAGAGAGTAGTTAACTCTCTTATTTGTTTTATCTTTAATTGCGAGGTCAAATTTACTTCCATATGAACGAGATGCTATGAAATAGCCAAGTTTATCCTTCGATTGAATCAACCGAAGCAAATCAACACCGTCTCCATCAATTATATACTGCTTATAAGTGTTAAGCTCACTGGATGGTATGATTACATGTGGTGCAGTTGATAGTGTTTTATGAAAAGTAGAAAATGTTTGATACTTCTCTCTTTCAGGTGTCTTTATCATATTTCCACAAACAACTTTCTGTCCTTGCTCCATCATATGCCGGATCCTGGCGATGTTAGCCCATATGATCACATGGTTATACTGGGGCAATTCAGCTCTGATCATAGCGTCAGTAACATCAACCACACCTCTACCTGAATAGCTACCATCCTTAATATAAAATGGAGGGATATCATATTGAACCCAATGGATTGTCTCTTTTGCAGTTACATCGACAGATATAATAAAAGAGATGAGTATTAGAAGAATCCTTTTCATGGCAATTTCACCTCTCTATTATACTGATATAAACCATAGTGCGGCGATTAGTCAGCAACACTAACATCTTCACAAGAAAACATTGGCATACGTATGCGCTTTCGTAAACCTACTAACGTAGAAATTTCTGGTTTTCTGTATCGTCAAGGATGGTGCTGAACGTTGATACGCCGAACTCTCCCGCTTGTCGCCATACACGGCAGCATGAGGCTTGATTGTTGCTGTCCCATAGAGCCCATAGAGCTTGTACGCTATGTGGCGTGCTCTTGAGGTCGAACAATGTCAGGTGTGCAATCCTTTGATGACGGGATCCTGCGCTGGCTTCGGCTTCAAATATGGTTTGCTTGGTTTCTCTATAAAATAGCTTAGCTATAGCTATAACAAACACGCCTTTCTAGTCGCCTTATCTCTTGATTAAAAATGCACCCTGCAAGGCTATCACTAGGAGAGCCAGGTACTACGATAAATAAACCACAGTTTGGAGGGTATAACAGGCCATGTTTTTTACCTCGTTTGTATCTCCATTTTCGTTTGATATACTTCCGCACAATAACATCTATTTCTTTAGAAGTTGAATATCTCATGACTCCTCCGGCGAGGATGCATTAGTTAAATCTATAACTGTTTCTTCAAGTTTTGTTATATCACTGAAAGTGAAGGATTATCCGCTCATCATCAGAAGCAAAATCTTCTGATGCCCATACCCACTGTAATTGTCTTGTTATATTATTAGCTGCATCTTCTATGCCTTTTTTAGACCACGGTGCAGCTCGATAGCTACCATCAGGCATTAGTTCAACTAACGAAATAGTGTAACTTAGATTGTAAAAGCCAAGTTTTCTACGTTTTTCCGGAGATAATCTCCACGTGTCGTAGGTTAAATTAATTGTTCCATTATTCGGACTGACCTTCCATGAGACCTCAGGTAGTTGATGAAGATGAGTACGCAATCCCTCTGCTAGACCACTAGTAAGCTTATTAACTATCCAGGCGTGAGATCTACCACTAACTATAAACCTGTTAAATACCGAATCTTCTTGGTCAGTAAACCAACCTCCGGAATATGCAGTTCTGCTCTTAGCATTGTCCGTTATTTCAATTACTTTCAGTCTCAGATTTTTTATGTCTGATGGATACAGAACTTCATCATTTAAGGTGACGAAATTAGCCTCATCAAAAGCTATTCGGTCTAACTCAGACAACATCCATTTATCTGCTTCACTGGGTGATACCCATTTTAATCCATCAGGCTTAGGTAACGTTCTTGAAAAAATGAAAGTGGTTTTATGGAAGCCACTAATTCTGGGATGGATAAGATCTACATGTATCCAAGGATATGTATGCTTAATGCTGATATGCATATCTTCAGTATAGTAATGACCCACCTTCTTGATGACATCCCGTACCTCCCACATAATCTCACTAAGGCCATACTCAAAACTTGTACTTATTGAATCCATTACAGTCTTACGGATAAACCAGTGACCATGTACATTTGCAGGATTTAGAATTTGCTCGCTACTCCAACCTGTAATATCTCGAAGTTTTATTAACTCGTCAGGTTGTCCAATCAATTGAGCCAGTTCTATTTGGATGCCAAGATCTCTTGCAAAATCATAGATATCTTTGTTCATATCAGGACATTGACCATTATATTTGCTTTGCCACTCAGAAAACTCATTATTAAGTGCTTGGTTATTGCCAAGTTCCAGCTGTGCTTTTAGTTGCTTGACTAATTTATCTATATAGTGATAAGACTCAGGCGTGTCTTTCCCTTGTAATATCTCTACGGTTGTTTCAAGCACTTGAGCTAGAGCATTTGCCAAAGCCTTGCTGGTGTGTCCGTTCTTTTCTACTCGTTGATAATGACCAATGAGGGTTTTTGGAGCGGCCTCTGGAGAGCGACCCAAAATCTTGTAAGCCTTACTCATCAACATTTCTTGGGTCAGGCCTGATTCAACACGTAGACCCTTCAGCCTTTCAGGATTGATGACAAACGATGTTCTTCCCATATGAATGAGCTCCTAAGTGACGATGCACATATCATGGTGGAAATAATAAATGTTGTATATACATCATAAATACCACATCTATTTTTTTGCGTAAGCCGAGCAACAGGGTTCGCTGAGCTATACGCTTGGTCTTGGCCTTCGTAGGTGCGTGAGAGGTAACTGCGATAGTCAGCATCAGTTGCAATCTTCATCACTTGCTGTGAGCAGATAGAGCTTTACTTCGAGTGGTGAGAAGTAAGAGGTTTAGCCTGGTGTGCAGCCAGTTGGCATCACAATCCCAAACATGCAGCTCGGTGTGATCGCCCTCTCATCTAGTTTTCTCTATTCATGGTTTGTGACCAAACCATCCATGTAATCTGTTACTATGCCACCCATTTGGCACCACAACTTGTGGGCAAGTAAATAAGTCTCATGACGCATTAATTAGAGAGTTGTTAATGAATGATTCCATAGCCAAGCTATCATTTAATTTCATAGGGAAAATCCTTGGCTCAGATACGATTGTTGTGCAGGGAGATAAAATAGTATCCTTAAAAAAGGATACTATTTTAGAAAATGACTCTGCATCCGATTTCAGGAGTTTTGCAACTTTTGAACGAAAATTTCTAGGTGGGATACTTACCTACAAAATTGGAAGTAAGACTAAAAAACACAAATTTATTAGATGTGCTGATTCAGATAGCTTCGTTGAATCGCTAAATACATTAATAGCAAAACATATTACAACAACAATAGAGCAGAAAGTTACCGAGTTTTATAGTCTTGCTTTTGATGAGTACCCAAGAGATTCCTGGGTGAGTAATCTTGCTCAGATATGTATGTCATTGAGCCGCGACTATGAGGCTCAGAGCGAACAATGGGAAAGATATTTAAATCCTGAACTAATAGAGAAGGTAAAAAATCTAATATCATATCATCCTCTTAATATTGAATACATACGCGAGCAGCACGAAGAGTATCAACTTATAAAAAGAAAAGAGTTCTTTGATGTAGTAGAATCAAATCCATTAACTAATGAACAGCGTTTGGGCGTATTACGCTCCAATGATAGGAATATGGTGCTTGCAGCAGCTGGTACTGGAAAAACATCTGTCATGGTTGCTAAGACCCTCGATTTGATAGACCGAGGATTAGCGAAGCCATCGGAGATCTTGGTTCTTGCATATAATAAGACTGCTGCGGGCGAACTAAGTGAACGCCTCGAAGATAAAGCTAAGAAGTCTAATATTGAGCTAGAATCGACTCCAGATATTGCTACTTTCCATGCGTTAGGCAGGATGATTCTACGTAATTCAAACGTTGATACCAACATATCTATTTTTACTGAGGATGACGTAAAGCTAAAACTATGGGTCACCTCATGGCTTGAAGAATATTTATCATCAGATGTCGATAGAATTTATGACTTTATAAACATGTTCCCAGAACCCGTTAACCCTTTTGATTTTAAGTCAAAATCAGAATATGAAGCGTATATCAGGGACAACGAATTTAGAACCCTCAATAGTGATCTCGTTAAGGGCTATCAGGAACTCCTTATAGCAAATTTCCTTTATGAGAATGGTGTTGAGTATAAGTATGAGTCTCCATATGTGACCAAACGGCGCATTGATATTGGTTTTGACTATCGCCCAGACTTTAAAATCATAGAACCTGAACTTTATATTGAGCATTTTGGTATAGACCGTAATGGAAGAACTAGGCCGGATATAGATCGTGTTTCTTATAATCAGTCCATTAATAATAAAAGAATGCTGCATAATGAATGTGGAGCTGTTTTAATTGAGACATTCCATTATGAATGGATAGAGGGTGTTTTACTGGAAAACCTCAAGAAAAAGCTGTTAGATAATGGTGTCGTTCTTAATCCATTATCTCCTGATGAACTGTTCAACAAGCTGCGTGATATGGGTCATATCACAGGCTGGGGTGAACTTTTGACAAAAGCCCTCCAATCCATTCGAGTTGAACGCCTCACGAAAGAGTCCATACAGAGTAGGTTCGATGCTACTGGAGTGCATCATTCCAAGAAGCTCTCAGAAATCTTGGATTTGCTTCATCATGCATATATCAGTGAGCTCAGAGAACAGAATGCAATTGACTTTGATGACATGATAATCAGAGCGATTCAGGAGGTAAATGCTGGCAAATATATTCCTGAATGGCGATACATACTGGTTGATGAGTTCCAGGATATATCAACAGCTCGAATGGAGTTCATCCAGACCATCATTAAAAATGGGCCACAGCCATCACTAACTGTCGTTGGTGATGATTGGCAGTCAATTTATCGATTTAATGGTGGAAAGTTAGAGCTAACAACTCGCTTTGGTGAAATCGTTGGTAGCTACACGCTTACTAAACTACAAAAGACTTTCCGCTATAACAATAGCATTGCCGATACTGCTGGTCAGTTCATTATGGAAAATCCTGAACAGTATAAAAAGTATATAGAAACGCATACTGTGGTTGAGGATTCACAGATTTATCTGCTTGATGACAAATCCCCAGAAAAAGGAGGTTTGAATAAAAGAGTCGCTGAGGTTGTTCAAAAGATTAGAGAGAATGATGCGACTGGAAGCATCGCCGTTATTGCTCGTTATAACTATCTTTTAAATGAGGCTAAGAGTGCATTAAAACAGATGAATAGTTTACGCAATGTTAACTTCTGGAGCTTCCATAAATCTAAGGGGTTAGAGGCAGACTATGGAATTTTGATCGGCTTTTTTCAAGGAAAGATGGGATTCCCTAATGAAAATAAAGACAACCTTATAGTTGAATCCCTGCTGCCATCTCTAGACCCATATCCTCATTCTGAGGAAAGGCGCCTCCTGTATGTAGGCATTACCCGAGCAAGGAAGAAAGTCTACATTATTGCCAATCCTACAGCACCATCCGATTTTGTGACGGAGTTACTCTCGCCAAAATACAAGATAAATGTTGTTTCAAAAGCATTCAGTGAGGAATCAAAAAAAAGGTTCAAGTGCCCATACTGTACAGATGGCTATCTAAGGTTGGTCAAGGGGCCGTATAGTGATTTCTATGCTTGTAGCACAGGTTTTGGCTGTCCTGTAGGAAAGGCTAGAGTGTGTGAGAAATGCCACTCACCCTCAATTGACACAAGGAATGAGAGCGTTTGCAATAATTCTCTTTGTGGTTGCAAAATTAAAATATGCCCTGAGTGCGGACGACCAATGAAAATCCGTAATGGTCAGTATGGTGACTTTTGGGGATGTACTGGTTATGGGATTAAGGATGACCAGTGCAAGGTTATCATCAAGGTCAAGCCAGGCTTATGATAGCTAATTACGTGAGTTAAGGTGGGGGGACATATGGATACGTTTTCCGAAATCATAAATGAATTCAATAGTACGTTTTCTACCAATGCTAGCCTGTGTGAAGATTTAAAGGTTGGGTGGGATCTGGGAGATTGTAGGTCTTTTGCTTTATACCAGTTAGTAGAAGACCAACGAAGTGCCCCCTTTGGTACGGTTCTATACCACCATATCGGCAGCTACAACACTGGTGAGGTATACGAAGCAGAGGGGACAGCAGGCTTCAGTCTCTGCTCACGACTCGATAGTATTGAAAAATTTTTCCCTTTGTCTTCAAACAAGGCGACTCGAAATTTAGAGATTGGGTATCGGTCAACCTGGCTTGGAGGTAGTTGTGCATTTTCCTCTATTCCGTTTAAGCGGTGGTGGGTTGATTCATTTAAAACATTGTGTGCAAATGTTCCTGCCCAGGCTGAGCTGGTTAACTCATTCTTGACGCGAGAGATAGGGGTTCTTGCGGACAAAGCTAGAAAAAATAACGATAAAAGTGGCTCAGTTTACAAGCGTTTCGTAGAACGGTTTGAGTACCTATCACTTCGTGTAAATCAAGAATTTCTTGATTCAACAAACTACATTCTTCATCCTGAACTGTTTTTTAATGTAGTTTCAATTAATTTGGTTAGTTTGAATGAACAAGAAAAAATGGAGTTAATGAACAAGGCAAGGAGAGATAGCCATTTTGATGACCTATCTAGAAAGTGGTAACCACTTAGTTGATGATGGAGGTGATTTATTTTAACGTGGTAATTAAATCACCTTGCTTATGGGTAAAGTGATATTGTTATTACATGGGAGCTGTATTAAATATTTGGCTTCATCTTGATTTTCCTCTATACCAGCTAAAAAACAAAGGACATCTTGATTCATCCACTATAGTGATATCTCCACGGAGAGAAATTTGGGTGATTGAGTCATTTTTTATCTCGAAACCGGAGGATGAGCGGCCTGCTTCAAACAATAACAGAATGGCTTTATAAGCCATGATCTCAGCATCAGAATATTTTGGTGTTACTCCCGATGCCGTGCGTGAGGTTATGCTATTTAATCGTTGTCGCTCTATTTCTTGATGAGCATTTTCTAGAGCAGCTTTTAGATTTTGGGATTCACTGCGCATTGCTGCTAACTCGCTGCGTAAGATTAAGTTTTCCTCGGCGAGTTGTGCCTCCTTAGAGCGTAGTTGGATTTTTATTCGCTCCTCCGTTTTATAAAATGATGCGACTAGCGTTCGGTAAGGACTGTTTTTTCGTCTTAATGTGGAGCCACTTAATAAATCTCTTCTAGGGTGGATCTCTGATGAGATATCCTGAGTTGAGTAAATCTCGTTATATCTTCTAGCTATTGCCTCTGTGAGGGCTGTTAGGGTGGGGTAGAGATCGCAATCGAGGCTTCTCAATATTTTCTCAATGCGATCTTTTCGAGTCTGAACCTTTCGCTCTTTCTCTATTAGCATTGGACTATATTTCATTCGCTCAAACAATTTTGAGTTCCTCTAGCAGGTTTATATCTAAGGTTTTCTGTTCCATACACAAATCCAGGAGCTTTTCTGGCGTCGTATTTTTTAACTCTGCCAATAAGGTCAAGTTTTGTACGACAAACCTCACAGGGTCATAATTCTGCATATTATCAAAACTAGGTAATGTCTCTCGCATAGCCATCACCTGAATTTTACCTGCGATCATGGAGGCCATGCGTTGTAAATAATTACTCTGCATTGAGGGTGCTCCATTGGTCTCCTGTAGTCGTGCAAATAGTTTATTGGATATATCGTCACTGGGGATTATCCTAAATTGTTCGATATTTTTAGCTCCTAATATCATGAATGAGCCTGGATTGTCCTCTATATGCCGCAATCTAACAAACCAACACGATGCTTTATATAAACTATTTGTTAACTGTATTCTTAGCGTATCTTGTTCTGCTTGATTAGTTGAATTTTTTAGCATTGCAGAAGCATCATTTATCTCATCTAGATTGCGTCTTATTACAGCCGAAATTGCCACTTTGTGATGCTCGGTAATACATGCTCGTGAACATTCATGACAGTTCATTCTACCATGTGTGTTAATTACTTCTTCTGGGCACTGGTTGTCATGCGGACAAATGTGAGTGTAGTTGAGAGCCAAACCACGGCCACCGGACTCTTTGAGTGCATTCAGCCCCACCTCAGAGCCTGCAAAAAATGGTGACGCATTACCATCGAGTCGAGTAACCGCATTAATGAGATCTTCTTCACGAACAACTGACTCAGTTACAGATGCTATTCTGTATTTTTCTCGAATTGGAGCCAGAACCTTATCTGTTTCAATGTCAAGTTTGGTATAAAAATTAATGGTGCCATCACTCTGTCCTGTAAACATCCTTACCGCCTCACTATCTCCAGTTGCGGCATGAATTACGGTTACAAGTTGTGTTCGCAGACTATGTGTTGTTATTGCGGTTTTCTGGACGATTGGTGTAAACGGATGTGGTTTTGACTCATTACTATATTTTATTAAATAAGAAGGGGCATTGATTATTGAACCATGTTTTTTGGCATTATCTAGGCTTCTAATCGTGGCATTTATTGGTGCGTAACTGAGTTTGCTGACAAATGGTATTCCAGTTCTTGTCAGCCAATCCTCAAACATTTTAATGTATGGAGATATAGAAAAATGATAGTCTGAATTTTTTGATGTTGACTGTAGCAGAGGGCGGAATTTTCCGTTCTTGGACTGCTCATTATCCTGATATGGGATCGGTTGTGTATATGCCTCCTCTGAGTAAAGCTGTCGAAGCGTTCTGGCAAAACGCAACATGACCATAATTTCCTCTGATATCATACTATCAAGGCCTGTTGGTTTGACCTTATCGGTTCGAATGCGGAGTGGCACTAGTCTTTCACTGATCATTCCGTTGATGGGAGGTGTATAGTCAGAATCAAATGTATCAGCACATAGGTATGCAGCGTTAGAGGCTCGTTGGCCTGCATAAGCAGCTATAACCAGGATCATAACATGGTGATAATTAGCTAATGGAACCATAGTAAGTGATTTACCCATTTTAATTTTTTTCGTTATTCCTTTACTATTGCTTGGGTATTCAATGGTTCCAATATCAAACTCCATACCACCCAGCGTAATAGTCGTTGGTATAAATATAGAGTTTGAGTCACTATCAATAGTTTTCCGTAAATGCTCAAAATATGGCATTCTATGAATTTTATTCAATTCTATCTTCAAAACATCAACGTATTCTGACTCATCATTTTCTAGAAGTTTGCATGCTCTCTTAGCGGAAATAATCAAAAGCGTTTTTGCCAGCTCCTTCAAAAAAATGCGAAATATAACCCAATACCCCAAATGGAATATATCTTTACTGCTTTTGCTTCTGGCTTTATATCCTATGTTTCGAAATGAACGGATAGGATTAGACTTTAGATTATATCCGTCGATTTCATAATACTCGTCAATTATTGTTTGAAAAAATCGTCTTAATGTTGCAAGAGCTTCTCTTATCGTATTTCGCTCATTAAAATCCGTATCATCATTCCTGCTATTATCTTGTACTAAAGCCTCAATGAAATCGAAAAAAGAAACGGGGTATATAACATCTTTTCCGCTGGCGTCAGCGGTTTTTTGATATTGATGGTCTATAACGGGATCCACGAGGAAAAACACAGAACCTATAAATTTACTAGGGGTGTCAGGATATTCAAACAAACAGTTTTCATTTTTTTCAAAAAATTTTGGCAAATAAGAATATAAATACGAATTCAGATATTGTAGTGCTCTTGCTCTATCTTTTGATGTGTTTTTCTCAATATGAGCGACATTACAGAATGCTAGCTCAGCTCGCTTCCATAAACCATCCATGATGTTGTTTGGAGCATATTCAGTGGTGCTTTTATTTATAGTAATATCTCCGAATTCAACAATGCCTTTGTTTACAATAGGGATTAATACACGTTGGACGGTCGAGTTATGGCAGACCTCGCCTAATAACTTTATTTCCTCACTGCGACATACCTCTTTGTATTCAACATTTTTGTGTTGGGCATCTCTAGTGGAGAAAATATTCTGGTCATTCAGCTTGGCTATTCGAGATTCTACAGGTCGTCTTGTAAAAAGTAACTCAACATCATTACACCACTCATGTGGAAGAACTCTGCCAACTTCTAATGCATAGCAGACCTGGCGCCATGCTATTGCGCTTGATGGCATGGCAATAGCGCTCTCAATCATAAACTGAGAAAACGACTCCGGTGTCATCTGTTTATATGAGGTAATACCATTGCAGAGCATATAACGGGCAATAAAGCTGACATTTGCTGTCAACGTTTTATGATTGAAATTTGTCCCTTTTAGAACTTCATTTTTAATAAATGGTCTCAGTTCTGATTTTTTATCTGGGCGTTGTGATTCAGCAATTAAGTCTATAGCAATTCTAGGGAAATAGTGAAGCCATGTCCCATTTCCTAATAGCTCATTATGAATCTTTGCGTCTCCCCAACGGATTTCAGCAGGAAGTTTGCATCCGGACTGCGCAGCATTAGCCAGCAGAGCAAAAAAAATGAAGCGAACGGTTCCCTTGGCTTTACTATCAACAGCCAAATGCATTATGGATGGAAAGATACTATCAAAATTATCCTGCCACGCTCTTGCATCCGAGATTGTTTCAAGGATTTTTGTAACAAGTGATTCATTCCACTCAATTGGAACCAAGCTTAATTGATAGGCGAACCATTTTCTGGGGTCGTAGTTACGTGCTACACCCTTAAGATATGAGAAGGCATGAAGGTCTTCTGAGATTGACTGCCCAATGTCTCTGAGATTCTTATCATCTAACATAATTAACACACCTAAAAATTAGCGCCAAAGGACTCGGCTAGCATTCTCATATCCGTGGAATTTACAATGTTGGATGTGAGTAATCTCATTGCATCCTCAGTTTGAGTCCTGACCTTCTCTATATCCGGCACAGCATAAACTAGAGTTGATTCGATAGATGAATGTCCCATTAATCTTTGGACAGTGTGCTCATTCAGCCCATGTTTAATATTTCCATTTTCTAACTGGATAGGAAGATAATTGAGACTGTACATGCCAAAAAAATGCCGTGTTGAATGAAGACCGAAATTTTTTGGCATTGGAGTCCCTCGTACTTTGTAAACTCTCTCAAGAGCAGCTCTGAAGGGATATAACCTAGTATTATGGTCTGAAAGAACCAACGGGCGCCCTTCATAGGGTTTTTTAAGTACAACGAATAATAGCTGATGCCCACAGTGCAGGGGGGCTCGTTCCTCACGAAGATAACGTGGAAGAGTCTCAAAAAATATCGTACGAAAAGGTTCAATAAAAAACGTTTCTTCGGTATCACGTCCCTTGTATGCTGCCGATGAAAGTGCCTCTCCAGAAATCCTCTCAAATGTATTACCATATTCTAAGGGACGTGTTATTGGATTGACACAACTAATCTTTTTCTCTTCTACGTTGATGTCTCTTAGCAAGAGAGCAAAGACTTCAATACTTCTAAGACCAGTACCAAGCATCAGTGACCACAAACAGCGATCACGAAGGGTTTTAGCTGCATTGAGCAAGGGGAGGGTATCCTCAGGAGGAAGCCACTTTTCTCTACCACTTCCTTTTGCTGCATAATGAAATACTTTCTTGTACTTCAGAAGGCTGCCTTCAGCTAAACGAGGGCCATTGCATATTACCCCAGCAAACATGGATTTTTTAAATAGCTGTTTTCTTTCATACGGAGAGACTGCTTTGCTAAGCAATGCGTCTTTAAACATTGCTTCTGGAGCCAAATTAATATTGATCAGCCCCATATCTGCCACTGCTTGCATTTCTATGTGTTGTGTTGCTGATGCGCGGAGAAAGCCACGAACTGAAGAGATAATCCTTTCGTTTGTGTTGTTTTGAGTAGGACGCCTCTTTGTTGTAGCGGCAGCAAAGTAGGCCAGTGAGTCTTTGTTGTTTTCTGTGCCGCGAGCCAGGTAAAGCGGAAACTGCTTGATGATTTGAGTGAGTAGTGACGTTCCGGTGTCCGTGCTCTCCAGACTGGAGATTTTGCTTAGGTCACTTAAAGCCTCTAGGTACACAAAAAAGGTTTTTAAGTCTGATGCAATGTTGACGGTTGTGCTCTTGGGGGCACTTCTAGCTAGATCGTTGACATAACAATTCAACGCTTCAATAGGCTTTCCATCGCTGTAGAAGGCGAACGATTTTTGACCAGTTGAGAGATGAAACGCAATCCTATCCAAGCTCGTCTCCATATGCACTGAATCCCTGTACATAAATCACACTATATTAGTGCATACGAGTGCGCAACCATTTGTTGAGAATAAAAAAAAGCCGCGACATTGAAATGTAGCGGCTTTCTTCTAACTTACTGAAAAGTATGGAAAATGGAGAGGATATCGGGGCTCGAACCCGAAACCTACGGCTTAGAAGGCCGTTGCTCTATCCGATTGAGCTATACCCTCAGAATCTCTTTTGCAGTGACTCTACGTATGCACTACAAATCTGTACCTTATAAGAACCTGCGACCCACGGCTTAGAAGGCCGTTGCTCTATCCGACTGAGCTAAGGGCGCTTTTCTCGACTCGCCTGAGTGGCAAATCGATAAACTTGGTCGGTGATAAAGGATTCGAACCTTTGACCCTCTGGTCCCAAACCAGATGCGCTACCGGACTGCGCTAATCACCGAAATTGTTACTTTCAACGTGCCAGCATAACGATATGAGCCGTACTGGGCAACGGGGCGGCATCATAACCAAGCAAAAGAGCCAGCGTCAACGTATTTTTCCCCCAGTAAATTCAAGTGCCTACTTATTGCCCGTTGCAGGCCAGACCTCTCTTGGACGCTAACATCCCGGCTAAAAAAATGCGACAATGCGCGGCAGTTGAACACATGGTGAGTGGAGAACGATGTCTGCCAAAATCATAGATGGAAAACAGGTTGCGCAAACGATTCGCAGCCAGGTCGCGGCACAGGTCCAACAGAGGTTGGCAGCAGGGAAACGGGCTCCAGGGCTGGCAGTCATTCTGGTGGGGGCAGATCCTGCCTCTCAGGTTTATGTCGGCAGCAAACGTCGGGCTTGTGAAGAGGTCGGTTTTCACTCTCGTTCATATGACCTGAGTGCAACGGCAAGTCAGGATGAGTTGCTGGCGTTGATCGATCAGCTGAATGATGATTCAACCGTCGACGGGATCCTCGTTCAGTTGCCGCTGCCGGATCACTTCGATACTACTCTGGTGCTGGAGCGGATCCTCCCTGACAAGGACGTGGACGGTTTTCATCCGTACAACGTGGGCCGTCTTGCACAGCGTATTCCGGCGCTGCGTCCCTGCACCCCGAAAGGGATCATGACGCTGATTGAAACCACCGGTGTTAAAACCCATGGTTTGCACGCCGTTGTGGTCGGTGCTTCCAACATCGTCGGGCGTCCCATGACCCTCGAATTGCTGCTGGCGGGCTGCACGACCACGACCTGTCACCGTTTTACCCGGGATCTGGAGGATCAGGTTCGCCGCGCAGATTTGCTGGTAGTGGCGGTTGGCAAACCCAATTTTATTCCCGGAGAGTGGATCAAGCCGGGCGCGCTGGTTATCGATGTGGGCATCAACCGTCTCGCGGATGGTTCGCTGGTTGGGGACGTGGAGTTTGAAACGGCGCGCAGTCATGCCTCTTTCATCACCCCGGTTCCCGGTGGTGTTGGCCCCATGACGGTGGCCAGTCTGATGGAGAATACCCTGATAGCCTGCAACGAGTACCATGACTAAAGCGTGACAATGGTGCGTGCGTGGCTAATGCTAGGCGAGTCACATAAATGAAAATAAAAAACCGGTTGCTCAGAGAGGAACCGGTTTTTTATTTATCCAACGGGTTTTCGTTTATATATTTTGTGCTTCGTTCGGCACAATGACGGAGGCGTGATTTCCTTTCGGCCCCTGTTGCAGTTCAAAGTGGACAGCCTGACCCGCTTTCAGGGTCTTGTAGCCCTCCATTTGAATGGTGGAGTAGTGAGCAAAGATATCTTCACCACCCCCTTCCGGACAGATAAACCCAAATCCTTTTGCGTTGTTAAACCACTTAACTGTGCCGGTTGCCATACTTCTACATCCTTTTATTGATTACCCAGAAGTCGTTGAGTAACCTGCGCCAGCCCATTATAACTAGGGACATGAGCCCATAGCAGACGGGCACAGATTAGCAAGTAACCAATCTAGTCTAACTTTTGAGCGAGTCAAGGAGTTGTTAACAACTGATGTGATCTGGTTAACAAGTCTATTGACAAGCTTGTGTGAGACGGTAGTAATCTAGAGGTACCAAAGCGCGATTATGAGCAAGCAGAAAGAACTCTTTGCTAATGAAGAGATTGCAGAAGCAGAGAAAACAAAGCTGCAGCCGCCACCCATGTATAAAGTTGTGCTGAACAACGATGACTACACCCCGATGGAGTTCGTGGTGGAGGTGCTGCAAAAGTTCTTTGGTATGGATTTGGACAAGGCGACTCAGGTCATGCTGAGTGTGCATTATAGTGGTAAGGGTGTCTGCGGCATGTTTACCGCAGAGATCGCCGAAACCAAGGTTGTCCAGGTCAACACCTATGCACGTAACAACGAACATCCACTGCTATGCACTATGGAAAAGGCTTGAATCTGATGACTTGATGGCGAGTGTGACACCACATTGTAGCTGTACTAGGGGAGGTGCCTATGTTGAATAAAGATCTGGAAAAGACGCTGAACGAGGCTTTCAAACTGGCTCGTGACGAGCGCCACGAATTCATGACTGTCGAGCACCTGTTGTTAGCCCTTCTGGATAACAGCTCAGCCCATGAGGCGCTGAGCTCCTGTGGTGCCGATGTCGAGCAGATGCGCAAGGAGATCCGCGCATTCATCACTCAAACAACCCCGCTTATTCCGCGCGATGACGAAGATCGGGAAACCCAGCCGACCCTGGGCTTCCAGCGCGTACTGCAACGCGCCGTCTTCCATGTGCAATCCTCCGGCAATACCGAAGTCAGTGGTGCCAATGTACTGGTCGCCATCTTCAGCGAGCAGGAGTCTCAGGCCGCTTACTTCCTGAAAAAAGCCGAGATCAGCCGCCTCGATGTGGTGAACTTCCTCTCCCACGGGGTGCGCAAGGACAGCAAACCGGATGTCAGCAATAACAATCCGGAATCTGACGATGATGTCTCCGCCGCTCAGATCGAAAGCTTTGCCACCAACCTGAACCAGCTGGTGCTGGAAGGGCGCATCGACCCTCTTATTGGTCGTGACCAGGAGCTCAATCGTACCATCCAGGTACTTTGCCGCCGCCGCAAGAACAATCCGCTGCTGGTGGGTGAGGCGGGGGTGGGCAAGACTGCCATTGCGGAAGGTCTGGCTTACCGTATCGTCAAGGGCGATGTGCCCGAGGTGATTGCCGGTAGCACCATCTACTCGCTGGATATGGGCTCTCTGCTGGCTGGAACCAAATACCGTGGCGATTTCGAGAAGCGCCTCAAGGTACTGCTCAAGCAGATTGAGCGGCAGGAAGGGGCCATCCTCTTTATCGACGAGATCCACACTATCATCGGTGCAGGAGCTGCCTCCGGTGGTCAGCTGGATGCCGCAAACCTTATCAAACCGCTGCTCTCTAATGGTTTGCTCCGTTGTGTCGGCTCCACTACCTATCAGGAATATGCCCAGATCTTCGAAAAAGACCGCGCTTTGGCTCGTCGTTTCCAGAAGATCGATATCACCGAGCCGACCGTGGATGACACTACCCGTATCTTGATGGGCCTCAAGAGCCGCTACGAGGCTCACCATGGAGTGCGTTATACCGCCAAGGCGATTCGCGCTGCGGCAGAGCTGTCCGCTAAGTACATCAACGATCGTCACTTGCCGGACAAGGCAATCGACGTGATCGATGAGGCGGGGGCTGGCCAGCGGTTGTTGCCGGCGAGCAAGCGCAAGAAAGTGATCAACGTGCAGGAGATTGAAGCCATCGTCGCCAAGATCGCCCGCATTCCGGAAAAATCAGTTTCCTCTTCAGATAAAGAGGTACTGAAGAACCTGGAGCGCAATCTGAAGATGGTGGTCTTTGGTCAGGACAAAGCCATCGAGGTGCTGACCGATGCCATTCGCCTCTCGCGCTCAGGTTTGGGTAACGAGCGTCGCCCGGTAGGTTGCTTCCTCTTCGCCGGCCCAACCGGGGTGGGCAAGACCGAGGTTACTCAACAGCTTGGTAAGGCGCTGGGTGTGGAGATGCTGCGCTTTGACATGTCCGAGTATATGGAGCGTCACACCGTCTCCCGTCTGATTGGTGCTCCTCCCGGATATGTTGGTTTTGAGCAGGGTGGTTTGCTGACCGATGCGGTGATCAAGCATCCTCATTCCGTCGTGTTGCTTGACGAAATTGAGAAGGCGCACCCAGACGTATTCAACCTGCTGTTGCAGGTGATGGACAACGGTACCTTGACTGACAACAACGGGCGCAAGGCGGATTTTCGCAATGTCATTCTGGTGATGACTACCAACGCCGGTGTGCAGGAGACCCAGCGCAAGTCGATTGGCTTCCAGCAGCAGGATCTGAGCCACGATGCCATGGCGGTGATCAACAAGACCTTCAGTCCGGAGTTCCGTAACCGGCTTGATCACACCATCTGGTTCAACCATCTCGACATGACAGTGATCCACCAGGTGGTCGACAAGTTCATTGTCGAATTGCAGGTGCAGCTGGATGCGAAGGGAGTTTCTCTCGAAGTGTCCGAGCGTGCCCGTCACTGGTTGGCCGAGAAGGGGTATGACAGAGCCATGGGGGCCAGACCTATGGGTCGGGTCATTCAGGAGCACCTCAAGAAACCGTTGGCTAACGAGATCCTGTTCGGCTCACTGGTTGATGGGGGAATTGTGAAGGTTGAGTTGGTAAATGACAGCCTCAGCTTTGATTTTCAGGTCAATGTTGAAGCTGTTTCCCACTAAGTAACCATAATTAGAAAACGACAAAAAACCCCAACCGACAGGTTGGGGTTTTTTGCTGAATTCCTGGCTTAGCGAGAGCGGAAAACAATACGTCCCTTGGAGAGATCGTAGGGAGTCAGTGCTACCGTTACTTTGTCTCCAGTCAGGATACGAATGTAGTTTTTGCGCATCTTGCCGGAAATATGAGCGATAACCACGTGACCATTCTCCAGTTCCACACGGAACATGGTATTGGGCAGGGTTTCGAGAATAGTGCCCTGCATCTCAATACTGTCTTCTTTAGCCATTGAATCCTCTTGATAAGCCACAACAAAAAACCGCTGGATCATGCCGGATTTAAGGCTATGTGTAAAGTTTACTCGGGCTTGCCGTCGATTTTTTTCCATTCTCCATGAATAAGCACCTCGTGAGGGAGGTAATTGCGCTTGTAATTCATCTTGCGGCACGCCTCAACCAGATAGCCGAGATAGAGCCAGCTTCGTCCGGTACGCCTGGCCAGATCAAGCTGACTCAGAATGGCAAAGGTGCCGAGCGAGCGGTCGGCATAATCTGGGTCGAAGAAGGTATACATGGCGCTGAGTGAGTGGGGCAGCAGATCCGTAGTGGCTACGCCAATAAGGCGACCCTCCTTTCTCATTTCCAGATAGAGCGGCGGCATCCAGTCGCAATGGAGAAAACCACGGTACTGTTTTCGGTTGGGGGGATACATGCTGCCATCCTGATGGCGCTCGCTGATGTAGCGTTCATAAAGCTGGTAATATTCGGGTTTGTCATCGTAGCTCAGGACGATGTCGATATCCCTGTTGAGCTGGCGGATGCGTTTTTGTCCCCGGCTAGGCCTGAAGTGCTCGCTATGAATGCGCAGGGATTGACAGGCATGACAGGCGGGGCAGTGGGGACGATAGATGTCGTTGCCACTGCGGCGAAATCCGGCGGTCAGCAGGCGTTCGTAACCGTGGGCGTTGAGCAGGTTGTGATCCATCAGAACCAGCAACTGCTCCTGCTCATGATCCAGATAACTGCAGGGATGCTTGGGGGTTAGCCCAACCTTGAGGATCACTTCTTCGGTCATAAGCGGCTCTCTCCCTCTTGCCAGCATGAATCCAATAGCGATTGGCGGCTCAGTTGCGCCAGTTCGGTCAGAAAGCGCGCTCTTGGCCACTCCTCAATGCCGAGCGTGGCCAGAAACGGATTCTGCATCTGGCAGTCGACAAGGGCGCCTCCGTGCCGGGCAAAGTGGCGACAGAGTGCCACCATGGCCAGCTTGGCGCCGTTATCGATATGGCTGAACATGGACTCACCACAGAACAACCGGCCAATCGACAGGCCATAAAGACCCGCTTGCAGTTTTCCCTCTTGCCAGATCTCGACTGAATGAGCATGACCCAGACGGTGCAGCTGCTGGTAGGCCTCGATCATGGGTTGACTGATCCAGGTGCCATCGGCAGTGCGACGAGGCGCGGCGCAGGCATTGATTACCTCATTAAAGGCGCGATTGACGGAAATATCGAATGGGGTTCGGCGGATAATCTTCTGCAAGGTGCGTCCAACATGCAGATCATCAGGGCGGATCACACCGCGCGGATCCGGTGACCACCACAGGGTCGGCTGGTGGGGTTCGTTCCATGGGAAGATCCCCTTGTGGTAAGCTGCCAGCAATCTGGCAGGGGAGAGATCCCCGCCGATCGCCAGCAAACCGTTGGGTTCTTCCAGGGCATGCGAGGGGTCGGGAAACCAGCAGAGCTCATCATCCAGTTGAGTGAGATAGCGAGACATAAGGCAACGAGGTTCGTAGATGAAGGCCATTATCCTGATAGTATCCAGCTTGCTCTGCTTTGTCACTGCGCCCGCCGGGGCCGAGGTTTACCAGCGCAACACGGCCCGCCCGGTCAATCAGGTGGTGTTCGGTCAGGTCGAAACGGTGCGCAATATTACCCAGCGCCAGATCCTGGAGTCGGAGCGTTCCGGCTGGAAAACACTGGGTGGGGCAGTACTGGGCGGCTTGCTTGGCAACCAGTTTGGTGGCGGCCATGGCCGTGAAATTGCCACCGCCGTCGGGGCGCTTGCCGGGGCCGCTGCGGCTCAGCAGTATCAGTCAGGCGACACGGTAGTGGAGAACAAGCTGGTCGAGCTGCTTATTCGCAACGAGCAGAACGGGCTGGTCAATGTGATCCAGGATTATGACCCCGCCATGGTATTCAGCAGCGGCGATAAAGTACGCATTCTCTATTTTGATGACGGTGTGCGAGTCGACAAGACGTTTTAAGCCGACAGCTGGAAGAGATGTAGAGAGGGAGATAACCCGCAGACTTTCCGGTTGGCAGAAAGTCTTGCGGGCGGTAATACACGGGACTGCGCAGGAAACTAGATGGCGCTCTCTTGCGAGACTATCTTGTCACGGCCGGTGTTCTTGGCCTGATACAGGAGCCGATCCGCTTCGCTCAGCGCCTCGTCCATGGATACCCGCCCGACACTGACCACACCATAGCTGGCGCGAACAAAGAGCGGAACTTCCGGTGACAAGGGGTGCTGGCGCAGCTGCTGGCGCAACCCTTCCAGCCGTTTGAGCAGCACGGGTACGGTGCAGTGGGGCACCATCAGGGCAAACTCCTCGCCGCCAAAGCGGGCGATCATGGCATCGGGGAAGAACTGGGTCAGTTGGCGGGTCAGATGGCAGAGCAGCTGATCGCCAATGGCATGGCCCCAGTGATCGTTGACCTGCTTGAAGTGATCCACATCGAGCACGCAGAGTGAAAGTGTACTCTGCAGCCGCTGCTGCTCCTCAAACCATTTCTGCCCTTCGTTGAACCAGTAGCGACGGTTGTAAAGACCGGTCAGGTAGTCGCGATTGGCCGACTCCTGAATGCTGTTGAACTGCTCGAGCGCCTCCAGATTGTGGCTGACCCGACACTGCAGCTCTTCTGGTTCAAACGGCTGGTTGAGAAAGTCGTTGGCCCCCTGTTTCAGGTAGCGAGCGGAGAGACCGCGCTTGTCCGAGACAGAGATCCCGATAATTGCCAGCTGCTGTTTGCTGTAACGCTCTCTCAGCATACGCACCAGACTGATGCCATCGATCTCCGGCATATAGTAGTCGACCAGTGCCAGCCGGATGCCGGGATATTGCTCCAGCATCGCCATCGCTTCGCGTGCGTGACTCGCTTCGTGCACCTGCAGCAGTTGCTTGCGCAACTGGGCCATGGTGCGGTGGCGGGAGGTGCGCGAATCATCGACGACCAGCACTTCGATGGACTGGTTGAGATAGAGGCGGTGCACCAGGCTGACCGCATATTGCAGCGAGTGGCGCGAATCCTTCATCACATAGTCCAGTACGCCGGTTTCCAGCCAGGCCGCACGTTTATCCTCGCTGATATCGGCGGTGAGGATCACCACTGGCAAGCCGCGCTCCAGCAACACGCTGACCGCTTCTCCGCGAGGTGCGTCCGGCAAGGTCAAGTCCACCAGGGCGACCACATACTCCTCTCCCCGACAGTGACGGGCGCCTTCGAGGGTATCAAAGGCGTCGATCTCCAGACCGGTCTGCTGGGCTATCGCCTGGGTCAGCATACGGCGGATCGTCAGGCTATCTTCGACAATCAATATCTTCTGTTTCATTAGACTCCTTCAAATAAAAAAGGCATACCGACTGGTATGCCTTATATCACATCTGCGCTTATTTATTGCGCATCAAGATAGCGTTCTGCATCGAGGGCTGCCATGCAGCCGGTACCGGCAGAGGTGATGGCTTGACGGTAGTTGTGGTCAGCCACATCGCCGGCAGCGAAGACACCTTCAATGCTGGTCTGGGTGGCAAAACCGTCGAGGCCGCCACGTACTTTCAGATAGCCGTTTTGCATCTCCAGCTGGCCATCAAAGATCTGGGTGTTGGGCTGATGTCCGATGGCAATGAAGACGCCCATCAACGGCAGCTCGCTGGTGCTGTTGTCCTGGGTGTTACGCAGGCGCACACCGGTGACTCCCATCTGATCGCCCAGCACTTCGTCCAGGGTCTGGTGAGTGTGCAGCACGATGTTGCCGCTCTCGACCTTGTCGTGCAGACGCTTGATCAGGATCTTCTCGGCGCGGAACTCGTCGCGGCGGTGAATGAGGTGCACCTTTTTGGCGATGTTGGCCAGATAGAGCGCCTCTTCCACGGCAGTGTTGCCGCCGCCGATCACGGCCACTTCCTGATTGCGGTAGAAGAAACCGTCGCAGGTGGCGCAGGCGGAGACGCCGCGCCCCTTGAAGGCTTCTTCAGAAGGCAGGCCGAGATATTTGGCGGAGGCGCCGGTCGCGATGATCAGGGCATCGCAGGTGTATTCGCCGTTGTCGCCCTTGAGGCGGAACGGGCGCTGGGTCAGTTCGACGCTGTTGATGTGATCAAACAGAATGCGCGTATCGAACTTCTCTGCATGAGTTTTCATGCGTTCCATCAGGGCCGGGCCGGTCAGGCCTTCCGGATCGCCGGGCCAGTTCTCTACCTCGGTGGTGGTGGTCAGTTGGCCACCTTGCTGCATGCCGGTGATGAGCAGGGGATTGAGGTTGGCGCGGGCGGCGTAGACGGCTGCGGTGTAACCGGCCGGGCCGGAGCCCAGGATCAGCAGTTTGCTGTGAGTGACTTGGCTCATGATGTGATTTCCGAGACGTGATGAGTTTGCGCGATTGTAGGTAATTCGTGATCCGGGGTCAAAGGCCAGTGAGTCGATTGTTTCAATCGCCTTCCCGCATCAGCGCACGGTTTTGCCGAGCACTAAAAAAGAGATAAAAAAACCGCCCATCGCGGGCGGATTTTCACTCATCTCCAACTGGCGCAGGCCAGAGCAGATCAGTTCAGCAGGGTCAGGGGATCCGTGTAGGCAAGGCCATGAGCCACGGCAACCTCCTTGCAGGTGAGCTTGCCCTCCATCACGTTGAGGCCGTGCAGCAGGTTAGGGTCGCTCAGCAGCGCCTGACGATACCCTTGTTGGGCCAGCTTGATGATGAAGGGGAGGGTGGCGTTATTGAGTGCCACGGTCGAGGTTCGAGCCACAGCCCCCGGCATGTTGGCCACGCAGTAGTGCACCACGTCATCGACGATGAAGGTGGGATCTTCGTGGGTAGTGGGGTGCGAGGTAGCTACGCAGCCACCCTGATCGATCGCCACATCGACGATAGCCGAGCCCGGCTTCATGCGCGCAATGTGGTCACGGCTGACAAGTTTTGGCGCAGTGGCGCCCGGTACCAGCACGCCGCCGATGACCAGATCGGCCGCCAGCAGATGGCGTTCCAGACTTTCGCTGTTGGAGTAGACCACTTTGGCCGCCCCCTGAAACTCGTTGTCGAGACGGCGCAGGGTATCGACATTGTTGTCGAGAATGGTCACGTCGGCGCGCATGCCAATGGCCATGCGAGCTGCGTTGGAGCCAACCACGCCACCACCGATGATCACCACCTTGGCCGGTTCGACACCGGGTACGCCGCCCAGCAGCACACCGCTACCGCCGCGGGATTTCTCCAGCGCCTGGGCGCCCGCCTGAATGGACATGCGACCCGCGACTTCCGACATGGGCGCCAGCAGGGGCAGACCGCCACGGCCGTCGGTGACGGTCTCGTAGGCGATACAGATGGCACCACTTTTCAGCAATGCCTCGGTTTGTGGCAGATCCGGTGCCAGATGGAGGTAGGTAAACAGGGTCTGACCCGGTCGCAACATGGCACACTCGACAGGCTGGGGCTCCTTGACCTTGACGATCATCTCCGCCTTGGCGAAAACCTCGGCGGCAGAGGCCAAAATTTCGGCACCAGCAGCCGTATAATCTGCATCGCTAAAGCCAATCCCGTTTCCGGCACCGCTTTGGACGAAAACAGTATGGTTTCGTGCTGTCAGTTCACGTACACTGGCCGGAACCATGCCTACGCGATATTCATGGTTTTTTATCTCTTTAGGTACACCGATAATCATGCTATCCCTCGTCTATCGATTGGTGTTTCATGTTGCCAAAATGTTAACCAACATTTGCGCCTAGTATATTCAGGTATTGACAGGATTTGTGACCATAATTATAAAATGAATGGTGATTCTTACCAAAAAATAGCCAAAGGATGGAATAAAATGATGGAAGCTAAGAGTCGGCTAAAGGATTTGGACAGGATTGACCGCAACATTCTCAATGAACTGCAAAAGGATGGCAGGATCTCGAATGTTGAGTTGTCCAAACGAGTTGGCCTGAGTCCTACACCGTGTCTGGAACGGGTTCGTCGCCTTGAGCGACAAGGCTATATCGAAGGGTATGCCGCGATTCTGAACCCTCATTATCTGGATGCGTCTCTGCTGGTCTTTGTGGAAATTACCCTCAACCGTGGTGCCCCCGATGTGTTTGAACAGTTCAACAAAGCTGTTCAGGTGCTCGAGGAGATCCAGGAGTGCCATCTGGTCTCGGGTGATTTCGACTACCTGCTCAAGACCCGGGTAAGCGACATGTCGGCTTATCGCCGCCTGCTGGGTGAGACCCTGCTGCGCTTGCCGGGGGTTAATGACACCCGCACCTACGTGGTGATGGAGGAGGTCAAGCAGAGCAGCCGTCTGGTGATCAGCACCCGATAAAGCAGATTATGCCGTGGTATCTTTTCCATATGAGACACTGCGACAGTCAGAAACGAGCGGCCGGTCCGCTCGTTTCTTCTTGTAAAGATGATTGCAAATATGGCCCCGTCCCATCAGGCACAGGCTGACAATCGATGGGCTTTTCGGGGATACTAGGCCCCCTTATTTCCTGCATTACATGTTTTCAGAAAGGAGCCGGAGTTTGGCCGATAAAAAGCTGTTTACTCCTTTATCAGGTACACAACGGATCTTCGAAGCCGTCTTGATCGCCATCACCCTGATGGCCGCTTATCTTCTGCTTGCCCTGTTGTCCTATCATCCCGCCGATCCCGGTTGGTCCCAGACCTCGTGGGAAGGGGAGGTCAAGAACCTCGCCGGCAGCGCAGGCGCCTGGCTTGCCGATATCACCATGTTTACCTTTGGTGCTTTCTCCTATCTGGTTCCGCCGTTGGTGGTGCTGTTGGGCTGGAGTCTCTTCTGGCGGCCAAGCCGTCTGCTCGATGTGGATTACCTCACCCTCGGGGTGCGGATCATCGGCTTTATCCTGACCGTGCTCGGCATGTCGGCCATCGCCAGCATGAACTTCAACGATCTGCAGAACTTCTCCGCCGGTGGCCTGGTGGGGGATGTCATCGCCTCCGCTGTGGTACCGCTGTTTGGCGGGGTGGGTGCCAACCTGATGCTGCTCTGCTTCGTGGCGACCGGCATCACCCTGTTTACCGGTTGGTCCTGGCTCACCATCGTCGAGCGCATCGGTGCCGCCTGCACCGGCTCCGTCAGTGCCATCTACCACTTCCCGGGCACTCTGGGTCGCTGGTTGACCGGCGGCTGGCGTCAGCCTCGCGTTGAGGGACCGGATCCCCTGCTTGAAGGGGGCGTGGGCGCCATCGAACTCGATGAAGAGGATGAGGACGATCCCCACAGTAACTGGGGTCGCCGCGCCAAGGGCAAAAACCAGAAAGGCTCCAAGGAGGAGTGGTTGCCTGAACTGGACGACGACACCTTCGAGTTTGACCCGCAGTTTGATGATGAGGACGACGAACCCGCGCCGGCGGTCAAGGCCAAACGGCCAGCCCCTGCCAGCACTCGTCGCCAGAGTGCCCTTGCCGTCGCCGATGATGAGGACGACGAAGATCTCGACCTGCCGTGGGCCGAGGGCGAGGATGCACCGGTAGCTCCTGTCGTCGCCATGCCGACCAAGCCCAAGCGCCGCGTTCAGGCCAACCTGCCGCCGCTGCCTAGCCTCGAGCTGCTGGACCGTCCACCCGCCAAGACCCAGATGATGAGCAAGGATGAGCTGGATCGGATGGGTCGTCTGGTGGAGGCCAAGCTTGCCGATTACAACGTGCAGGCCAAGGTGGTCGGCGTCTATCCGGGTCCGGTTATCACCCGTTTTGAACTGGATCTGGCGCCGGGCATGAAGGCGAGCAAGATCACCAACCTGTCGCGCGATCTGGCCCGCTCCTTGTCTGCCAGCAGCGTGCGGGTGGTCGAGGTGATCCCGGGCAAGACCTATGTCGGGATCGAGTTGCCCAACCGGGTGCGCCAGACCGTCTACCTGCGCGAGACCCTCGACTGCGATGCGTTCCGCGATAGCCGCAACCCGCTCACCATGGGCCTGGGTCAGGATATCGCCGGTGAGCCGGTGGTGGTGAACCTGGCCAAGATGCCGCACCTGCTGGTGGCCGGTACCACGGGTTCCGGTAAGTCGGTGGGGGTGAACACCATGATCATCTCCATGCTCTACAAATCTTCGCCGGACGATCTGCGCTTCATCATGATCGACCCCAAGATGCTGGAATTGTCGGTCTACGAAGGGATCCCGCACCTCCTGACCGAGGTAGTGACCGACATGAAGGATGCCGCCAACGCCCTGCGCTGGTGTGTGGGCGAGATGGAGCGTCGCTACAAACTGATGTCGGCGGTCGGGGTGCGCAACCTCAAGGGCTACAACGACAAGGTACTGGCGGCCATTGAGGAGGGGGATCCCCTGCTGGATCCGCTGTGGCGTCCGGGCGACTCCATGGATCAGACGCCGCCGGAGCTGGAAAAGCTGCCTCATATCGTGGTGGTGGTGGACGAGTTTGCCGACATGATGATGATCGTCGGCAAGAAGGTGGAAGAGCTCATTGCCCGTATCGCCCAGAAAGCGCGGGCGGCCGGTATTCACCTTATCCTTGCGACCCAGCGTCCGTCGGTGGATGTCATCACCGGTCTTATCAAGGCCAACATCCCGACCCGTATCTCGTTCCAGGTGTCGAGCAAGATCGACTCCCGTACCATCATCGATCAGGGCGGCGCCGAATCTCTGCTCGGCATGGGCGACATGCTCTACATGCCGGCCGGTACTTCCAACCCGACCCGGGTGCACGGCGCCTTTGTCGATGACCATGAAGTGCACAAGGTGGTGGCAGACTGGAAACTGCGTGGTGAGCCGAACTACATCGACGAGATCCTCTCCGGCGAATCTGGCGGTGAAGGTGGCAGCGGCGAATATGGCGGTAGTGACGATGAAGAGCTCGACCCCCTGTTTGACGAAGCAGTCGCCTTCGTGGTGGAGTCGCGCCGTGGCTCGACCTCCAGCGTGCAGCGCAAGTTCAAGATTGGTTACAACCGGGCTGCTCGTCTCATCGAGCAGATGGAAAATCAGGGCATTGTGAGCGCCCCGGGTGGCAACGGTCAGCGCGATGTGCTGGCTCCGCCGCCGGTGCGGGACTAAGGCCCACCCTTTTACTGTTATCCTGGCCATGCCCCTAACGGGCGTGGCCTTTTATCGAGATGGTCGTTATGAAAAGCATGATGAAAAAACAGCTGTTGATCGGATCCATGCTGCTGGTTGCCAGCAGCCAGGTGTGGGCTGGCGCGGCCAGCGATCTCAAGCAGAAGCTGGCCAGTGTCAGCCTCTTCTCCGCCAAGTTCTCCCAGACTGTCTACGACAGCAAGGGCAAGGAGCTGCAGCGCGCCAGCGGCGATCTGGTGGTACAGCGCCCCAACCATTTCAACTGGCATACCACGGTGCCTGACGAGAGCCTGATCGTGGCCGATGGCAAGGATGTCTGGGTATATGACCCCTTCGTCGAGCAGGTGACCGCCCTTAAATTGAAGGATGCGGTGCTCAACACTCCCTTCGTGCTCATCACCGGCAATGACGACAAGCTGTGGAAGAACTATGACGTGACCCAGCAGGGTGATGTCTACACCGTCACCAGCCGTGATCCGAGCGAGCTTATCGCCTCCTTCCGCGTCACCTTCGATCGCGACAACAACATCAGCCGCTTCGATGTGAAAGAGGCACAGGGGCAGTGGACCGAATTTACCCTCAATAACTTCAACCGCAAGCCGGTGCTCAAGGGCAACGAATTTGTCTTCAAGATCCCGAAGGGGGTCGAGCTGGATGATCAGCGCTGATGAGCAATCTCTCGCTGGATTTCTCGTCGGACTTTCGTCCGCTGGCGGCCCGGATGCGGCCGCAAAACCTCGACCAGTACATAGGTCAGCAGCATATCCTGGGGCCTGACAAGCCCCTGCGCAAAGCGATCCTGGCCGGTCACTGCCACTCGATGATCCTGTGGGGACCACCCGGGACCGGCAAGACCACTTTGGCGGAGCTGATGGCTCACTACTGTCAGGCGGAAGTGGAGCGACTCTCGGCGGTCACCTCCGGCATCAAGGAGATCCGCGCCGCCATCGACAAGGCCAAAGAGAACAGCTGGCGCGGAGTGCGCACCATCCTCTTCGTGGATGAAGTACACCGCTTCAACAAGAGCCAGCAGGATGTGTTTCTGCCCCACATCGAAGATGGCACCATCACCTTCATCGGTGCGACCACCGAGAACCCTTCGTTCGAACTCAACAACGCGCTGCTCTCCCGGGCCCGGGTCTATCTGCTCAAGCGACTGGAGGAGGAGGACATCCTCGCCATGATTGATCAGGCGATGCAGGACCCCCGCGGTCTTAATGATCCGGCCCTTGCCTTTGCCCCCGGCGTCAAAGAGGCACTGGCCAAGGCGGTAGATGGCGACGGGCGCAAGTCCCTCAACTATCTGGAGCTGCTGGCTGACATGGCCGAGCTGGATGGCAGCGGCCACAAGCTTATCGACAGCGCGCTGCTCGCCGCCGTGGCGGGGGAACATGTGGCCCGCTTCGACAAGGGGGGGGATCACTTCTACGACCTCATCTCGGCGGTACACAAATCCATTCGCGGCTCGGCGCCGGATGCGGCGCTCTACTGGTATGCCCGTATGGTGAGTGCCGGCTGCGATCCGCTCTATATTGCCCGCCGCTTGCTGGCGATTGCCTCGGAAGATGTGGGCAATGCCGATCCCCGAGCCATGCAGGTGGCGCTATCTGCTTGGGATTGTTTCCACCGCATCGGACCGGCGGAAGGGGAGCGGGCCATCGCCCAGGCGATCGTCTACCTTGCCTGTGCGCCCAAGAGCAATGCGGTTTACACCGCCTGGAAGGCAGCGCTCAATGATGCCAAGAACCTGCCTGACTTCGAGGTGCCGGTGCATCTGCGCAATGCGCCAACCCGGCTGATGAGCGATCTGGGCTATGGCGCCGAGTATCGTTACGCCCACGACGAACCGGGTGCTTATGCCGCAGGTGAGGAGTATTTCCCGCCCGAGCTTGCCGGCAAGCAGTACTATCAGCCGACCGAGCGTGGCCTTGAAAAGCAGATCGGCCAGAAGCTCGATTATCTCCACGAGCTCGATCGACAGAGCCCGCAAAAACGGGGCCGATAGTCCCCTATTTGGGCCAGCAGAATGAAAATTGGTCAGACACCGGAATAATTGGGGTGTTTGACCCCACAAGTTGGCAAAAACGACCCAAATAGTCCCTGTTCGGGCAGGGGGGCGGTCTGCTACACTGCCCCTCTGACCCCGTTGGTTTCGGCCTGATACCATCTTCTTGATTTCGAAGGCCTGACTCTCAAAACGACGGGGGCGCCAACCGATGTTAACTTCCGGATCTGTTTTCCCGCCCGTCATGATGACTCAGGCCCAGATCCCTTTTACAAAAAGTAGGTAACCCATGCTGGATCCCAAATATCTGCGCAGCGACATCGACGAAGCTGCCGCTCGTCTGGCGACACGTGGCTACGCTCTTGACGTAGCGGCTGTCAATGCTCTGGAAGAGAAGCGCAAGGATCTGCAGTCCCGTACTCAGGAGCTGCAGGCCGAGCGCAACGCCCGCTCCAAGTCCATCGGTGAGGCTGCCCGTCGCGGTGAAGATGTTGCTCCGCTCAAGGCTGAAGTGACCAAGATCAACGACGAGCTGGAGACCAGCAAGGTTGAGCTGGATGCTTTGCTGGCCGAGCTGAAAACCATTGCCGATGCCATCCCCAACCTGCCGAGCGAAACCACCCCGGTTGGTCGTGACGAAAACGACAACGTGGAAGTGCGTCGCTGGGGTACCCCGCGTCACTTCGACTTCCCGGTACGCGATCACATCGATCTGGGTGAAGCGGCCAAGGGCGTAGATTTCAAAAACGGCGTCAAGCTATCCGGCTCCCGTTTCGTGGTGATGAAGGGCCAGATTGCCCGTCTGCACCGCGCCCTGGCCCAGTTCATGCTGGATCTGCACACCCTGCAGCACGGTTACACCGAGTGCTACGTGCCTTATCTGGTCAACCCGGACAGCCTGTACGGTACCGGCCAGCTGCCGAAGTTCTCTCAGGATCTGTTCAATACCGGTATTGACGGCGAAGGGGAGGAAGAGGGCAAGGTGCGCAAGTTCTCCCTGATCCCGACTTCCGAAGTGCCGCTCACCAACATGGCGCGCGACGAGATTTTTGAAGAGCAGGAACTGCCGATCAAGATGACAGCTCATAGCCCGTGCTTCCGCTCCGAAGCAGGCTCTTACGGTCGTGATACCCGTGGCCTCATCCGTATGCACCAGTTCGACAAGGTCGAGATGGTGCAGCTGGTTCACCCGGAGAAATCCTGGGAAGCGCTGGAAGAGATGGTGGGTCACGCCGAGAAGGTGCTGCAACTGCTGGAGCTGCCGTATCGCGTGATGGCGCTCTCTACCGGTGACATGGGCTTCTGCGCTGCCAAAACCTACGATCTGGAAGTGTGGCTGCCGGCCCAGAACACCTACCGCGAGATCTCCTCTGTCTCCAACTGCACCGACTTCCAGGCGCGCCGCATGCAGGCTCGCGTGCGTGTCGATGGCAAGCCGCAGCTGATTCACACCCTGAATGGATCCGGTCTGGCGGTAGGCCGTACTCTGGTCGCCGTGATCGAGAACTACCAGCAGGCAGATGGCCGCATCGCCATCCCGGCTGCGCTGCAATCCTACATGGGCGGCCTGACCCACATCGGGTAAGCGCTCGTTGCAGACGACAACGCCATGGCCATGCCATGGCGTTGTGCATTCTGGCGCCGGTCAACCGTTTTATCGTGAATAAATCTGCGTTTCCGGCGCCTCTTTGAACATGTAACACAATTTTATCAAGCATTGCGCAATCGTTTTTGTTAGACTGCGCCGCAATTTCGCAGGACATCTTTTTCTATGGTCTGGATTGATTACGCCATCATCGGCATCGTCGGTTTTTCTGCACTCATCAGCCTGGTGCGCGGCTTCGTCAAAGAGGCCATGTCTCTCGTCACCTGGTTCGTTGCCTTCTTTATTGCCAGCCACTTCTATCCTGATCTCGCCGCCTATTTTACCTCTTTCTCCGATGCGCTGGTGCGCAACGGTCTGGCCATCGCGGCCCTGTTCGTGGCAACCCTGATCCTGGGCAGCGTGGTGAACTACGTGGTGGGTCTGCTGGTGGACAAGACGGGGCTCTCCGGTACCGATCGGGTGCTTGGGGTCTGCTTCGGCGCAATTCGCGGGGTACTGATCGTCAGTGCCCTGCTTTTTTTCATGGATACCTTCACCAGCCTCTCCCAGAGTGACTGGTGGGCGGCATCCAAGCTGGTGCCGGAGTTCAAGCCGGTGATCCAGTGGTTTTTCGGGTTCATGCTGAACTCTTCGAGTTTTCTTAAACAGGTATAGCGACTTCGAGGTAGCAAATACATGTGTGGTATTGTCGGTATAGTAGGCACCACTCCCGTCAATCAGGCCCTCTACGACGCCTTGACGGTGTTGCAGCACAGGGGACAGGATGCCGCCGGGATTGTGACCATTGACAGTGGGAACTTCCGGCAACGCAAGGCCAATGGCCTGGTCAAGGACGTGTTTGAAGTGCGCCACATGCAGCGCCTGCAAGGGAACATCGGCATCGGTCATGTCAGATATCCCACCGCAGGCAGCTCCAGTGCCGCTGAAGCCCAACCTTTTTATGTCAACTCTCCTTACGGGATCGTGCTTGCCCACAACGGCAACCTGACCAACGCCAAGGAGCTCAAGGAGCAGCAGTTCCGTGTCGCGCGCCGTCACATCAACACCACTTCGGATTCCGAAGTGCTGCTGAACGTGCTGGCTCACGAGCTGGACCGCTGTGACAAGATGGCGCTGGCGCCTGCGGACATCTTCGCTGCGGTGCGCAAGACCCATCAGCAGATCCGCGGTGCCTATGCCGTGGTGGCGCTGGTCATTGGCCACGGTCTCATCGGGTTCCGTGATCCCAATGGGATTCGCCCGCTGGTCCTCGGCCGTCGTCAGGATGAGCAAGGGCAGGTGGAGTACATGCTCGCCTCCGAGAGCGTGGCGCTCGATGCCATCGGTTTCGAAACGGTGCGTGACATCGCGCCGGGCGAGGCCATCTACATCACCGAGCAGGGCCAGCTCTTCTCCGAGCAGTGCGCGGAAAACCCGCAGATGAGCTCCTGCATCTTCGAATATGTCTACTTTGCCCGTCCCGATTCGTGCATCGACAAGGTGTCGGTCTACGCTGCCCGTCTCAATATGGGTCGCAAGCTGGGGCAGAAGATTGCCCGCGAGTGGGAAGATCTCGATGTGGACGTGGTCATCCCCATCCCCGAGACCTCCTGCGACGTGGCACTGGAGATCGCCCACACCCTGGATCTGCCGTACCGTCAGGGCTTCGTGAAAAACCGCTACATCGGCCGCACCTTCATCATGCCGGGCCAGACCCAGCGCAAGAAGTCGGTTCGCCGCAAGCTCAACGCCATCAGCTCCGAGTTCAAGGGCAAGAAGGTGTTGCTGGTGGATGACAGCATAGTGCGTGGTACCACGTCCGAGCAGATCATCCAGATGGCCCGTGAAGCGGGGGCTGCCAAGGTCTACTTCGCTTCGGCAGCGCCGGAAATTCGCTTCCCCAACGTTTATGGCATCGACATGCCCACCGCCAACGAGTTGATTGCCCACGGCCGCGAAGTGGAAGAGGTGTGCAAGCTTATTGGCGCTGACGGCCTCATCTTCCAGGATCTGGAAGATCTGGAAGCGGCGGTGCGGGAGATCAACCCCGAGCTGCGCCACTTCGAGACCTCGGTATTCAATGGCCACTATGTCACTTCCGATGTGGATCAATCCTACCTTGATCACCTCAATGCTCTGCGCAGCGACGACAGCAAGGCAGTGCGCGAGTGGCAGGAAGGGACCAGCAATCTGGAAATTTTTAACGAAGGCAGTTAAACGTTTTCCTTCTGACTGGTTTGCATAACGCAATGGGAGCCTTGGCTCCCATTGTTGTTTTTGCTGGGAGATGGCGAAAGGGGAGAGATGGCATCTGTTTGAAAAAACAGCGCTTATTTTGCCAGATATGGGCATGCAACGGTTGATCCGCTAGCATAGGGCCACTTTTCTCATACGCATTTAACGAGAGTTCAGATGGATGACCTGCTAGCCCCCGTGCGCCAGTTCTTGCAGTGCGAAACCCCTGACGAGTGGGTGGAAATGGCGCGGGATCCGGCCCGTTTGCCAACCCTGCTTATTGATCACGCCAACTGTGAAACCAAGGCGGCACTCACCGCCCACAGTCTGGTGCGTCGCTACTGCCTGCCCAAGGGCAAGCGTCATCTGCTGCCTAAACTGGAGTTCTATCGCGAGCTGGACGCTATCCCGGAGAAGGCCGAGATCCTGGGCAAGCGCACCATGGGCGAGTCTGATCGCTCGGTCTTTGCCGAGCTGGAGCGCAATCCGCTGCTGTTTCCCATGGTGCGCCTCATTCAGGAGGAGTTGCACCACTTCGAGCAGGTGCTGGAGATCATGCAGGCCCGCGGCATCGAATATGGTCCGGTCACCGCTTCTCGTTATGCCCGGCAACTGATGCAGCATGTGCGCACCCATGAGCCGGCCACCATCGTAGACAAGATGATCATCGGTGCCTATATCGAGGCGCGCTCCTGCGAGCGTTTTGCCAAGCTGGCCCCCCATCTGGATGAGGAGCTGGGGCGCTTCTACGTCTCCCTGCTGCGCTCCGAGGCGCGCCACTATCAGGATTACCTCGCGCTGGCCGAGCAGTATGCGGGGGAGGATATCAGCGAGCGGGTTGCCTACTTTGGCAAGCTGGAAGCCGAGCTTATCTCGTCGCCAGACCCCCAGTTCCGGTTTCATAGCGGCCTCCCTGTCACATCTGACAGTTGTTGACGTACTGGGGGCCAACTACTATTGCGCTGTTCCTACTACGAGCGACAAGTAGTTACTTTTGAGCGCAATTCCCGGCCTTGAGCCGGGATTTTTTTATCCCTGCCGTCAGCTTGTTGTCAGCACTTCTGTTGAATTTTCACTCACTTTTCCCGTGTGCCTGCCAATTTGTGTGGCGTCGTGCCACCGTTTTTTATGGCGATAAAGTGGCCATTCAGGCGGCGCGAGCTTGTAGAAACGGGCGAAACCGTGTACTTTTTTGCCTTCGCAAGATTTGAATAACCAATCAATAGGAGCGTGTATGCGCATTGTTCTGTTGGGGGCTCCGGGCGCCGGCAAAGGTACCCAGGCTCAGTTCATCATGGAAAAACACGGTATTCCCCAGATCTCCACCGGCGACATGCTGCGTGCTGCGATCAAAGCGGGCACCGAGCTCGGTCTGAAGGCCAAAGCCGTGATGGACGCAGGTCAGCTGGTCTCTGACGACATCATCATCGGTCTGGTCAAGGAGCGCATCGCTCAGCCGGATTGTGCCAAAGGCTTCCTGTTGGACGGTTTCCCGCGCACTATTCCTCAGGCGCAAGCCATGAAGGATGCCGGCGTCAAGGTTGATTTCGTGCTGGAGTTCGATGTGCCGGACGAAGAGATCGTCAAGCGCATGAGCGGCCGTCGCGTTCATTCCGGTTCTGGCCGTACCTACCACGTGGTGTTCAACCCGCCGAAAGTGGAAGGCAAAGATGACGTGACCGGCGAAGATCTGGTGATCCGTGCCGACGACGAAGAGACCACAGTGCGCAAGCGTCTGGATGTATACCATCAGCAGACTGCTCCGCTCATCGGCTTCTATGGCAAAGAGGCGGAAGCGGGCAATACCCGTTACGTCAAGATCGATGGCACCCAGCCGGTTGATCTGGTCAGCAAGCAGCTTGCCACCATTCTGGGCTAAGCGTTACTGCCGGCACAGTCCCCTGGGCCATCAGGCAAATGATAAAAAGGGCCCAGCGGGCCCTTTTTTGCATCATGACAGATAGACAGGAAGCCAATGTGACCACGAAAACCGGAATCTTGCTGGTCAATCTGGGTACCCCAGCCGCCCCCACTACCGCCGCCGTCAAAGCGTTTCTCAGCCAGTTTCTGCACGATCCCCGGGTCGTCGATCTGCCACGCTACCTCTGGTGCCCGTTGCTCCACTTCATCATTCTGCCAACCCGCTCGCCCAAAGTGGCCAAGCTCTATCAGCAGGTGTGGACCGAGCAGGGCTCGCCACTGATGGTGATCAGCAAACAGCAGCGGGCTGCGCTGGAGCAGGAGCTCAAGCGTGAAGGGGTCGATGTACCGGTCGAGCTAGCCATGACCTATGGTTCTCCTTCGCTGGAGGAGGGGTGGCAGGCACTCAAGGCCAAGGGGGTCAACCGGGTGATCCTGTTGCCGCTCTATCCGCAATATTCGGTCAGTACCACAGCATCCGTGTTCGATGCCTGGGGCCGGGCGATGAAGCATGAGCGCAACCTGCCCGTGGTGCGGCTTATTCGCGATTACCATGCCCACCCCGAATACATTCAGGCGCTGGCGATGAGCGTGCGTCGTCACTGGGAGCAGCATGGCCGGGGTGAACATCTGTTGATGTCGTTTCACGGTATCCCCGAGCGCTACGAGCAGGAGGGCGATCCCTACGGTCATCAGTGCCGTCACACCGCGTCCCTGCTGGCCGATGCGCTCGGGCTGGAGGCGGGACAGTGGACCGCCAGTTTCCAGTCGCGCTTTGGCAAGGAGGAGTGGCTCAAGCCCTATACCGATGAGATGGTGGGCGGCATGCCGGCCCGAGGCATCAAGCGGCTCGATGTGATCTGCCCCGCCTTTGCCGCCGATTGCCTCGAGACGCTCGAGGAGATCCAGGTGCAGAACAAGGAGATCTTCCTGGCTGCCGGTGGCGAGGAGTTTGGCTATATTCCGGCGCTCAACAGCGATCAGGCCCATATCAGGATGATGGTCTCGCTCATTTGCCGTGAATTGGCATGAGTGACCGACAGTCAGTTAAACAAGGAGTCGAGTCATGGTACATATCACGCTGATCTACGCAGGCTTGCTGGGGCTGCTGTTTCTGGGGCTCTCCGCCTGGGTGGTCAGACGCCGCGCCCAGTTCGGGGTGATGATAGGGCAGGGGGAGGCCCCTGAGTTGTTGGCGGCGATCCGGGCTCACGGCAACTTTGCCGAGTACGTACCGCTGACCCTGTTGCTGATGGCCCTGAGTGAAATGGCCGGTGCCAGCGCACTCTTGCTGCATGCCGGCGGCATCATGCTGCTGGCAGGTCGCGTACTGCATGCGATTGGCATCCAGATCCCGCGAGCACCCAATGTGCCCCGTTTCGTTGGCACCTTGCTGTTCTGGCTTTCCCTCGGGCTGTTCTCCGGGTTGACCCTTTTTCACGGCTTGATCAACGGGTGAATTATCCCTCTGAATCGAGAGTCAAAAACCACCCGCTTTCGGGTGGTTTTTTTGTGGTTAAAGGGCAAACGTTTTTCCTCGCAACCCTTGTCTATACTGACTCCATTATTTAAACAGAGCGACTTTTCGGTGCGACAGATTGTGTTAAAATCCCGCCCCTCTTTCCCCCAGAGCACAAGAACATTGCCATGAAATTTCCCGGTCAGCGCAAGTCCAAACACTACTTTCCTGTGGATCGTCGTGATCCCCTCATCTCCCAGAGTGCGGTGCTTTCGGAGCGGGGCAAGGCCTATGTGGTCGGGATTGACCAGACGCTGGTCGACATCGAAGCCCATGTCGATCTGGCGTTTCTCGAGCGTTATGGCCTGAGCCGTGGCCACTCCATGCTCATCTCCGATGAAGTGGCCGAGCAGATCTACGACGAGCTCAAGAGCAACAACATGGTAGTGAGCGAATTTGCCGGTGGCACCATCGGCAACACCATGCACAACTACTCGGTGCTGGCTGATTCCCACTCCATCCTGCTTGGCGTCATGAGCCAGGATATCCGCATCGGCAGCTACGCCTATCGTTACCTCTGCAATACCTCCTCTCGCGTCAACCTCGACTACCTGCAGCCGGTAGACGGCCCGGTCGGTCGCTGCTTTACCTTCATCACCGAAGGGGGCGAGCGCAGCTTTGGCATCAACGCCGGCAAGATGGATCATCTGGATGTCGAACACATCCCTGAAGAGATCATCAAGGAGTCCTCCGCTCTGGTCATCACGGCCTATCTGGTGCGCGGTGAAGATGGCACCCCGATGAAAGAGGCCGCCATGGCCGCTGTGCGTTATGCCCGCGAGGCCGGTGTGCCGGTGGTGCTGACTCTGGGTACCCGTTTCGTCATCGAGTCAGACCCCCAGTGGTGGCGTGACTTCATCAGCGAAAACGTCACCGTGCTCGCCATGAACGAGGAGGAGGGCGAGGCCCTGACCGGTTTCTCCGATCCGCTGGCCGCAGCCGACAAGGCGCTCGATTGGGCTGACATGGTGCTCTGTACCGCCGGTCCGGTGGGGCTCTATATGGCTGCCTACACCGAAGATGACTTCAAGCGCGAGACCACCTTGCCGCTGCTGCCCGGGGTTATTCCCGAGTTCAACATGTACGAGTTCAGCCGCCCCATGGCGCGCGCCAAGTGCCGCAAGCCGGTGCGGATCTACTCCCATATCTCTCCCTACATGGGCGGGCCGGAGAAGATCAAGAACACCAACGGGGCAGGGGATGGCGCACTTTCTGCCGTGCTGCACGACATGGTGGCCAACTCCTATCACCGGATGAATGTGCCCAACTCTGCCAAGCACATCTCCGAGTTCCTGACCTACTCTTCACTCTCCCAGGTGTGCAAGTACGCCAACCGGGTGAGTTACGAGGTGCTGGCCCAGAGCAGCCCGCGTCTCTCTCGCGGTCTTCCGGAGAAAGAGGACAGTCTGGAAGAGGTTTACTGGGAGCGTTGATCCCGAATTGTTGCAAAACACCGCCATTGGCAGACGTTTTGACGTGAAAAGGGGCCTTCAGGCCCCTTTTTTCCATCAATAACCCCAATATGCTTGAGTCCATGTCGCTTTTGCGACACCATTTGGCCACCGCATTGCCGGCCGGCAATGCCGCCGCACCTGAGAAAATGAGAGAGCCCCATGAGCATGCTTACCGAGAACCTTGACGCCAATTTCCAACTTTTTATCGGACAAGTCCGCGAGTCGGGTCAGGTGTGGGGCCTGCGCTATGGTGAGGACTGGGTGGTCTGCCGCTCTGCCGAGTTTGAAGATGCCGACGTCATGCCGCTCTGGTCTGCCGAAGAAGATGCCCGTCTGCACTGCGTGGACGAGTGGGCTGATTACGAGCCGGAAGTGATCGATCTGGAAGAGTTTCTCGATATCTGGATCAACGATCTGGATGAAGACGATGTGCTGGTCGGCCCGAACTGGAACGCCGATCTGGAAGGCCAGGAGCTTGAACCCATTGAGCTGGCCAAAGCGCTGGTTGAACTGGACGCCTGAAAGCGCCTCCACTGATGCACTGAGTGTACAGGGCAGCAAGCTAGAGACCGGTATTCGTGAGAATACCGGTCTTTTTTATGGTCGAATGGCTGCATTGATGAGTTAAATGCCAATTTGCCTTTGCACCTCGTCGGGGGATGGTCCATCATCAACCTTTTGCCATGGGGGGCGCCATGTTTCTATTCGATGTCGCAGGTGCGACGGGAGGACGGGCCAGCATCCGCATTCAGGCGCTGGATTGGGCACAATCCGGGCCGGTCATTTTCCAGTGTGACGATGATGCACTGGCGGTCGTGCTGCTGAGCGGCTGTCGCTGCGATTCGGTCGGCTTCTTCAATCTGCTGGCTGGCTGCAAACCGCTCTATGTTGAGCAGTGGCTTGCCTATCTGCAAGAGAGTGGCCGTATCGGCAAGTGGAGTTTCCAGACCGAAAGCCCGGCCGACAGCCACTATCTGGCAAGAGCCGGTCTGGATAATGAGGAGTTGAATACCCTGCTGGCACAGGTTTATCAGGTGGCGGGGTTCAATCGCCTGCAGATCAATCGTTACCTCAAGAACCGCCACAACCCCACCACCCTGGCTACCCGTTACGATCAGAAGGAGCTGGAGCGTTACCGCCAGCTCAACGAGATCATTCTGACTCTGTTGAAGTTGAAACATCCTCAGTAAAGAGACCAAGCTGGCTGATATCCGGTCGCAAAGGTTGCGGCCGGGCGATCAGGTAGCCTTGCAGTCCATCGACATACATTCCCTGCAGCAGCTGCTTCTGGCCCAGCTGCTCAACCCCCTCGGCAATCACCTGGCACCCCATCCGGTGCGATACATCGACAATCATCCGCACAAATTGCTGGTTGGTCTGATCCTGCTCCAGTCCGGTGATGAGCGCGGGGTCGAGCTTGATGTAGTCAGGTTTCAGTTCGCGAAACAGGGTGAATGAGCCGATCCCCTTGCCGAAGTTGGCGATGGCCGAGCGGCTGCCATTGCGCCTGAGCAGTTCAAACACCCGCTTGGCGCCGGTCAGATTGCGCTCCAGATGCTCCTCATCGAGTTCAAACACCAGATTGGCGCTGGTGTTGGGATCCTTGAGCAGCTGTCTGTCCAGCCAGATCAGAAAGGCGCTGTTTTGCAACAGGTTGGGTGAAAGATTGATCCCCCAGCGACTCTGGTTGGAGCCAAACGCCCGATACTGGCGCATGATGTGGGTGATGACCAGCTGCTCCAGTCGCATCACCATATCCAGCCGCTGTGCCATGGCAAAGAGGGTATCGGTGGGCAGCGCTGTGCCATCGCTGCCAGCAAAGCGGGTATAGATCTCGTTGTAGGCCAGCATGCTGCGATGCAGCGGCTGGATCGGCTGATAGGTAAAGCCGAGCCGCTCCTGCGCCAGCACCTCGGTCAACACGTCGCGCCAGTGTTGCTGGCCCTGCATGTCGGAGACATTGTCATCCTGCTGAATGGCCCAGCCATTGATGGTTTCGGTCTGGGCGCGGGCCAGTGCCAGATCGGCCCGGGCCAGCACGGCCTCGATTTTCTGGCCGCTGCTGAGCTTGGTCAGCCCGGAGTAACCGGTGCTCTCCAGCTCGTGTTGCTCCTGATAGTGATCGAAGGCGACTTTCAGATCCTGACCTAGCAGGTGAGGGGGAATATTGGCGGCCGGTTGCACCAGCACAGCGAAGTCAGCCCCCGAGATTCGATAGACCTGATTGCCGGGAAACCGGCTGACCACCCGCTTGATGAGCGCAGCCATGTCCTTGATGTAGGCATCCCCCGATTGAAAACCCCGCTGGGCGTTGATCTTGCCAAGCTCGGTGGCGCGCACCAGCACCAGCGTCGCGGTCTGGGTATCCTGATCCCGCTGCAGCAGCTCCGTCATGTCGCGGCGAAAGGCGTGGCGGTTGAGCAGTTGGGTCAGCTCGTCGGTAGTGGCCAGATTGCTCAGCTCGGTGAGTTGGCGATGGACGTGCTGCTCGGCGCTTTCAAACTGCTCCAGCAACTGTTGCAGCGCTTCTTGCGACCGGGGCGCCTCCAGTAACTGCGGATCCCGGCTGCGCAGTGCTTTTATCCAGAGCTGTTCCTGATGTTGCTGAATGCCGCCCAGGGTGCGCAGAGCCAGCATCAGCAGTAGGGCCATGCCGATAAGCGTGGTGCCCAAAATCAGAGCGAGCGTCAGCGGAGTGCTCTGCATAGCCAGCCAAACCCCTTGCAGAAGCAATAGAGGTATGGCCACTATGATGGCGATCAAAACGAGAGGGCGTCCGAGCTTGTGAACCATCTTGTCATCCTTGAAGTGGCTGCTTTATGAGGAAATTTTAACCAAGCTTACCAAGCAAAACATGTTATGACTCGCAACTCGGATAAAAGGGCCAATTGAGATCGGTTAAATGTGAGTGAAACCACTTTCAGTGCTACTGAAACAGGCGAAGATGGGTTGAAAATAGATCAAACAAGGCAGAGGTAAATCATGTTGTTAGAGCCCGAAAATAGTGCCAAAGCACGTCAGTTGTTGAACCAGAGTATGGCACTGGTGTTGGCGGGAGGACGTGGCAGTCGCCTGAAGCAGTTGACCGACAACCGCGCCAAGCCGGCCGTCCATTTCGGCGGCAAGTTCCGCATCATCGATTTTGTACTCTCCAACTGTATCAACTCGGGGATCCGCCGCGTGGGGGTGGTGACCCAGTACAAATCCCACAGCCTGCTGCGCCATCTGCAATCAGGCTGGTCTTTCCTGCGTTACCAGATGAACGAGTTCATCGATCTGCTGCCTGCCCAGCAGCGGGTGGACGAGGTGCACTGGTATCGCGGTACTGCCGATGCCATCTATCAGAACGTCGACATCATTCGCGACTACGGCCCCAAATACATAGTGGTGCTGGCGGGGGATCACATCTACAAGATGGACTACGCCGCCATGCTGCTCGATCACGTGCGTCTCGGTGCCAAGGTCACGGTGGCCTGCATCGAGGTGCCGCGCGCCGAGGCGTCAGCCTTCGGCATCATGGATATCGACGAGCAGCGCAAGATCCGCGCCTTCGTCGAAAAACCGGCCAACCCGCCCGCCATGCCGGGGTGTGATGATCGCTCTCTTGCCTCCATGGGGATCTACATTTTCGAGGCGGAGTATCTCTACCAGCTGCTGGAGGAAGACATTCTCAACCAGGACTCCAAACACGATTTCGGGATGGATGTGATCCCTCGTATCGTGGAGGAGGGGCTGGCCTTTGCTCACCCCTTCAACATGTCCTGTGTCGGGGCACGCGAGGGACAAAAACCTTACTGGCGTGATGTAGGTACCCTGGATTCATTCTGGGAAGCGAACATGGATCTCGCCTCCGTGTTACCCGAGCTCGATATTTACGATCAAAACTGGCCCATCTGGACCAGCCAGACCCTGACGCCTCCCGCCAAGTTCGTGCAGGACAGAAATGGCCAGCACGGCATGACCATCAACTCCATGTTTGCCGGCGGAACCATCGTCAGCGGTTCGTTCGTGCTCAACTCGGTGCTCTTTACCAACGTGCGGGTGCACTCCTTCTGTACTCTGGATCAGGCGGTCATTTTCCCGGGGGTCGAGATCGGTACCGGCTGCCGTCTGCGCCGGGTGGTGGTGGACAAGGGCTGCAAGGTCCCCGACGGGTTGGTGGTGGGTGAGAATGCGGATGAGGATGCACGCCGCTTCTATCGCTCCGAGCAGGGCATCGTGCTGGTGACCAAGGAGATGCTGGACAAGCTGGGTTAACCCAAGCGAATTAATTGAAGTGCCCTGAAATGAAGAGTCAGACGCTGTAATGCAAAGGGAGCCATCAAGGCTCCCTTTTTCATCCGGGTGAATGGTGCGAATTACTCGCTAACCACCGCTTTGGCGGCCATCACCATGGCGGTGCCGTGCTTGCCACCGGCGGCGGTCACTTGCGGGACGCCATCTTCGTCGGTGTCACCACCGGCGCCTTCGATGACGTTCTCGCCGGAGTCGCCGACCCACTCTGCCATCTGCATGCCACCGTTGACGGTGCCGCGGAACCAGCTGACGTACTGACCGGTCAGCTTGGCCAGCTCCAGTTCGGGCGCCTTCTCGGCCCCTTCGTTGCGCAGGTTCAGCATGGCAGAACGCAGCGCACCGGAGATGGCAGCCTGGGTCCAGGGGGTGTACTCGCCCTGTTTGCCAGCCAGCCAGGTGCCCGCTTTGGCGCTGAAATAGGCCTTGTCGGCAGCGATAAACAGTTCGCGCGCGGCGGTGCGGTACTTGGCATCGGAAGTTGCGAGGAACGCCGCGGTCAGACCGCGGATAGCGGCAAACTGGGCATCAACGGATTGCGCCTTGTCTACCTTGCCACCCAGTGTCAGACCATCGTGTACCAGCCCGTTGTTCCCCTTGAGATTGGCAAGGATGAAATCGGCCTGCTTGCGGATAAGCTCAAGCGCCTGCTGACCCTGCTTGGTCTTGAGGTTCAGCTCGCCATTGTCACCGGCGGCGTAACCGACCGGCAATGCATCCTGAGCGCGCTGGAAGATCTGCAGAGCAACCAGTGCGTAAGCGGCGTCAAAGGTGGTGACGTGCTTGCTCTGCTTGCCTGCCTGCCAGCTATCTACCAGAGTGCCAGCCTTGCCATCAAAGTGTAGGGCAGTCAGGTTTTTGAAGGTGAAGCTGGAGAGGTTGAGCGCCAGCGAGAAAGCGTCGCTGCCCGCGACCGCCTTGCCCAGATCATTGGTCTGGTTGGCCTTGGGGGTTGCAGCAAACGGCTCACCGTCAAACACGGCGTGGAAGGCCGGATTCTGGTTGGTGTTGGCCGTGCGCTGGTCGCTGAAAGCGTAGAACTCGGAGAGTGGCCACAGCATCATCCAGGCATCGCGCAGCTGGGCTGAGCCATCCACTACGTCGAGCTTGCCGATGGCGCCCGCATCGTTGTTGCGAGTCTCGGTCACTTTCACCTGATGGGGGAAGTAGATGATGCCCTTGGCCGGATCATACTGCGGGGTGATTTTGGCACCCAGTTGTTTGCCATCGAAGCCAAGCTGGTTCTGCATGATGGTCAGCTTGTCGATGGATTGTTCGGTCAGCATCATGCCGTTGAAGCCGTCGGCAGCGGAGACGCCGAGCTTGTGCTTGCCATCCTGATCCATGGTGGCGGAGGCGGCTTCAACCTCTTCATCGCTCTCGGCCACGTGCATGCCGCCGAGGAAGTCCTGAGACCACATGACCTCTTTGAGCAGAATACCGCCCACAGCCGCCGGTACCAGCAGGTTGTCGCTGCCGCTCCAGCGCAGGGTGGTGTAGTCGCGGAAGTAGGCCGGCACCTGGGTCTTGACGATCTTCTCGACTCCTTTTGCGGTCTTGATGGTGATCTGGTCACCATTGACCGGAGTGGTATTCACAGCGTCGGCAAACTCCGGGTTGGCGGAGGCGTAGGGCAGAGAGAGGGGATACATGCCTTGCGGGATCTCGTCAGCCGGGAAGCCAACTGCCTCCGCCATGGCCATGACCCGTTTGCCGAGATCGGCCATGGTGCCACCACGGGCCAGGTTTTGCGGCCCGTTCACCAGATGGGGGCCCATGCCCGACTGATAGTTGAGGGCGTACATCGCCTCTTCGGAGTATTCATAGGATTCGATGCCGGCGGCGAAGTCGAACGGGGTCGGTTCATCGGCACGGTTGGCATCCAGCACGTCCAGATCCAGCCCCAGCGCTTCGGCTAGCGGCTCGCCGGAGAGTTCAAATTCGGTATAGGCCAGCATGTTGGCGGCGGTGTTGAAAGTCTTGTCTTCAACCTTGACGGCTGCGTGTGCGATGCCACTCACCAGAGCACAGGCTACGGCCTGTACCAGAACGGTTTTTCTCATGTCCCTTTTCACCATTGGTTTTATTATTGACGCTTCTCATGACGAATCTAAATGAGAATGGTGTGCATTATGCTCTGTTCGCTCCGGGTTGAGAAGCAAAAAACCGCCCGGCAGCTTGTCTGGGAAACAGGACAAGAGGCCGGGCGGTTTGCACAACCAAGGTGAGGGGGGAGAAATAGCCTGATCAGAGCACCTTGAAGGGGATCACCAGACGGCCCGGCTCCACCTTGAGATCTTCGACCTTCTCCTTGATCCTCGCTTCGTTCTTGCGGCTGCTGTCGAGACGATAGACCGGCGTCTGCGACAGGAAGAGGGAGAGCGACTGATTGAAGGTAGGCAGGATAGGGGTCAATGCGGCACCTATGTTGGCCGGATCGGTCTGCACCGAGACCAGTTCGAGATCACGCAAATAGATAGCCCCCTGATCGGCGACATATTCCGGGCGGGCGCTCAGGGCAAAACGTACCTTCATCTGCTGGCTGCCAAGGGGGCTGCTTACCTGCAGGTCGCCGGCAGCATCGAGTTCGATACGATCCGGTTGCTTGCGGCCGATACGGCTCTGCATCTCGTCAAGACGGATCTTGCTCGACATGATGCCGGGGATCCCCAGCTGTTTTTCAAAAGAGACCTGCTTTTTGAGGTACTGGTTGATTTCGGCTTCGCTGACGTTGTATTGGGTCAGCGAGCAGGCCGCCAGCAGCAGGGCGAGGGGGAGTAACAACAGCTGTTTCAGCATGAGAGGTTCCGGTTGGTCAACATAATGGGGCGTATCTTACGCGATAACCCGCCCCGGGCGGGAGTCTGATGACACGGTTGTTGCGAGGGGCATCTCGGAGGTTGTCTTTTGCCTGTGACGGGGTTCATCATCGAACAGCCGGTTCGGGTCCAGGAGGAGATGTGATGAGCTGTCTGACGAGATATGGATGCAGGTGGTTGCTGTGGCTCTGCTTTATGGCGGGAATATGGAGCTCACCTTTGTGGGCCGATGTGAAGGTGATCCCGGTATTCGAGGCGCAGGCCGCGGTGCAGACCCTCAAGGAGATCTATCCCCAGCTTGGGGTGAGTGCCATGGGTAACCAGCTGGTGCTGAGCGGGACGCCAGCCCAGCTGCAGGAGGCCGAAGCCACGCTGGCGCAAATCAACCAGCCACCGCAAAGCCTGCTTATCGAGTGGCGGGTCGATGGTGCCGCCAGCGGTCAGCAACTGGGGGGCTCAATCAGTCGCGACGAGGCCAAGCGGCAGTGGTTGCTCGATGGCAGCGCACAGCAGTACCAGCGCAGCCAGAACGACAGCTGGCAGGTGCGCGGGCTGTCGGGCCGTCCCGTGCTGCTGCAGATGGGCTCCTATCAACCGGTCACCTTCTATCAGTGGAACGGGGGCGCCGTGGTGGGGATGATGCCGCTGGTGAACGGCCTCTATGCCACCGCAACCCTGATTAGGGACAGGGTTCAGGTAGCGCTCAGCAGCGAGCAGGCGAGGCTGGAGCAGGGAATCATCAATCGTGGGCAGAGTGCCACCGAGGTCAGTGGAGCCCCGGGCCAGTGGCTGACGGTGGGGGAGCTATCCACCATCTCGGTGCAGCAGGGCAGCACTCTTGGTTCGCAGTTGCAGGGCGGGCGTGGCAGCCAGAGTGATCGCCAGACCCTGCAGATCCGGGTTACTCCCCAATAGGCCTGAACGTTTCGCAATCTGTGCCCGGAGCCCCGTTAGTGGGGCTCGTCGGCCGCATATTCGCGCAACTGACGACTGCGCAGCAGATACCAGAGCGCCCAGAGGCTGGCGACCAGCACCAGCGCGGTGGGCCAGCTGAACGACCACTTCTGCAAGTTGAGGCTGTGCAGCTGCATCAGCAGGCCGCTGGTGGCAGAGCAGAGCAGCAACAAGGGGCTATGGCGCCTGAGTCTGGCGCGAATGCCATGGGTCTGCTGATAGGTGCCGCCACAGGCGAGCAGGGCCAGCATGGCGGGCACATCGGTCAGCAGGCTGATATAGAGAGTGAGCTTGTCGGGGTAGAAGAGCTCAAGGATCTCGCTGCCGCTCTGGCGGGTGACGCCAGCCATCAGAAAGAGCCAGACCGAGCGGGTCAGTAGTAGGGCGATGGGCCAGAACCAGAGAGGGGGACGAAGCTGGCCGTGATCGTCATAGCGGTGTTCGGGGTAGAGGGTCATGGTTGCCCGATATCCATTCATAGAGTGCAAGTGATGCAAGGGATATGGGGCGAAGGAGAGCCCTTTGCAAGGCGAGGGAGGGGGTGGGAATTAATCGGGGGGCTATGCCCCCCAATGCGCGAGAATCTTTTTGTGCCGGGCAGCCGACGTTACAGCCAGCCTTTGCGTTTGAAGAAGAGACCGGTGCCGAGCGATGACATCACCATCAGCACCAGCGAGAGGGGATAACCATACTCCCAGGCGAGCTCCGGCATGCGGCCGAAGTTCATGCCGTAGATACTGGCAATCAGGGTCGGCGGCAGGAAGATTACGGCGGCTACCGAGAAGATCTTGATCACCTTGTTCTGCTCCAGATTGGTGACCCCCATGGAGGCCTCCAGCTGGAAGTTGATCTTGTCGAACAGGAACTGGGTGTGGGGCAACAGTGACTCCACGTCGTGCAGCATCTCGTCGATCCACTTGTTCTGCTCAAGGCTCATGCGCTGGCGCAGGCTGCGCTTGAGGAAGCGCAAGGCGCGACGGGTATCGTGCAGGGAGAGACGGATCTGGCCGTTGGCCTCTTCCTGAGCCATCAACTCCTTGAGCATGGGGTTGATCTGATCCGGCTCGAAGATCTGATCAGCGGTGTTTTCCAACGTCTTGTAACCATCTTCGATAAGGTCGGATAGGTACTCTACCTTGAGGTTTTGCACCTCCAGCAGGATGTCGAGGGCATCCTCCACCTCCAGCCGATCCTGGCGCATATAGTGGCGCAGCAGGCGAACCAGCCCGATGTCATCTTCACGAATGCTGATCAGCAGGTTGTTGCGCAGGGTAAAGGAGACGTGGACACCCTTGGTGTCACGACCGATCCGCTGGGGAAACAGGGAGTGAATGTGCAGACCATCGGTATCCCAGTAGAAACGGGCTGATGCTTCGATGTCGTCGAGCTCTTCCTTGTCGGGAACCTCTTCCAGGAACAGGCCCGTCAACCATTCTCGCTCTGCCGTGTCCGGCTTGTAGGCATCCAGCCAGACCGTGTTGTCAGGTACTATGTCGTCAGGCCCGAGCGTGACTATGTCCAGCACCTTGTTATTGAGAATGTAGGCGGTGATCATCTGTCCCCCCTTAAAAAGTCATGGGTAATCAGGGATGGTTGCACAGGTCATGCGGCCTTAGATCGCTGCAGAAGGCGATCCCGTGGATAAGCAGATCGGGCCGATGGAAAACCTGAATGCGGCGAACTATACAGGGGCGGGCTGCGCTTGTCAGGGGCTATTCATTGGGGATTCAGCCTGTTTGTTCAAAAAAACAGCTGCAAGGTGGCGAGGTCGGAGCAGCTCGTCCCGTTTTGAGCGCTGCTCCTTGTGCATCTCTCCTTGTCTTCCAGCCCCCGTTATCCGAGCCCTTTGTTGCAGGCTCGTCTTAGCAACAGGTGAGCGGCAGCTTACATATTGGGATAGTTGGGCCCGGAGCCCCCTTGTGGCGGTGTCCAGACGATGTTTTGGCTGGGATCTTTAATGTCACAGGTCTTGCAGTGAATGCAGTTGGTGGCGTTGATCTGCAGCTTGGCCACCCCCTCCGTTTCCTGCACCTCAAACACCCCTGCCGGGCAGTAGCGCTGGGCGGGTTCTCCCCAAGTTGGAAGGTTGACCTTTACCGGGATCAGCTCATCCTGCAGCTTGAGATGGCAGGGCTGATCCTCATCGTGACTGGTGTTGGCGAGATAGACGGAGGAGAGTTTGTCAAAGCTCAGCTTGCCATCGGGTTTGGGGTAATGGATGGGCTCGCAGCGGCTGGCCATGCGCAGCTGGCGGTAATCTGGCTCCTTATCGATAAGTTTGAAGGGCGAGTTTGCGCCAAACAGCCGCTGCTCCAGCCAGTTAAAGGCGCCACCAAGCCAGGGGCCCCAGCGATGCAGAGCGGCTCCGAAGTTGCGGGCCGCGCCCAGCTCTTGTGCCAGCCAGCTCTGGTGCAGTTCGTCGGCATAGTGAACCAGATCCCGTCCTCCCTCATCGCCACCTCGAAGCGCCATCGCGACGGTTTTTGCCGCCAGCATCGCCGATTTCATGGCGGTGTGGATCCCCTTGATGCGGGAAAAGTCGAGGGTGCCGGCATCGCAGCCGATCAGCAGGCCGCCGGGAAAGTGCATGCGGGGCAGGGAGTGCCAGCCTCCCTTGGTGATGGCGCGTGCACCATAGCTGATGCGCTCGCCCCCTTGCAGCAGGTCGGCGATAAGTGGGTGATGCTTGAGACGCTGGAATTCGTCAAACGGGCTGAGCCAGGGATTCTGATAGTTGAGATCGACGATCAACCCGACCGCGACCTGATCTCCCTCCATCTGATAGAGATAGAAGCCGCCGTGACTGTGGTTCTCTCCTTCCTTGCCAAGGGGCCAGCCACTGCCATGGAGTACCTGTCCCGCTTTGCCTTGGCCAGCTGGCAGTTGCCACAGCTCCTTGAATCCGATGGCGTAGTGTTGGGGTTGGGCTGGGTTTTCCAGATTGAATGTGGCTATCAGCTGTTTACCCAGATGGCCGCGGGCTCCCTCGGCAAAGAGGGTATAGCGGCCATAGAGCGCCATGCCGGGAACATGATCCGGTTTTGGATTGCCCGCGCGATCAAGTCCCAAATCGCCGGTGATCACCCCCTTGACCCGTCCCGCTTCCATGATAAGGTCGCTGGCGGTAAATCCTGGGTATATTTCGACTCCCAGCTGCTCCGCCTGCTGGCCAAGCCAGCGGCAAAGGTTTCCAAGGCTGACGATGTGACAGCCCTCATTGTGCATCCGTGGCGGTACGGCCCAGTTTGGCAGTTGCAGGGAGCGGTTCTCGCTTTGCAGCAGGTGTACCTGGTCGTCATTGACCGCTACCCCGAGCGGTGCCTGCTGCCAGCTTTGTGGCAGCAGCTCCTTGAGGGCAACGGGATCCAGCAGGGCGCCGGAGAGCAGATGAGCGCCAATTTCGGCGCCCTTTTCCAGCAGGCAGACCGAGAGGTTGGCATCCTGCTGTTTCAACGCGATGGCGGCGCTGAGCCCCGCCGGGCCGCCACCTACGATGACGACATCAAATTCCATTGCTTCCCGTTCCATCTTGCCTCTGCACCGAAGTTGACCTAGGGTAGTGCTGGTAGTTTACGTAAACGTAAAGCGGTTGTAAGCAAAAAATTAAGTGAAACACGACGCAAAAGTGCAGGGACTGGTGAATGAATTCAATCCAAAGAGACGAGGCATGACCCCATGAAGCTGCTGGTAGCAATCAAACGGGTAGTGGATTACAACGTCAAGATCCGGGTCAGGGCGGATGGCTCCGATGTGGAACTGGCCAATGTGAAGATGGGGATCAACCCCTTTTGTGAAATCGCGGTGGAAGAGGGGGTCCGGCTGCGTGAGGCCGGTATCGCCAGCGAGCTGGTGGTGGTGACCTTTGGCCCGGACGCGGCCGCCGAGCAACTGCGCCATGCGCTGGCGCTGGGAGCGGATCGGGCGCGCCACTATGTGACAGACGAGACGCTGGCGCCGCTGACCGTCGCCCGCGCCTTGCAAAAGGTGTGTGAGCTGGAGCAGCCGGATCTGGTGCTGCTCGGCAAGCAGTCCATCGACTCGGACAACGGTCAGGTGGCCCAGATGCTGGCCGCCCTGACCGACTGGTCGCTGGCTACCTGCGCTTCTGCCATCAGGTTGGAAGGAGAGGAGTTGCTGGTGACCCGTGAAATCGATGGCGGGCTTGAAACCCTCGCCATGCCGCTACCTGCGGTGGTCAGCGCCGATCTTCGTTTGAATGAACCGCGCTTTGCCTCTCTGCCCAACATCATGAAGGCCAAGCGCAAGCCGCTGGAGAGTGCCCCCTTTGCCGAGCTCGCCGTTGTACCTGCCAACCAGACCCGTCTGCTTGGGGTGATGGTGCCGCCAGCCCGCAGCGCAGGGATCAAGGTGAGTTCGGTGGATGAGCTGGTGGACAAACTCAAGCACGAGGCGAAGGTACTATGAACGTATTGATCATTGCCGAACATCATCAGGGCCATCTGGCCGACAACGTCGCCCGCCTGGTTACGGCTGCCAATCAGTTGGGTGGCGAAGTGCATCTGCTCTTGGCGGGGCAGGGGATAAGCGAGGCGGGCCAGCAGGCAGCTGCGCTGAGCGGGGTGAGCAAGGTGCTGCTGGCCGACTCTCCCGCGCTGGCGGAAGGTCTGCTGGAGGGGCTCGACAAACTGCTGGCTCGCTGGTGCGAAGGTTACAGCCACTGCCTGATGGCGGCGAGCACCATGGGCAAGGCGCTGCTGCCCCAAATAGCTGCCCGGCTCGGCGTGGAGATGATCTCTGAGGTGACGGCTATCGAAAGCAGCGATACCTTCCTGCGCCCCATCTATGCGGGCAATGCCATCGCCCGGGTGGCGAGCAGCGCCCCCATCAAGGTGATGACGGTGCGGGCGACCGCTTTTGCCAAGGCACTACAGGAAGGCAATGCTCCCGTCGAGAGTCTGGTGGTGCCCGAATTGACCCGCCGGACCCGCCTGGTGGAGCGTCTTGCCGTGCGATCGCCCCGGCCCGAGCTGACCGCTGCGCGAGTGGTGGTCTCCGGTGGCCGAGCCCTTGGCTCCAAGGCTCAGTTTGCCCTGATTGAGGCGCTGGCCGACAAGCTGGGGGGGGCGGTCGGCGCATCGCGCGCTGCCGTTGATGCGGGTTTCGTCGCCAACGATCTGCAGGTTGGCCAGACTGGCAAGGTGGTCGCTCCCGAGCTCTATATCGCGGTTGGCATTTCTGGTGCCATTCAGCATCTGGCGGGGATGAAGGAGTCGAAGGTGATTGTGGCCATCAACAAGGACAGCGAAGCGCCCATCTTTCAGGTGGCCGACTACGGTCTGGTGGGCGATCTCTTCACCCTGCTGCCCGAGCTCACCGCCAAGGTGTAAATTTGTCGGAAAGGGCAGGGGCAACCCGTTTATGCGGTCTCTTGACCGTTTCTGCGCATGTTCTCTGCAAGCCCTGACCCGTTCAGGGCTTTTTCTACTGAAAAGGGGAGCAAGAGTGACGGTAAAAGGTTGAGCCAGCTCCCAAAAAGCCTTTGATCCGCTGGCTGCTCTTGTGTAAAACCTGACAAGTCATCGATCACACTCATCCACTCACGGAAAGCGTCATGAGCAAACAGGTTTACAACTTCTGCGCCGGCCCCGCCATGTTGCCGGTTGAAGTCATGGAGCGCGCCCAGCGCGAGTTTTGTAATTTTCAGGGGCTGGGAGCCTCGGTCATGGAGCTTTCCCACCGCGGCAAGCACTACATGGCGGTCGCCGAGAAGGCCGAGGCCGATCTGCGCGAGTTGCTGGCGGTGCCGGACAACTACAAGGTGCTCTTCATGCACGGTGGCGGCCGCGGTCAGTTCTCTGCAGTGCCCATGAACCTGCTGGGCTGCGCCAACAAGAAGGCCGATTTTTTGCTGACCGGTGTCTGGTCGCAGGGGGCCGTGGATGAGGCGCAAAAGTACGGCGACATCCAGACCTGGCAAGGGGTTGCCAAAAACGAGCAGGGGATTACGCACCTGTTGCCGACACCGGCGTTTCGCTCTGATGCCGCCTATGTGCACTACTGCCCGAACGAGACCATTGAAGGGATCGAGATGTTCGATATCCCTGCAACCGGCGATGTACCGCTGGTGGCGGATCTCTCCTCGACCATTCTCTCCCGTCCCATCGACGTGAGCCGCTTTGGCATCATCTATGCCGGTGCCCAGAAGAATATCGGCCCGTCCGGGCTCGCCATCGCCATCGTGCGCGATGATCTGCTGGATCAGGCCAGAGCTGATGTGCCCTCGATTTTCGACTACAAGCTCACCGCCAAGAACGACTCCATGTTTAACACGCCGCCCACCTACGCCTGGTATCTGGCAGGTCTGGTGTTCGAATGGCTGAAAGAACAGGGTGGCCTTGCGGCGATGGAAGCGCGCAACAAGGAGAAGGCTGACTTCCTTTACGACTATCTCGATCAATCGAGCTTCTACAGCAATCAGGTGGATGTCAGCTGCCGTTCGCGGATGAACATCCCGTTCCAGCTGAAAAATGCCGAACTGGACAAGCAGTTCCTGGCCGAATCGGAAGCTGCTGGCCTGCTGGCGCTCAAAGGTCACCGCATCGTCGGTGGCATGCGGGCCAGCATCTACAACGCCATGCCACTGGAGGGTGTGAAGGCGCTGGTCAGCTTTATGGATGAGTTTGCCAAGCGTCACGGCTGATCCGGTCTGCAGTTAATCCTGACGCCGGGCTTGCCCGGCGTCTTTTTTTCAACAACGACTGAATCTTAGCGTGCAGCCCCGTTTTTCCCCTGTCGCTGCCCTTGCCGAGCGGGGCGCGTACTGTTAACGTCCGGTCAGGTCATTTATTTGAGATTGCACAGGAAGTCTATGAATTCGTTGCGTTTGGAACCCATTTCTCGTGTGGCCGGTGAGGTCAATCTGCCCGGTTCAAAGAGTGTCTCTAACCGGGCGCTGCTGCTGGCGGCACTGGCCCGTGGTACTACCCGTTTGACCAACCTGCTCGACAGCGATGACATTCGTCACATGCTGGCGGCACTGACCCAGCTCGGGGTCAAGTACAAACTCTCTGCCGACAAGACCGAGTGCACCGTGCAAGGCCTTGGCCGCAGTTTTGCCGTCAAAGAGCCGATCAATCTGTTCCTTGGCAATGCCGGCACTGCCATGCGCCCGCTCTGTGCCGCGCTGTGTCTGGGCTCCGGTGAGTACACCCTGGGCGGTGAGCCGCGCATGGAAGAGCGTCCCATCGGCCATCTGGTTGATGCCCTGCGTGAGGCGGGCGCTCATATCCAGTACCTGAAAAAAGATGGTTTTCCGCCGCTGGTGGTGGATGCCAAGGGGCTGTGGGGCGGCGACGTCCATGTCGATGGTTCCGTTTCCAGCCAGTTCCTGACCGCCTTCCTGATGGCTGCTCCCATGGCGGCTGGCGACACTCGCATTCACATCAAGGGGGAGCTGGTCTCCAAGCCCTATATCGATATCACCCTGCACATCATGAAGCAGTTCGGGGTGGTCATCGAGCACGACAACTACAAGCTGTTCTACATCAAGGGCAACCAGACCTACATCAGCCCGGGGGATTTTCTGGTTGAAGGGGATGCTTCCAGCGCCTCCTACTTCCTTGCGGCTGGCGCCATCAAGGGCAAGGTGCGGGTCACCGGTATCGGCAAGCACAGCATTCAGGGCGATATCCATTTCGCCGACGTACTGGAGAAGATGGGCGCACGCATCACCTGGGGTGATGACTTTATCGAAGCGGAGCAGGCGCCACTGCACGGCATCGATATGGATATGAACCATATTCCCGATGCGGCCATGACCATCGCGGTTGCGGCGCTGTTTGCCGAGGGGCCGACCTCCATTCGCAATATCTATAACTGGCGGGTGAAAGAGACCGATCGCCTGCATGCCATGGCGACCGAGCTGCGCAAGCTGGGCGTAGAAGTGGAGGAGGGGCGTGACTTTATTACCGTGACCCCGCCGACGCAGCTCAAGCACGCCGAGATCGATACCTATAACGATCACCGGATCGCCATGTGCTTCTCGCTGGTGGCACTGTCCGATACGCCGGTGACTATCAACGATCCCAAGTGCACCTCGAAGACCTTCCCGGACTACTTCGAAAAACTGGCCAGCATCAGCCAGCGCGATTAATCCCTCCAACATGATGGGGCCCGCCTTGTGCGGGCCTTTTTATCTCCGGCACGTTCGCAACTAGCAGTATTTCATTAACTTGCAAGATGCAGGTTAAAAAAACTTTCTTTAGTGATGTAATTTTCTATTTACACCGAATCGACTGCGGGCTATGTTGAGATTTCTTAATCGCAGTTATCTAGCAGGAAGCCTTGTCATGCAGCATCAAACCGACGACGTTCGTATCAGTGAAATCAAAGAGTTACTCCCTCCGGTTGCGGTGCTTGAGAAGTTTCCGGCGACCGAGACCGCCTCATCGACCGTGTTTGATTCCCGTCAGGCCATCCACCGTATCCTGAATGGTGAAGATGACCGTCTGCTGGTGGTTATTGGCCCCTGTTCCATCCACGATCCGGTTGCCGCCATCGAATATGGCAAGCGTCTCAAAGCGTTGCGAGACGAGCTGAAAGGTCAGCTGGAGATCGTGATGCGAGTCTATTTCGAAAAACCGCGTACTACCGTGGGCTGGAAGGGGCTCATCAACGATCCGTACCTCGATAACAGCTGCAAGATCAACGACGGTCTGCGCCTGGGTCGCAAGCTGCTGCTCGATCTCAACGACATGGGGCTGCCAACCGCATCCGAATTCCTCGACATGATCACACCGCAATACGTGGCTGATCTGATGAGCTGGGGGGCGATCGGTGCCCGTACCACCGAATCCCAGGTACACCGCGAGCTGGCCTCAGGTCTCTCTTGCCCGGTGGGCTTCAAGAACGGTACCGACGGCACTATCAAGGTGGCCATCGATGCCATCGGTGCTGCCAGTGCCCCCCATCACTTCTTGTCGGTCACCAAGTATGGCCACTCCGCCATCGTTGCAACCAAAGGCAACCCGGATTGTCACATCATCCTGCGTGGTGGCCGTGAGCCTAACTACAGCGCAACCCATGTCAGCGAGGTGGTGAAGGGGTTGGAGAAGGCCGGCCTGCCGCAAAAGGTGATGATCGACTTCAGCCATGCCAACAGCAGCAAGCAGTTCAAGAATCAGATGGTCGTGGCGGACGATGTGGCTGATCAGCTGCGCGCCGGCAGCAAGGCTGTATTTGGCGTGATGGTGGAGAGTCATCTGGTGGAAGGGCGTCAGGATCTGGTCGAGGGCTGCGAGCTTACCTTCGGTCAGAGCATCACGGATGCCTGCATTGGTTGGGAAGATACCGAAACCCTGCTGCGCAATCTGGCCGATGCGGTCGCCACCCGCAACGCCCGCTGAGACGGATATGTCCATGAGCTGATACAGCTAGGAATTGATACAAAGTAAAAGCGCGCACAGGCGCGCTTTTTGTTGTCGGAGCTGGGTTACCAGCGATAGGTCTTGAGCAGGGCTTCCAGTTTCTGGCACTGCTCGACCAGCTGAACGCTGGCGAGGTTGGCTGCGTGAGCCTGACCCAGGGTGTCGTTGGAGGTGTTGCGGATCTGGTTCACCGAATGGTCCACCTCGTTGCAGACCCTGTCCTGCTCTTCGGCTGACTGGGCCATCTGGGCATTGAGATCGTTGATCCGGGCGATGCGTTCAATGATGTTCTGCATGGCGGCCAGGGTCGCCTCGGTTTTGCTGATGCTCTCGTCCGCCTTGGTTTTTGCATCCCCGATCACCGTAACGGCGCTCTGGGCCTCTTTTTGCAGGGCGGCGATCATCTGGGAGATCTCCTCGCTGGCAGTGCGGCTGCGGTTGGAGAGGGCGCGCACCTCATCGGCTACCACGGCAAAACCGCGCCCCTGTTCACCCGCTCGCGCTGCCTCAATGGCGGCGTTGAGGGCCAGCAGGTTGGTCTGATCGGCGATCCCCTTGATCACTTCCAATACCCCATCCACGGCAAGACAGCGGCTGTCGAGCTGCTGAATAACCTGATCCACCCTGTCGATTTCGGTCGACATCTCGCCCATGTCGGTGATGGAGTGCTGGGCGAGACGGCTGGTATTGGCGGCATCCTGATTGGTGAGCGCGGAGAGCTCTGCACTGTGGCGGGCATGTTCGCGTACTTCGTGGGAGCTGGCAGCAAGTTCGCTCACTGCGGCCGCCACCTGGGTGGTCATCCCCTCCTGCTGACGGGCCGAGTTTTCGGTCTGGGTGGCAACCTGGCGGATCTGGCTCGACTCCTGATAGAGCTGGTGCGTCGCCCCTTCCACCTCCTGCAAGCTGTGGCGGAAGCCCTGCACCATGTCGTTGACGGCGCGGGTCATCTGACCCAGCTCATCCTGACTGTTGTTGACGAGAGGGAGCGCGAGGTTACGCTCTTTCGCCATCTGGATCATGGTGAGCTGCAACTGGCGCAGCGGCCGTTTGACGTAGCGCTGCAGCACCCACCAGAGCAGGCCGAAGCCCAGGCCGAAAACAGTCGCCAGACTGCCACTCAGAATAAAGTTGTTGTGGCGGATATCGTCGAAGGTATGGGTCAGGTCATAGCTGATCCTGACCGCTCCCATGACGGTTCCTTCATCCACCTGATGGCAGCTGGTGCACTGGGTGCCGCGATACTCCTTGTAGGCCTTGAACGGTTTGATCAGGGTGAGCTGGTTGCCCTGCTGCTCGAGGATGATATCCCCCTTCGTGATAGCACGTTCATCGAGGGGATCCTGGGCTTTCTGGTCGGGATGGCCCGGGCCAAACAGGTTGCTGACGGCGGGGGCACGAATAAGACGGGCTTCGACAATCCCTGCCTCGCTCTTGAGCTTGGTTTGCACTATCTGCCGGTTGGCCATGCCACCGGTCATCATCAATACGTTGAGCTGATCCATGTAGGTGTTGGCGGCGCTCTCAACCTTCTCTTCTGCCATGCGGATGGCGAGATCCCGTTGCAACCAGGCAGAGAGCTCGAAGCAGAGGGCAAAGGTGGAGCTGATGACCAGCGCAAGGGGGAGAAAGATTTTCCAGTTCAGTGAGAGGTTATGCATAGTGGCCGATCCCATGCCCTTTATCTGTTTTTATTGGTTCCCGTTTCATCTTGAGCGTAGACAAGGAGAGGCGGGGAGACAGTTTCCTATCGGCACACTTTAGTCACTCTTGAGTAAATAATCTGTTAAGCAGATCGGTAATAGAGGTTGCCAACAGGGCAATTTCAGATTGAGTGGCACCAAGAGTTGATCCTGCGCAAAAACACGAGAATGATAATAACTATCATTGCTGTTATTTGCGAGTCATCACCATGATCCATCTAACTCCTTCCATGACCGGCGTGGCTTCGCCGGATCCTCTCAAGTTTGCCTTCTGTGCCAAAACCTCGGCACATGCCAGTCGGGGAGGGATCCGCCCCTTGTCACTCGATGAGAACCAATGGCAACAGTGGTGGCAGCAAGAGAGCGATGCCGAAGAGCGCGCCCTCTATCTCCATATTCCATTTTGTCGCAAGCGCTGCAGCTTCTGCAATTTCTTCGAAAATGGCGCCAATCCGGCGCGGATCAGCCGCTATATCGACGCGTTGTGCGCATCGCTTGCCAGGGCAGCAGAGACGCCGCTGGTACAAAGCCGCCCCTTCTCGGCCGTCTATGTCGGGGGCGGAACCCCCACCGACATGAGTGCTGATGAGCTGGAAATGCTGGCCAGGATGATCCGGCGCTTTCCCCTGACGGCCGATGCCGAGGTAACACTGGAGGGGCGCCTCAATGGTTTTGACGATGCCAAGTGGCAGGCTGCGCTGGGCGGCGGGTTCAACCGCTTTTCGTTCGGGGTACAGAGTTTTGATACCGGTGTGCGCCAGCAGGCGGCGCGGCTCGATGACAGGGAGACCCTGCTGACCCGCCTTGGCGAGCTGACTCGCGATGATGCGGCAGTGATCGTGGCGGATCTTATCTTCGGTCTGCCCGGTCAGGATGATGCCGTGTGGCAGCAGGACATCACGGATGTGATGGCGAGCGGCGTGCACGGGGTTGATCTCTACCAGCTTATCGCCATGCCGGGCACCAATCTGGAGCGGGCCGGGCAGCAGGGCAAGCTGGGCTGGGCTGCCGATGGTCAGCAGCGGGCCGCCATGTACGCTTACGGCAGCCAGCAACTGGAACAGCATGGTTGGGAGCGGCTCTCCTGCAGCCATTGGCGGCGTAGCCCAGCTGAGCAGAGTCGCTATAACCAGATGGCCAAGCGCGGCGCCGAGATCCTCCCCTTTGGTGCAGGAGCCGGGGGCTCTATCCATGGCCATGGCGTGATGTACGGGCGGGATTTGGCCCAGTGGCACGAAGCGCATGAGAAGGGAGCTCGGGCGCCCGGTATGGTGATGGGGTGCAATCCGAATGCGCGGATGGATGGTCTGCTGCGTGGTGCACTCGACAGTGGTGTGCTGGCACTGGCGCGCCTGCCAGCCTCACTGCGCAGTCATCTGATGCCGTTGTTCGATGCCTGGCGGCAAAACGGGCTGGCCGATCTTGCTGGCGATCAGCTGGTTCTGACGCTGGCGGGCCGATTCTGGAACGTCAATATGCAGGCCGGGTTGTTCGAGTTTTTGCAGCACAATCCAGCCGATGGCAGCGAGCCTGCGTTGCAGCATGGCAAGCACCTGGATGGTAAACATCCGGGAGTGCGCCACTCGCTGGTGTAGGGGCTTTACCCGATCGCCAAAAGCACAAAGGGAGCCGACGAGGCTCCCTTTGTCTGGTCAATCAGCTGCTTGGCCAACCAGTCTGGCGTAGGTACGGGACGAATTACTCGTCGTCGCTATCCTGATAGCTGTCGCGCTGGGCCCTTGGCAGGCGGCGCATCGGGGTAAACCCGACATCCTCACCCACCACTTCCCGTTTGCGGGCCGGGGCAGGCTTCTTGGCGGTATCGCCTTTGGCTTTGCCCTTGCCTGCTGCCGGTTTGCCCTTGCCACCCTTGGCATTGGCTGCGCCACGGGCGCGCGGCGGGTTCTGCACCGGCTTGCTGCCGGGCAGGGTCTGGCGGCTTGGTTTGCCGCTCGGCTCATACCCTTCGAGGATCTCCACGGAGAGAGATTGACCGATCAGGGCTTCGATCGCCTTGAGCTGACCCAATTCATCATGGCTGACCAGCGAGATGGCTTCGCCACCGCGACCGGCACGGCCAGTACGGCCGATACGGTGGATGTAATCCTCCGCCATCTGCGGCAGCTCGAAGTTGATCACGTGGGGCAGCTGATCGATGTCCAGGCCACGGGCGGCGATATCGGTTGCCACCAGCACCCGCACCTTGCCTTCGCGAAAATCGGCCAGCGCCCGGTTGCGGGCCCCCTGACTCTTGTCACCGTGAATGGCGACTGTGTCGAGACCATCTTTCTGCATCTGATGCGCGAGGCGATCGGCGATCTGCTTGGTGCGGACAAACACCAGCACCCGCTGCCAGTTGCCACGGCCAATCATGTGAGAGAGCAGCTCGCGGCGGCGCTCCCGATCGACCTGAATGATGCGCTGGGTCACCTGTTCGGCCGCCGTGTTGCTGGGATCGACCTCGATCAGGGTGGGGTCGTTCAGCAGATCATCCGCCAGTGCCTTGATTTCACTGGAGAAGGTGGCGGAGAAGAGGAGGCTCTGCCGTTTGGCGGGCAGTGCCTTCATGATGCGGCGAATGTCGACGATGAAGCCCATGTCGAGCATGCGATCCGCTTCATCCAGCACCAGCACTTCCAGCTCGCTCAGGGTTAATGCGCCCTGGGTCAGCAGATCCAGCAGACGGCCCGGGGTGGCCACCAGAATGTCGATACCGAGCTTGATGGCATCCAGATTGGGCTTGATGCTGACGCCACCGTAGGCGATCAGGGTACGAAACGGCAGGTGGTGGGCATATTTGATGATGCTCTCGCCCACCTGGGCGGCCAGTTCGCGGGTCGGTGTCAGTACCAGGGCGCGCACCTGACGGCGACCGCGGCCATGGTTGGCCAGCAGCAGCTGCAGCATGGGCAGGGTGAAACCGGCTGTCTTGCCTGTGCCTGTCTGGGCTCCGCCGAGGACATCCTGACCAGCCAGAATAGCCGGAATGGCTTGCTGCTGGATGGGGGTTGGCTGTTCGTAACCCAGCTCCTTGACGGCCCGCAGGATGTGCGGGGAGAGACCCAGTTCGTTGAATGACATGTTCGAGAGAAACTCCTCTGGTGAGCCTTTGGCTCAGCGGATGACCGGCGCGGGCGCCAGCCACGATATGGAAATGATAACGGGGGCGTAATATAGCAAAAGAGCGGCCGGTGCGCAGTAGCTGTCGCACCGGCCGCTCTTTATGTGCCGCAAAAAGCAATCAGAGCAGGTCGCGGATGGGGGCGACCAGACTCTCCGGCTTGGTGGTGGGAGCAAACCGCTCCACCACGTTGCCGTCACGGTCGATCAGGAACTTGGTGAAGTTCCACTTGACGTTTTCCAGCCCCAGCAGCCCCGGTTTCTCCTTCTTGAGCCACTGATAGAGCGGGTGGGCCTGCTCGCCGTTGACATCGCACTTGGCCATGATGGGGAAGGTGACCGGGTAGTCGAGGGAGCAGAAACGGGCGATCTCCTCGGCATCCCCCGGCTCCTGCTGACCGAACTGGTTGCAGGGAAAGCCCAGGATCTCCAGCCCCTCGGGCCCCAGCTCGCGATAGAGGGCTTCCAGCCCCTCATATTGGGGGGTAAAGCCGCAGCGGCTGGCCACATTGACCACCAGGATCACCTTGCCGGCCAGTTGGGCGAGCGGGTAGGGGGTGCCATCCAGTTGTTGCAGCGTCAGGTCGGGCAGAGGCATCACATCATCCTTTTGTTGATTGCATGTCGTTGATTGCACATAAGTTGCACAGTGTGCTTGCAGGAGGAAAGGGGGTTATTCCCATGGTCGTTACGGTATCGCTTGGCTCTTTTAACGGCAAGGTGTTACGTTAACGGGCACCGATGCAATGGGGGGCGGCTCACACTTTTCCCCTCCATTACGCACCGGGTGAGGGCAGGATCACAATCGGCCCGGAAAAAGGGGGGCGCTACCTGCCAAATCGGGTATTGATGGTGGGACTTCTCAAGAGAAGCAAACCGGTTTGTGCCTTTAGCGGGAAGCCGCTAAAAAGCGCTCTCTTTTCCACATGTTGCGAGTCAATCTTGGACTATCAAGCCGTCATGGATGCCATCTATACCCGAGGTTGGGTGATAGTGGACGATTTTTTAACTGCCGCCGAGGTGGATGCCCTCAAAGGGTGTCTGCCAGAGGAGTGGCAACCGGCCGGGATCGGTCGTGAAGGGCTCCATCAAGGCAACAGCGAGATCCGCCGCGACCAGATCCACTGGCTGGAGCCATCGCTCGGTGCGCCGGTCGCCGATTATCTCGCCCGCATGGAGGCGCTGCGTCTGGCAGCCAACCGGATGCTGATGCTGGGATTGTTCGACTACGAGGCACATTTTGCCCGTTATCGCTGTGGCGACTTCTACGCGACCCATCGCGATGCCTTTGCCGGTCGCTCCAACCGTCGCCTGACGACGGTGTTCTACCTCAATAACGACTGGCAACCCGAAGCGGGCGGCGTCCTGCGCTTTTATGACAACGACGAGCAGTTCTTGATGGATGTGAGCCCCAAAGGGGGGCGGCTGGTGATCTTCCTCTCCGAAGAGTTTCCCCACGAAGTGCTGCCCGCCAATCAGGAGCGTTACAGCATTGCCGGCTGGTTTCGCGTCAATGGCAGCGGCATGGGACGGGTCGATCCCCCTCGCTGACCCATGGGGCTGCGCGGTTTTTGACACAGGGTGCCCTTTTTCACCGCAAGATGTGGCTGGCAGGGCAGCCATCAGCTGACAAGGGTTTGTCTCCCTTGCTACACTGGCGCGCACTTATGTTCGTATCTGGCTTCGTCCGGTTTTGAATGCGGTGGTTTTTGAATGGTCATGACGAAGCCGCTTCTCCCAAGGGATCACATCTAATGAAGAACATGCATGTCTTGCTGCTGTGCGGCGGCGGTGGCTCCGAGCACGAAGTCTCTCTGCGCAGCGCCAATTTCCTCGAAAAACAACTCGCTCTCCTGCCCGGCGTCGAAGTGACCCGCGTCGAGATGTTTGCCGACCGCTGGCTCAGTGCCGATGGTCGCGAGTGCAAACTGGGGCTGGACAAGCTGCTCTCGTTTGACAGCGTGGCCCGTCCGGTAGACTACGTGGTGCCCTGCATCCACGGTTACCCGGGCGAGACCGGCGATCTGCAATCCTTCCTCGAGCTGGCTGGCCTGCCCTATCTGGGCTGCGACGCCGAAGCGAGCAAGATCTGCTTCAACAAGATCACCACCAAGCTGTGGCTCTCCGCCATCGGTATCCCCAACACCCCTTACCTGTTCCTGACCGAACAGGGCGATGCGGCTCTGGCTGAGGCGAAAGCGGCGCTGGCCAAGTGGGGCAAGGTCTTTATCAAGGCCGCCTCCCAGGGCTCTTCCGTTGGCTGCTACTCCGCCAGCAACGAAGCGGATCTGGTGAAGGGCATTGCCGATGCCTTCGGTTACTCCGAGCAGGTTCTGATCGAGAAAGCGGTCAAGCCGCGCGAGCTGGAAGTGGCGGTTTACCAGTACGGTGACGAGCTGGTGGCCACCTATCCGGGCGAGATCTGCGTGCCGCAGGACAAGTTCTACACCTATGAAGAGAAATACAGCAGCGCCAGCCATACCGAGACTGCACTGCGTGCCGAGGGGCTGACCGAGGCGCAGGCTGACGCCATTCACGAGTATGCCCTCAAGGCGTTCCGTCAGCTGAAACTGACTCACCTCTCGCGTATCGACTTCTTCCTGACCGAGGAGGGCGAGATCCTGCTCAACGAGATCAACACCTTCCCGGGCATGACCTCCATCTCCATGTTCCCGAAACTGCTGGAGCATCACGGTCACGACTTCGCTCGCTACCTTGAGCAGATCCTGCGCAAGGCCAGCTAAGCGCGCTCTCCCGCTCGCGGGATGAAGCAGAACCCAATAAAAATCCCCGCCAATTGGCGGGGATTTTTTTATGTCTTTATCAAGCGGGATAGGCCTGCCTGAGGGATAAGCAGGCGGGGAGGGGATGCGCCTCCCTCACCTGTTGCTACCTGTGGGTGTTACCGGCGGTTAGCCGCGAGCCACCCGAAAGCGCACGCTGCGGGAGTGGCAGGGCGCCAGTTCGCCAAACTCGCCAGCAGCCAGCTCAAGGGGCAGGGGCTGCTCGTCCATCCGCACCGCTTGCCAGTTGCTCAGGGCGTGTTCGCAGCTCACTTTGCCACCCTTCAACACAGCCTGCTCGCTCGGGTTGTAGACCCGGATCACCAGCGCCTCTTCATCCTCGGCTTTTTTCAGGGCACTTAGCACCGGACCGGAGGGATCCATGGTGAGCAGACTGAAGTGGAGCGGAGTGGTGAAGCTCGCCTTGTTGAGCTTCATGGCATCGAACGGGATCTTGTTGTAGCAGCGCACCGGGGTGAGGTAGCTACGCGCCGCCTGCATCACGTTGGCGCTGATGTGATCGTCAGCAAACGCCAGCAGGCTGAAACGGCAGCTGAGTTTGCCACGCACCTGGGAGTCCGGGGTCGGCAGCTTGATGCCGGAGGGGCGGCCCGGGCGCAGCAGCAGCTCCTCTTTACCGAGCACGCCGACCCCGCGCAGCAGGGTGAGCGCCAGGGTGTCGCACTGCTCGCCGATCACTTCAAACTCGCGCAGACCGTCACTCAGCACCGCCAGCCCCTGCTTGCCATCTTGCAGGGCGACGAAGTTCATCAGCTGCCAGACCGGAATGGGGGCCTCTTTCCAACCTTCAGCTTCCCAGTTAGCCATGGCGCTGTCGCGGGTGGGGCGGATGATGCAGCCAAACTGGTTGTCGGAGACCACTGTGTCGCTCGGGAAGGGGGTGGGGATCAGCACCCGCACTCTGTGATCGTCGGCCTGATTGTCGAGCTCCAGTTCGATGTCGATGCGCGGGCTCTGATGCGCCAGCGTGATGCGGCAGGTGACATCGAGGTGACCGCTGCACTGGCGGCTGGCCCGCTCGGCGAGGTTGGCCGGCAAGGCCATGCGCAGTTTGAGCGTGGCGATGCTCTGCCACGCCTGATGGGTGACCTTGCGGGTCACCGCAAACTCGGTGGAGTAGCGCAGCCACTCGTCCCGCGACGGCGAGTAGTCATACTCGTCACCATCATCGGAACCCTCTTCCAGCGTGAGCACCTGATCAAAGGTGGTGCCGCGCAGCTTGTCCAGGATCTGCAGGGTGCCGTTGTCATTGAGGGCGATGCGATAAAAATCGTTCTCCAGCAGCTCGCCGCTGGCCGTCACCGGCTGCTCCAGTCCCGGCTGGTTACCCTCGATATGGAGAGTGCAGTAACCCATGGCCGGCAGGGGATGGCAGAGCTGGATGTCGTACTCCATAAAGGGGTCATAGTTGCCGTAGTGCACGATCTGTCTGTCCACCAGACCCGGGTCAATCTCGCGCTTGGCGCGGATGAAGTAGGGGATCGGCTGGCCCGCTTCATCGCGCAGGGCAAAGGATTGGGCGCGAATGCGGATGCTGGTGTTGATCACCTCCTGACGGGGGAAGGGCATCAGGTTGAACAGGCAGAGCTTGTCGGCCACCTGTACCCCGTCTTCACAGAGAGCCACTGGCATGTTGTCGACAATCTTGCGCATGTAGAAGCGGATCAGGTTCTCGGCCATGTCGTCGGCCAGAATGAAGCGGGTCATCACCTCCTGATGCACCTTGTCGCTGCAGCAGCAGCCGATGCTGTCATGGGCGTGGTTCTTCATGATCTCCTTCCACATCTTCTCCAGAAGTCCGTGGTGGTACTCAAAGCCAAGCGCCCAGGCGATGCTCGCCAGCGGCTCGAGGATGTTGACGATCTTGTTCTCGATGGCGGCGTGGGCCAGCTTGATGTCCATCCGGGTGGAGGAGATGGTGCGGTGTACTCGCATGTATTTGCCGTCGTTGAACTCCCCCTTGAGGGTGGCCAGCTGGTCACGGCACGTCTCGATGCGCTCGAAGACCTGCTCGAAGCGGCTCATGTGGAATTCACGCTGGGGGTAGATTTCGCGCAGCTTGTCGATGATGGCGAAGATGTTCTGCTGCAGCGGCATCTGGTCGTGGCCGTTGGGCAGCAGGATATCCTGGGTCACCGAGGCCTTCTCCAGCACCTCGAAGTAGGATTCGAGCCGCTTGCGCAGGCCCGCTTCATCTTCCGGCAGGTACTTGCCGATGGCGTAGCCAAGCGGTAGCACCTGGGCGGTCACCTCGCTGCCATCGTTGCTCTGCCAGAGGAACTCGGTTTTGTCGGTACCGTGGCGCTCGGAGCAGCCGCGCCAGAACATGGCACGGTCAATCCCGAAGCCGTTGAAGATGTGGGGCAGCTGGGAGGACATGCCGAACGAGTCGGGCAGGTAACCGATCTTCATCGGCTCGCCAAGGCTAAGGCAGTCGCGCATCCCGTAGAGCAGGTTGCGCAGGATGGACTCGCCGCTCACCTGCATGGTGTCGGTCTGGGTGTACCAGGGGCCGATGATGAGTTTGCCCGCTTCCACCAGCGCCTTCACCCGGGCCTTGTTCTCGGGCTGGATGGCGAAGTAATCCTCCAGCACCGCGGTCTGGCCGTCCAGCACATAGAACTTGTAGTCGGGGTCGGATTCAAGCCGCGCCAGGATCTCCGCCATGTTGTTGACCAGCAGGATGCGGGACTCCTCGGTGGTGAAGTACCACTCCCGATCCCAGTGCATGTGTGGCGTGATGTGAACTCGTGAAACTGTCATGACAATGATCCTTTGCTGACGCACGGCGGCCCTTGCCTGCCGTGCGGAAAAATAGTCTGTTGAAAAAACGGTGGTGAAGATGAGCCTTACTCTGCGGCGACCACCTGATAGGTGCCGCGCTGCATGGCGTGACGGCGCCAGCCGATCAGCACCACAGTGGAGATAAGGGTGCCCACCAGCGCTGCACCGAGCCAGACGGCGGCAGCCATCAGGGCACCGTGGCCGCCATCGTGGAGCAGAAAGAGGGAGAAGATGCCGGCTCCCGGGGTGGAGAGACCAATCCCCATGGCTCCCACCATGGCGCCGGTGACCACCGAGCCTGCGAGGAAGGAGCCGATCACCCGGATTGGATCTTCGATGGCCATCGGAATGGCGCCCTCGGTGATCCCCGCCAGCCCCAGCAGCCAGGTCGACTTGCCGGTCTCGATCTCGAAGGTCTGGAACAGGCGTGGCGCCAGCAGGGTGGAGGCGGTGACGGTAAAGGCCGAGACCATCTTGACGGCACCGAAGATGGCGTAGGGGCCGTAGACCCCGTTGGCCATGGCGCCGAGGCAGAAGGCGTAGGCCGCCTTGTTGACCGGGCCGCCCAGGTCAAACGAGCACATAAAGCCGAGCAGGGCGCCCAGTACCAGCGCATTGGTGCCGGAGAGGCCGTTGAGCCATTCGGTGAGGCTGTTGTTGAGCCAGGCCACCGGCTGGCCGATGACAAACAGCATCAGGCTGCCCGCCACCAGGGTGCCGATCACCGGATAGAGGTAAAAGGTGAGAAAGCCGTTGAAGTTGGGGCTAAGGCGCACATGCTGCTTGACCCAGCGCATCAGATAACCGGCGATCAGGCCACCGACCACGCCACCGAGGAAACCGGAGCCAATCATGTTGGCAGCCAGTCCCGCCGCAAAGCCCGGGCCCAGCGCCGGTTTGTCCGCCAGCGAGTAGGCGGTATAGGCCGCCAGCACCGGCACCATCAGGGTGCCCAGCATGCCACCGCCCAGCTTGCGGTACATCCAGAGCCAGGAGTTCTCGGTATCAAACAGATGTTGCAGGCCGAAGATCTGGGCCAGCAGCACAGAGACGGCGAGCACGGTACCGCCCGCCACAATCAGCGGCACGGCAAAGGAGATGCCGCTCAGCAGCGCCTGCTTGAGCTCGGTCTTGAGGCCCACCTTCTTGCCGGTTGGCGCGTCGCTCTGGTTGGGGCTGGGGTTGGGGTTGGGCGTCGGTGCGGTGCGACCGGCCTTGGCCGCTTCCAGCGCCTCATTCAGGATCCGCTCGGCATGGCGGATGGGCTCGGCCACCGGTGTCTCGATCCGGGGGATACCGGCGAAACGCTCCTGCTCCTTGATGGCCACCTCGGCGGCGAAGATGCAGGCTACCGCAGCATCGAGCGCCTCTTGCGGCAGGCGATCCTCGATGCCATTGGCACCCTGCTTCTCGACCAGTACCCGAATGCCCAGCTTGCGCCCCGCTTTTTCCAGATACTCGGCAGCCATATAGGTGTGGGCGATCCCCGCCGGGCAGGCAGTGACACAGACCACAGCAGGTTGATTTGTATCTAAGTTGTCTTCTTTTGCTGGTTGCTTACCGCTATCCCCTTCGCCATCGAGTAGCGCCATCAGCTGCTCGGCACTTTGGGCCGCCAGCACCGCCTCGCGGGTATCGTCATCCACCAGGGCGGTGGTGAGGGTGGTGAGCAGCTGCATATGGGTGGAGCCTGCCTGATCGGTCGGGATCGCCAGCATGAAGATCAGGTTGACCGGCTCGGGGCCGTCGATCCCCTCCCAGCCCAGCTCCTCGCTCAGGGTGGCGACGGCAAAGGCGGCTTCACGCACCGCATCGCACTTGCCGTGGGGCACTGCCAGCCCTTCGCCAAGGGCGGTGGGGCCCTGCGCCTCGCGGGCCATGACCGCGGCCAGAAAGGCGGCCTTGTCGTGCAGCTTGCCGGCCTGATCGAGCCGATCAGCCAGGGCATGAATGGCCGCATCCCGATCGGCAAACCGGGTTTGCAGCGTGATGAGATGGGGGCCGGTAAGACTGGTCAGATTCATGATGATCCTCTGTCAGGTTGGCTTGCCAGCAAGCCGTCATGGTGAAAGTGACAGCGATGCTAACAAACCGGCCGACTGATTTTTGTGAGTGGTATCATACAATCTGTTATTTGTATTGTTTTTGTATTATTTGGTCGAGGTGATTTGTTAGGTCAAATGAGGCCGAGCCGTTTTGTCTGCCGGGCAACTGGGGTAGAATGGCGCCACTTCCATTTATCATGGCGCAGAGCCGACGAGGTGGCCTTTCGTGTCGAAAAAACCCATGTATCGCCAGATAGCCGACACCATCCAGCAGTGGATTGCGCAAGGGGAGCTGGCCCCCGGCGATGCCTTGCCCACCGAAGCCGAGCTGCGCGAGCAGTTCGGGGTGAGCCGGGTGACGGTGCGTCAGGCTCTCAAGCAGCTGACCGAACTCAACGTCATCGAGAGTATTCAGGGCAGCGGTAGCTATGTGCGGCAGGAGAAGGTGAACTACGACATCTATCAGCTCACCAGTCTCTATGAGAAGGTGACCGATCCGGCGGCCGAGACCCACAGCGACATTCTCGCCTTCGAGGTGATCAAGGCGAGTAGTGAGTTGGCCGAGCGGCTCAATCTGCTGGAAGGGGCGCTGGTCTATTACGTCAAACGGGTGCGCTTTATTCGCCAGATCGCGGTAACGCTGGAGGAGACCTGGATGCCGCTCGCTCTCTTCCCCGATCTCAGCTACGCGGTGATGCAGGGCTCGAAGTACCACTACATCGAAGAGGTGAAGCAGCTGGTGATCGACCGCAGCGAGCAGGAGATCATTCCGGTGCTCCCCTCGGCGCAGGTAGTGGAGGCGCTCGGTATCGATCCTGCCAAGCCCATTATCGAGAAGGTTTCCCGTGGCTTCTTGCAAGATGGCACCGTGTTCGAGTTCAGTCGCAACTTCTTCAAGAGCGATGACTACAAGTTCACCCTGGTCGCCCGCCGCGCCAAGGGGTGAGCGGGCGGCAGCACCCGAGATAAAAAAGGCCACCACCCTGTTTGCGGTGGTGGCCTTTTTGTTTGGTTGATTAACGGGCCAACAGCCGGGCTGGATAGCCTGTTGGCTGGTTGTTTGAGTCAGCCGATCTACTGCGCAGAGTCCTTGACGATCCCCTCGACCCGCACCTGCAGGCTCCCTTGCGCCAGGGTGGTGATGAGCTGGTCGCCACTGTTGACCTGATCGGCGCGGCTAATGACTTCGCCACGCGCAGTGCGGGTGATGGAGTAGCCGCGACCGAGAGTAGCGAGCGGGCTCACCCCGTCGAGGCGGGCGGTGAGCATGGCGAGGCGGTGACTGGCAAGGTCCTGGCGCTTGGCAATCAGGGCATAGAGCCGCTCCTCGGCCAACTGGTGGCGACGCTTGCCAACTGCCAAGAGGCGCTCCGGACTCTTGCCCTGCAGGCGCAGCTCAAGGTTGGTGAGGCGCCGCTCTCCCTGATGCAGCCGCTGGCGCAATAGCTGCTGCAAACGGGTGGAGAGCTCGTCGAGGCGCTGGGACTGTTGCTCCAGCCGCCGTTTTGGATCCTGATGGTCGAGCCGCTTTTGCAGCAGGATGAAATCGTGGCGGGCGGCGGTCTGCTGGCGGCTCATCGCCTGCAGCAGTCGCTGCTTGAGGTGAACGAGACGCTGGGCACGGGCGCTCTGATCCGGCGCCACCAGCTCGGCGGCGGCCGATGGGGTAGGGGCACGCAAGTCGGCGGCAAAGTCGCTGATGGTGACATCCACCTCGTGACCCACCGCGCTCACCACTGGTATGGCAGAATGGGCAATGGCGCGCGCCACCGCCTCTTCGTTGAAGCACCAGAGATCTTCGAGCGAGCCGCCGCCGCGCCCGACGATCAGCACATCCACCTCGGCGCGCTGGTTCGCTTTGGCGATCGCCGCGACGATCTGGCTGATGGCGGCGCTCCCCTGAACCTGAGTCGGGTAGATAAAGACCGGCAGATCCGGCGCGCGCCGTTTAAGCACCGTCAGCATATCGTGCAGGGCGGCGCCGGTGGCGGAGGTGACAAGGCCCACCGCTCGCGGTTCACGGGGCAGCGGCCGCTTGCGGCTTTCGTCAAACAGCCCCTCGGCGCCGAGGCGGCGCTTGAGCTCTTCAAAACGCAGGGCCAATACGCCATCGCCCGCCGGCTGCATCGACTCGATGATCAGCTGGTAGTCGCCGCGCGGCTCATAGAGGGAGACCCTCGCCTGCACCAGCACCTGCATGCCATCCTGCGGGCGGAAGGCCACCCGCCGGTTGTTGCCCTTGAACATGGCGCAGCGCACCTGCGCCGACATGTCCTTGAGGGAGAAGTACCAGTGGCCGGAACTTGGCATCGCCAGATTGGAGAGTTCGCCGGTCAGCCACACCAGCCCCAGATCCTGCTCCAGGATCATGCGCACGGCGCTGTTGAGGCGGGTGACGGTAAAGACCTGCTGCTCGCGGCTGTTCGCCGCACTGGATGAGGTAAATCGGTTCAATGGCGTACCTGTGGTCTGCCCCGGTGGGGCCGGGATAAAACGATGGCCGCTATCTTACCCCAGCACGGGGCAGGTGCCGAGCCTCTATCGGCCCGAGCACCCGATATCGCCCTTGCAGGGCTTTCATTCGTTTTGTGGCTGGCTGACAAACGCGATCTTGTGCAGGCCGTGGCGAGACGCCGCTGCCATGACGTTGGCGATGGTGCCATATTCGACCCGTCGGTCGATGCGCAGCTGGATCTCGGGTAACTCGCCGGGAGCTTTGCTGGCGCTCTCCATGCGGGCCAGCAGCGCCGCTTCATCCACCTCCTGCTCGTTCCAGTAGGTTTTGCCCGCGCTGTCGATGGAGAGGGTGATCTCCTCCGGTTTGAGCTGATTGAGCTGGCTGCTCGCCTTGGGCAGATCGAGTTTGACCGCATTGGTGAGCAGGGGGGCGGTGATCATAAAGACGATAAGCAGCACCAGCATCACGTCGATCATCGGGATCATGTTGATTTCGCTGAGGGGCTGCTCATCCTCATCGCCGGGCAGGGAACCGAATGCCATTATTGGCCTCCCGTTTTGGCTGAGCGCCGGGCAAGGCGGGTGACATTGCTGGCAGCCGGTTCAAAACCGGTCAGCAGCAGGGCAAACAGGTCGTGGGCAAAGGCATCCAGCTCAGCCATTTTCAGGCGGTTGCGTCGCACGAAGAAGTTGTAGACCAGCACGGCGGGCAGGGCGACAGCCAGACCAAAGCCGGTCATGATCAGTGCCTCGCCAACCGGGCCGGCTACCTTGTCGAGACTGCTTTGGCCGGCGGCGCCGATGGCAAGCAGGGCGTGATAGATGCCCCAGACGGTGCCAAACAGTCCGATAAAGGGGGCAGCAGATCCCACCGAGGCGAGAAAGGCGAGCCCCTGCTCCAGCCGTATCTTCTCCTGAGCGAGCCCCTGACGCAGGGCGCGCAGCAGATACTCGTCAGGGGATCCCAGACCCAGTGAGCGGGGGCGGGCATCGGCTCGTTCCAGCTGGCCGATGGCTATCAGCGCCGCATTGGTCAAGCGGCTATAGGCGTCTTGCGGGATCTCTTTGGCCAGTCGCTGCTCCATCTGTTGCACGTTCTCGTGTTGCCAGAACTGCTCGACAAACTGTTTGCCAAGGCGTCGCTCGCGCCAGGCAAACCAGAGCTTGAGCAGAGCAAAGTAACAGGTGCCGAGCGACATCAGTACCAGCAGCACAAATGGCAACAGGCCAACGCCGCTGTTTTGCGTGAGCAGATGGGCGAGCCCCATCCCGTTGTTGGCAATCTCCGGATCCATGGTTAACCCCTTATCTGAAAAATGATGGTGACTCTTGCCCAGGCCGCGATGGCCACGTTGTTCTGTTTGCCGGGAATAAAGCGCCAGCGGCTGACGGTGCGGCGCGCCTCTCTGTCGAGTCGGTAATACCCGCTGCTCTGATCGATCTCCACCGAGCTTGCCGTGCCATCGGCGTTGACCCGTACCTTGAGGATGACCCGACCCTCTTCCCCCCGACTGCGCGACTCGTAGGGGTAGGGGGGCTCGGGATTGTGCAGGGAGGGATCTCGCGCAATGGGGGCGCTGCTGCCAGTGGTGGCGTGTTGGCTGCCGCTGCCTGTCGGAGCTGTGGAGTGGCTGCTGCCTGTATTCGAACTGTTGTCGGTGAGCGGGCTCACGGGCATCGCGGAAGGCGTTTGCGATTGATGGCTGACCGCTGATCCAGCCGGTTTGGCGGCTGCATGGGCAACCGGTTTGACGATCGGTTTGCTGACCTTCTTGTTTAACGCCTTTTTGGGGGAGGCAGGCCGAACCTGCTTCGCCGCAGGTTTCGCGGTTGGCGCTGCCTTTCTGGCCGGTTGTTTGGCAGTCGTGCTTTCACCAGCCCAGCGAGCGGAGAGGGTGATCTGCAGGGGCTGGGCAACAGGTGCGGGAGAGTGATCATAGGCAAACCAGAAGATGGCAGAGTGCAGCACAATGGCCATGGCCAGACAGATAAGCTTGGCAGGCCCGATAGCACTATCCATTGGCAGCGAGATTGGCTCCGATCCTAGATAGCTGGACGCCATGACCTGATTCCCTTCCTGAACGTCATATTGATACTCAAATGGCAAGTTATGAGACGCCCGACCCGGCGTAAAGGCCGCTAGCTTGCCTCACTCGATAGTCAGCAAACAATAACTATTATCAATCGCGTTTTAATCGGTTTGGCTTGATGAGAGGCAGAATGATTGACGCTCAATGCGGCGCTTCGTCGGTGTTAAAAGCCCTCTTGTCAGCCTGCTGCCTGTTACAAGAGGGCTTTTGATTCTGTTCCTGATGATGCCGATGGTGCCGTGTCAAAGCTCCAGCAATACCCCCAGCTCCACCACCCGGTTGGCCGGAATATGGAAGAAATCGGTCGCCTTGAGGGCGTTGCGATTCATCCAGACAAACAGCCCCTCGCGCCAGCGGGCCATGCCCGGAATATCGGTGCTGACCAGATTTTCGTGCGAAAGGAAGAAGGAAGTCTGGCTCATGGCGACTTTAAGGTCGTGCTGGGCACAGGCTTGAAAGATCTCCTCCATGTCGGGGGTCTCCTTGTAGCCAAAATGGGCCACCACTTGCCAAAAACCATCCCCGAGCTGTTTGAGTTGGACCCGTTCGCTAAAGGCGAGCCAGGGTTCATCCTTGATGCGAACGGTGAGGAAAATGATCCGTTCATGCAGGATCTTGTTGTGTTTGAGATTGTGCAGCATGGCGTGGGGCACCACCTGCTCCGAGCGCGACAAGAACACGGCTGTACCCGGCACCCGCAGCGGCGGGTGCTCAAGCATGTTGTCGACAAAGCGGGTCAGGGCAAACGACTTGTTCTCCAGTTTGTCGAGCACCAGCTCGCGCCCCCGCTTCCAGGTAGTCATCACCAGAATGGCGAGCAGGGCAAACAGAATGGGAAGCCAGCCGCCCGCCAGCAGCTTGGTGCTGTTGGCGGCAAAGAAGGTGGCGTCTACCAGCAGCAGCGGCGCGCACACCAGCGCAATCAGCCAGCGTGGCCACTTCCAGCGCGTGGCGGCTACCACCATCAGCAGCAGGGTAGTGAGCACCATGGTACCGGTGACGGCGATACCGTAGGCGGCGGCCAGATTGCTGGAGGTCTGGAACCAGAGGATCACGATGACAATTCCCGCCAGCAGCAACCAGTTCACCAGCGGCAGGTAGATCTGGCCAATCTCCCGCTCGGAGGTGTGGCGGATCTCCTGACGCGGCAGATAGCCGAGCAGGATCGCCTGACGCACCACCGAGTAGGTGCCGGAGATAACCGCCTGCGAGGCGATGACGGTCGCCATGGTGGCCAGCACCAGCAGTGGCAGGGTGAGCCAGGAGGGGGCGAGCAGGTAGAAGGGGTTCTCGACGGCGGCGGGATTGCGCAGCAGCAACGCGCCTTGACCGAAATAGTTGAGCAGCAGGGCCGGCATCACCAGCGAGCCCCACGCCAGCCGGATGGCACCGCGGCCAAAGTGACCCATGTCGGCGTAGAGCGCCTCCGTGCCCGTCACGCAGAGCACCACGGCGCCCAGGGTAATGAAAGCAACACCGGGTCGCTCGACAATAAAATCAATGGCATAAAGCGGATTGATGGCCTGCAGAATGACCGGATTCTGGATGATCTCGATGGCTCCCAGCAGGGCCAGCACGCCAAACCAGAGCAGCATGATGGGGCCGAACAACTGGCCTATCCCCGCTGTGCCGTAATGTTGGGCGCCAAAGAGAATGACCAGCACGATCAGGGTCACTGGGAGCACAAAGGGGGCGAGATCCGGGGCGATCACCTCCAGCCCCTCGACGGCGGACAGTACCGAGATGGCGGGAGTGATCACCGCATCCCCGGCAAAAAGTCCCACCCCGACCAGGCCAAGCAGCATGGCGATAGCACGGGCGCGGGGCGAGAGGCGGCGCGATGCCAGCGAGGCGAGGGTCAGCACACCCCCTTCGCCCTTGTCGTCGGCACTCAGCACCAGCAGCACATATTTGAACGAGACCACCACCATGATGGTCCAGAAGAAGAGGGAGATGAGGGAGAGAACCTCCTGCGGGCCCGGCTGCAAGCCGATGTGGCCGGCAAAGCACTCCTTGAGGGCATAGAGCGGGCTGGTGCCCAGATCGCCGTAGACGACCCCGAGCGCTGCCAGCGTGATCGCCGCCCGTCCTTGGTAAAGCTGTCGACTCATCATGAAATTCCATTTCAATTCAGCGTGTTAGTCATGATACGCAAGAGTCGGATGCAAAGGAACAGGATTATCGGGAAAGCACTTGCCGGCACGAAAACGGGCAATTTTTGCACCAGTGAAACCACCAAGGCAGACAACGTTTCGTTGGTGCAACAGTGCAGTTTTATGCCTCCGAAGTGTGGCAATAGTGTGGCAATAACGGGGATGTGACTGCCTCTCCGAATCGGTGATTTTCGCTCTGGATTGCGGCTGTTTTTACCGGGAAAAGTGGTGAAAAAATAAGCTATTTGGCGGCACTGTTCGGGTGGTTTTGACAGGGGGAATGGGATCCATTCTGACCGCGCTGAGAGGGGCGTATGGCAGAGTCGCAGGTTGCATAAAACACCACTTTGCCAACTCTTTTGCCCCGAAATGGCGGTTTTCGTACTGATAATCTTGGTTTTTTGGCGTTTTGGCCTCCTAAATGAGGGCTACGCCATAAAAAATTCAAAAAACTTCTTTACCAGTGACCAATCCGTGAGTAAACTTCGTCGGCAATATTTTACACCCCCACTTCCTCAACGGTGAGATATTGCCATGCTCAGGATTGCCAAAGAAGCGTTAACCTTCGACGATGTACTGTTGGTTCCCGCCCACTCCGAAGTTCTTCCCAATACTGCCGATCTGCGTACCAAGCTGACCTCCGCCATCAGCTTGAACATCCCGATGATTTCCGCTGCTATGGACACAGTGACCGAAGCCCGTCTGGCTATCGCACTGGCCCAGGAAGGCGGTATCGGCTTTATCCACAAGAACATGTCCATCGAGCAGCAGGCTGCCGAAGTGCGCAAGGTCAAGAAGTACGAGAGCGGCGTGGTCACTGACCCCGTTACCGTGCGCCCTGACATGACCATCGCCCAAATCAAGGAGCTGAGCCACAAGAACGGCTTCGCCGGTTACCCTGTGGTGACTGACGGCAATCAGCTGGTCGGTATCATCACCGGCCGTGACGTGCGCTTCGTGATTGACCTCTCCCAGACCGTTGAACAGATCATGACCCAGAAAGATCGTCTGGTCACCGTGCGTGAAGGGGCCCCTCGCGAAGAGGTGGTTGCCCTGATGCAAAAGCACCGTATCGAAAAAGTGCTGGTGGTGAACGCCGACTTCAAACTCAAGGGCATGATCACCGTTAAAGATTTCCAGAAAGCCGAGCGCAAGCCCCACGCCTGTAAAGATGACAAGGGTCGTCTGCGGGTCGGTGCTGCCGTTGGTGCCGGTGCCGGCAACGAAGAGCGCGTCGCTGCGCTGGTGGAAGCCGGTGTTGACGTGCTGCTGATCGACTCCTCCCACGGCCACTCCCAGGGTGTGCTGGATCGCATCAAAGCCACCCGCGAAGCCTATCCGGATCTGCAGATCATCGGTGGCAACGTCGCGACCGCCGCTGGCGCCAAGGCGCTGGTTGCTGCCGGCGTCAACGCCGTCAAGGTCGGTATCGGCCCGGGCTCCATCTGTACTACCCGTATCGTAACCGGCGTGGGCGTGCCCCAGATCACCGCCATCTCCGATGCCGTTGATGCGCTGGAAGGCACCGGTGTACCGGTTATCGCCGACGGCGGCATCCGCTTCTCCGGCGACATCGCCAAGGCCATCGCCGCGGGCGCCAGCTGCGTCATGGTCGGCTCCATGTTCGCCGGTACTGAAGAAGCGCCGGGCGAGATCGAGCTCTATCAGGGTCGCTCCTTCAAATCCTACCGTGGCATGGGCTCTCTGGGCGCCATGTCCAAAGGCTCCAGCGACCGCTACTTCCAGACCGACAACGCCGCCGACAAGCTGGTACCGGAAGGTATCGAAGGTCGCGTGCCTTATAAAGGTCGCCTCAAAGAGATCATCCACCAGCAGATGGGCGGCCTGCGCTCCTCCATGGGCCTGACCGGCAGCGCCACCATCGACGACATGCGCACCAAGGCTGAATTCGTGCGCATCTCCGGCGCCGGGATGAAAGAGTCCCACGTCCACGATGTGACCATTACCAAAGAAGCCCCCAACTATCGGATGGGCTGATAAAACGGGGCCCTGCGCCCCGTTTTTCCACCCTTTTTTTATCCCGTGCCCTTTGTGACAACATCAGCCTGATGCAGGAATAAAATGACTAAAGACATTCACCAGCACCGTATCCTTATCCTCGACTTCGGTTCCCAGTACACCCAGCTGATCGCCCGCCGCGTGCGCGAAATCGGCGTTTACTGCGAACTGTGGGCCTGGGACGTAACCGAAGAGCAGATCCGCGAATTCAATCCGAGCGGCATCATCCTCTCCGGCGGCCCCGAGTCCGTCACCGAAGCGGGCAGCCCGCGCGCCCCCGAGTATGTGTTCAACGCCGGTGTCCCTGTGTTCGGTATCTGCTACGGCATGCAGACCATGGCCGAGCAGCTGGGTGGCAAGGTGCAATCCTCCACCGAGCGTGAATTCGGTTACGCCAAGGTCGAAGTGCTGGGCGAGGCTGGCAAGAGCAGCGCCCTCTTGCGCAACATCGAAGATGCCATCGCCGACAACGGCAATGCCCTGCTGGATGTCTGGATGAGCCACGGTGACAAGGTCACCACCATTCCGGCCGACTTCACCACCATCGCCCGGACCCCGACCTGCCCGCACGCGGCCATGGCCAACGAAGCCAAGCGTTTCTACGGCGTGCAGTTCCACCCGGAAGTGACCCACACCCGTCAGGGTGCCCGCATGCTGGAGCACTTCGTCAAAGACATCTGCGGCTGCGAATGCCTCTGGACACCGGCCACCATCATCGACGACGCCGTTGCCCGCATCCGCGAGCAGGTGGGTGACGATGAAGTGATCCTCGGCCTCTCCGGCGGTGTCGACTCCTCCGTAGTTGCCATGCTGGTGCACCGCGCCATCGGCGATCGCCTGACCTGCGTCTTCGTGGACAACGGCCTGCTGCGCCTGAACGAAGGCACCCAGGTGATGGAGATGTTTGGCGATCACTTTGGCCTCAACATCGTCAAGGTCGATGCCGAAGAGCGCTTCCTCTCCGCGCTAGCGGGTGAGGCTGAGCCGGAAGCCAAGCGCAAGATCATCGGCCGCGTCTTTGTCGAAGTGTTTGACGATGAAGCGAAAAAGCTGAAAAACGCCAAGTGGCTGGCGCAAGGCACCATCTATCCGGACGTTATCGAATCTGCTGCCAGCAAGACCGGCAAGGCCCACGTCATCAAGTCTCACCACAACGTCGGCGGCCTGCCGGAAGAGATGAAGATGGGTCTGGTCGAGCCGCTGCGCGAGCTGTTCAAAGATGAAGTGCGCCGCGTTGGCCTCGAGCTGGGTCTGCCTTACGACATGCTCTACCGTCACCCGTTCCCGGGCCCGGGTCTGGGCGTGCGCGTCCTTGGCGAAGTGAAGAAAGAGTACTGCGATATTCTGCGCCGCGCCGATGCGGTCTTTATCGAAGAGCTGCGCAAAGCCGACCTCTACAACCAGGTCAGCCAGGCGTTCGCCGTGTTCCTGCCGGTGCGCTCCGTTGGCGTGATGGGCGATGGTCGCAAATATGACTGGGTTATTGCCCTGCGCGCCGTCGAAACCATCGACTTCATGACCGCCCACTGGGCTCACCTGCCGTACGACTTCCTCGGTCACGTATCGAATCGCATCATCAACGAGATCAACGGTATCTCCCGCGTGGTGTACGACGTCTCCGGCAAGCCGCCCGCAACCATCGAATGGGAATAAGCGGCGCGCGCCCTGCTGCCCATCGAGCATAAAAATGCAAAAAAGACGCCCTTGCGGCGTCTTTTCTTTTTCCAATCGTTTGCGCCGCAATTTTCTGCCCGCTAGCAGCTTTGCCCCGGCGCGCCCCTGTCACATCTAACAGGAGGCGATTTTTGGCATCGGCACTAGGCTCTTTCATGCCCATTGCGACCGGTCCCTGATGATACAGCGCCAGCAAGCCTTATCAGACAAGGCGGGTGGCAACAGGGCCGAGATGCGGCAAAGGGGAGTCAGCGTGCCAACCGGTAGCGACTCCCGGTGGAGACCGGAAACCACTTGAATCAACGGGGCGCAGCCCGATCGGCCAAACGAGTCGGGATCATAGAGCACGGAGAGTTTGATATGTCAGAACAAGCAGTGTTGGTAGGTGGATGGACCGCATATCACAAGCTGACCGCCGAGGATCAGGCAGTGTTCAACCAGGCGATGAAAGGTTTTGTCGGGGTACAGTACACCCCCTTTGAAGTCTCCACCCAGGTGGTGGCTGGTACCAACTACCGCTTCAAGTGCAAGAGCACTGTGCCGCTCGCCCAGCCGATCCATGGCGAAGCCGTGGTGCAGATCTTCCAGTCTCTGGATGGCTCGGCCCATATCACCTCCATTACCCCGATCTGATCGGGTTGCGGGCAAGGCGGGGAGGGGGAAAGCTCCTAACCGGTTTGGCCCACATCTCAGTGATACGAAAGACGCCTTAGGGCGTCTTTCTTATTTCCACCACCAGTTACCTCTGATGCGTGGTCAGCATTTGTACTTATTGATTAATTTGTTGATCTTGCTCAGGAAAATGCTACCTCATTCTTTCCTTATCTACCTTGTTAGCTAGGATTGTCGTTTGGAGTTGGCTTCTATGGGGTCACCTACTAAGTAAGGCAAAGCAACATCATAGGTCGTACGTAACAAGCTTCGAAGTAGCCGTGAGGTAGCGTACGTGAATCTACTCACCTACCAGTGATATTATTGTAACACTTTGATTTAAAATTGATTTTTTGATGTGATTATGGAGATGAAGCTGAGTTATACGAAAAGCTCTGCTATTAGATTAGTGCAGCCTTCCATCTAAACACTGTTCGCCAATACATGAGAGTTACCTTTACATGTCAAAAGAAACCCGTCTAAATCGTTGTAAAGCGCTTTACGAGCAATTTCTTTCCCTAAATCCAAGAGAGCTTGAGACATTTCCTCAAGCATACTCTGACTTCGATGGATTAAGTCTTGAGGAAACTAAGAAAACACTACGTTTTGTATTAGAAGCTCTTGATGGTTTGAATTCCAACGATGCATGGGGCGACTTGACATGGCATGCCTACAACACAATCGAGGGATTAATTCAAAACGTCAACAACTTGTATGCGCAATTACGGACTTCCCGCGATCAGACGTCATTCCAGAATTTCGCGCAGAATCTCGATTCACTCGCATATCACCTTCGAATGTTCGGAGTCCCATTTTTGTCCGTAGGGGGAGCGTATCTCGAGAAGACCTCCGCTAGCCTTACTACGGAATTGGATCGCTTGATTGCGACACGAACCGAAGTTGAGAAATTACGGGACGAAGTCAAAATCTTAATTACTCCAGCAGTCGCTGGATCTCTGTCACAAGCATTTACTGCTCGTAAAGACATACTCTTGCGAGGCCGAATTGCTTGGGGATTAATCGCTTTACTAATCGGTGCGTACTGCATTCACGCAACTTACGGCTTTGCTACTGCGGTAGGTGATGCTCTCATCAACTCAAATCCAGCGGGATCGCAAAATGATCTGATTTGGCTTTCAGTCTTAATCAGGTCTGTGATCTTACTTCCACTCTATGCTGCATTCGGTTTCTCATTCGCGCAATACAAGAAGGAACGCGACTTCGAGGAAGAGTACGCGCACAAGGCTGCTGTCGCTACGTCTCTCCCAAACTATGGTGACCTTACACGTGAGCCTGCTGTTCGAGACCAAATAGTCACAGGGGCCACTAATGTAATTTTTTCATCACCCACGTCAAAGCACATTGAATCTGAAAAGCAGGAAAAAATTCTTGGCGGTGTAAAGGATATTTTCGACTCAGTCTCTAAGCTCATCCCTCGCAAGGACTAATGCTTTGGCTAACCAATCATTCCAATGGACCTCACGCATGAAACTGGTGAATTCAAACGTTATGAGACGTTGAGGGTACATGAAATTAATAGAGGTTTCTTTATCTGTATGAGCAGCTGGTTGTGTTGCTGCTATAGCCCGTAGGGTGCAATGAAATTGCACCTCTACTTTTGTTCCTCATACCTTGCACAAAAGCCGCTCGGCAAACGGTGCAATGCGCTGCGCTTATTGCACCCTACGTCTCTTCGTCAATTCGCTGGGATGGTGTGGCTGAGCGCTGAGCTTTGCCAAAGTAACAAAAGGGGCGATCTGCGCCCCAAATTCTTTATAATGCCCCCCTTTAAAATCGCCGGACCCGGGTTCGGCGCGCGCTGATGGTCGCTGTGCCATCAGGCAGGTCATCAGGATTGAGAAACGGTTATGCATACTCTGGAACAGCTGCGCGCGGGTGAACTGTGCGGCGCCCGCCATCTGAAGCTCTCTGAAAATCTGACGGAGTTCCCCCACGAGATTTTGAGCCTGAAAGAGACGCTGGAGGTGCTGGATCTCACCGGCAACCAGCTAAGCGCGCTCCCTGACGAGCTGGCCGGGTTTGGCAAACTGCGCATCATCTTCTGCTCCGAGAACCGCTTTACCGAGCTGCCCGAGGTGCTGGGGCGCTGCCCGGCGCTCACCATGGTGGGCTTTAAGGCCAACCGGATTGCCACCGTGTCGGCCAAGGCGCTGCCCGCCGGTTTGCGCTGGCTGATCCTGACCGATAACGCAATTGAACGGCTGCCCGATGAGCTGGGCCAGTGCGACGCCCTGCAAAAGCTGATGCTGGCGGGTAACCGCCTGCGCGAGCTGCCGGCCAGCCTTGCCAACTGCCGCAAGCTGGAGCTGCTGCGCATCGCCGCCAACCGCATCGAACGCTTCCCCGAGTGGCTGCTGTCGCTGCCGCGCCTTTCCTGGCTTGCCTACTCCGGCAACCCCTTTAGCGAGGGGGCGGAGGCGCGCGCCATCAGCGATGAGCAGGTTGCCAGCTTGCCGTGGCAGCGCCTTGCGATCGGCGAGCTGTTGGGGCAGGGGGCCTCTGGCGTTATCCATCGCGCGGGCATGCGCTGTGAGCCGCTGATGGCCGAGCGGATAGCCGATGAGTCGAGCGATGCCATTGGCACGAGTGAGGTGGCGGTCAAGATCTTCAAGGGGGCGGTGACCAGCGATGGCTTGCCCCAGTGCGAGATGGCGGCGTCGCTGGCGGCAGGTGCTCACCCCAACCTGATCCCCGTCTTGGGGCGGGTGGCCGATCACCCCTCCGGCATGCCGGCGCTGGTGATGGCATTGATTGACCCGGCCTTTGCCAATCTGGCGGGGCCGCCGAGTCTGGCCTCCTGCACTCGCGATGTCTATGACGACGGGCTGCGCTTTACCCTGGCCGAGGCGTTGACATTGGCCCTGGGGATTGCTTCGGTGGCGGGTCATCTGCACCAGGCCGGCATCATGCACGGGGATCTCTACGGTCACAATATCCTCTTTACCCGCGGGCCCTCTGCCCACGCCCTGCTCGGCGATTTTGGCGCCGCCTCCCTCTATGACCTGCATGACCGCGAGCTGGCGCAGGGGCTGGAGCGACTGGAGGTACGCGCCTTTGGCTGTCTGCTGGAGGAGCTGTTGGCGCGCTGCGATGGCGATGTTGATGACGCGCAGCTTGCCGCTTTGCACCAGCTCACGGCGGCCTGCCTCTCTGAACTTCATGGCGAGCGGCCCGTTTTTGCCGAGATCGGCCATCAGCTCGCGGCGGCACGCAGCACCCTGTTGTGACCCTGCGGGCCTCTTCGGCCCTCTTAGGCCCTCTTAGGCCCGTTAAATCCTCCTCTTTTGCTCATCAATCATTACCAACCTATGCTGCTTTGGCATGGGTTTAAGCCCCTTTTTGCCTGCGGGAGAGGCCAGAGTACCCCGCTGGCCATCACGGGAGAGGCGGGTGCCGCCCGATAAAAAGCGTGGGCAGAGGGTTGCGTGGTGCCGGTTAAGTTGTGATATTGAGGCATCTTTTAGTAAGCATTCTTTAGTAAGCAATGGGGAATCATGATGGAAGCTGCGTTTTGGCATCAGCGTTGGGAAGAGAACCGGATTGGCTTTCATCAGGCAGATTTCAACCGCTGGCTGCAATCCTGGTGGTCGGCGCAGCAACCGGACGAGCCGGTGCTGGTGCCCCTGTGCGGCAAGTCTCGCGACATGCTCTGGCTGAGCGGGCAGGGTCATCCGGTCGATGGCTTCGAGCTCTCCTCCGTCGCCATCGCCAGCTTTTTCAGTGAAAACCACCTGAAGGCGACGGTGAGCGAGGTGGGCCCTTATCAGTGCCATCAGGTCGAGAGTTTGCGCATCTTCGAGGGGGATTTCTTTGCCGCCCCGGAGCTCGGTCGCCGCTATCGACTGGTCTATGACCGGGCGGCGCTGATCGCCCTGCCAACCGCGATGCGCCGCCAGTATGCGGCGCTGATGAGCCGGCTGGTGGAGGAGGGGGGCCAGATCTTGCTGGTGACCCTTGAATATCAGCCGGAGCAGCAGAGCCAGCCGCCCTTCTCGGTGGGCGAGATGGAGGTGCGGGCGCTGTTTGAACGGGACTTTCGGGTCGAGGTGCTGGGGCGGGCCTCCGAGGTGGATCACCCGCGAGTGCTCTCCGGTCAACTCTCCTATTTTGACGAAGTGGCCTATCGCCTGATCCGCCGTGCCTGACGGGCGGCAGATGGGCTGCAAAGGGTGATCCGGCAGGGCAAATGAGTCGTCAGGTGGACTCTTCGCTACCTCCTTTGACGTAGATCAACGTGGTTTTCGGGGGGAGTGCCTAAGATGTGGCTGTTTCTCAATCACTGTTGGCATTGTACGGCGAGTTCAAGGGGTTTCCTGCTTGCCTGTCATCAACTCAGTGTCTGATTTTCACGCTCATGTTCACTTTTGGCGGCTTTGTCGCAATTGTTATGGTTTTTCCAGCCGACCCTCGTGGGTCGGCTTTTTATTGGCTGCGATTTGCCGTGGAAGGAAAAACGGGGAGATGCGAGGCCTGATCAGGCCTCAAAGGTGGCGGCATTGAGCCGGAATGCTCGCGGGTCGTCGATAAACTGGCCGGTGATCCGCTCCTCGTGCTCGTGGCCCTGTCCGTAGCTGCAGAGGATCAGCCGATCGGAGGTGCGTGAACGCAGCTGGGTGATAAAGCGCACCAGATCGGCGCGCGTCAGCTTGCCCACCTCCTCGCAGACCCGTTCCCGTTGATCGAACCCCAAGTCCTTGTTGCCGATACTGACCCACAACCGCTGGCCGCGGCTGCGCAGATTGGCGTCGCGCTCGCTGAGCTGGGCCTGCAGCCCGGCCTTGCTCTCCTGCCACTGCTGCTCGGTAAATTCGAGCATGGCGAGCGGGAAGAGGTCGATAAACTCCTCCACCGCATCGAGCAGATGCTGGGGCCCCGCCACCGGCGACTGGATATAGAAGATGAGACCCGGATGGCGATTGAGCGGCAGGTTGCCTGCCCCCACCACATAACCGAGCTGCTGGCGGGTGCGCAGTTCGTGGAAGAAGGTGGAGGACATGATGTGGTTGGCCAGGGTAAAGCAGGCGAGATCCCGTGCCCGGGTGGTGCGGGACTGGTAGTAGACCAGGAGCGCCGAGTCTTCGTGCTCACAGCCCTGCTCGCGGATCAGGGTGCCCCTGTCCTGAATCGAGATAAGCGGGCGGCGGGTCTCGCCACTGGGCTTGCTGCTGGTGCCATTGATGTCGCTCAGGTGGCGCTCCATCAGCGCCGCCAGCTCCAGCGCCTCGGCCGCCGTCCAGTCGCCGTGCACCAGCGTCTCGATATGCACCTCGGCAAAGAGGCTCGCCACGAAGTCAGGCATCTCGGAGAGCTCGACGGTGCGCAGGTGGCGCAGCAGCTGCTCGAACGGCGGGTTGTTGGGTTGCAGCAAACTTGTGAGCTGGTTGAACAGCTGGGAGATGGGGCGCGCCTTGGACTGGTTGTCCCAGTTGCGAATGAGCGCCTCCTTGATCTCGCTAAAGCGGCCCGGATCGGGGTAACCCAGGGTGCGGTTGCCGAGGATCATGTCGAGCAGCAGCGGCTGCTTGTCGGCAAAGCCGCTCAGGTTGATGGTAAAGCCCCCCTGATGGGCATAGATCTGGTAACCAAGCCCCGCCAGCTCCGCCGGATAGGTGAGAGCGTTGAGGTGGTCGGCCAACAGCTCCACCGCGAGGCGCGCCATGGCGATGTGGCGCGGGCTTTTAACCGCGTGTTCGCTATCGATGGAGATATAGAGGTTGCCCTTGGGCACGCTAAAGAGGTGCTCGTGAAGGTGCCAGAGGCGAAAGCCGGGGCGATCGATAAGGCAGGCCGGCATCTCGGCGGCGATCTCCGGCGTGCGCGGATCGAGTCGGCTGCTGATAAAGGGGTTGGGCTTGGGCAGCGCCAGCGCCTTGTCCGGTTCGCTCTGCTGCCAGCGGATCTTCTCCGCCTCGGTGATGGTCGCCACACTGTAGGGGGTCTGATACCAGCGGGCCAGCCGGTCGGTGGTCACCTCCGGCGCTGTGATGGTCATGCGCAGGTTGTGCGGGGTGAGCTTGGCGAGGAAGCGACGGATCAGCGCCTCGTCATATTCGCGCATCATGTAGTCGCCGTAGAGCAGATCCTCCGGCTGGTAGCTAAAGAGGTTGAGCACCAGCCCCGAGACGGTATCGAGCGGGCGGCCGCGCTCCTGAAATCGGAATGCCGACTCAAGCACGGTGCGCTTCTCGTCGTAGCGCCAAGCCTGCAGCCCTGCTCGGTCGATAAGCTTGAGGTAGCCAAACAGGAAGGCCACGATCTCGTCCACATGTTCAAGGCCGAGCGGGGTGAGGCCGAAGTTGACGCCAAAATCCTTGAAGTTGGCGCCGCTGATGCCGCCGCCTGCCGAGAGCTGGTTGACCCAGCCTTTCGCTTTAAGCAGGGAGAGCAGGCTGCCATCCCCTTCATAGCCGATAAGGTGGCTCAGGAAGGTGAGGGGCTTTTTGTCATAAAAGGCGTCCACATTGGGCAGCGGGAAGGTGAGCGCCAGTTTGCGGGTCTCTTTCACCGGCTTGATCTGGATGCGGATGCCGAGGTCGTCGAGCCGGTAGAGTGGCATATCGAGAGTCGGCGTTCCCAAATTGCGATTCAAAATGGGAGCGAAATAGCGACAGCACCACTGCAACTGGGTGTCGATGTCGGCAGGCGACATCATCACCAGCGCCATGCGATCCGCGCTGTAGTGGCTCTCGTAGAAGTTGATGAGGTCGGAGCGCAGATCCCGTCCCGGCAGATCGGCCAGGGTATCGAGGTTGCCCACCGAAAACTTGGCAAAGGGGTGAGCGGGATTGACCGTCTCCTTGTGCACCTGATAGCTGCGGCGCACATCATCCTGCAGTTTGAGGCGGTATTCGGAGTCGACTGCGTTCCGCTCCTTGTCGACCCACTCCGGATCGAAGGTGGGGCAGATGAAGAACTGGGCGAACCGGTCGAGACCCGCCTCGAAGAAGCCGTTGTCGATCTCGAAAAAGAAGTTGGTGAACTCGGTGCCGGTCCAGGCGTTGTTGCTGCCGCCGTGACGGCTCATAAATTGCTGGTATTCACCTGGCTTGGGGTAGGTAGCGGTACCGAGAAAGAGCATGTGTTCGAGAAAGTGAGCCATCCCCTGCCGGTCGGCCGGATCGTCAAAATGGCCGGTATTGACCGCCAGAGAAGCGGCGGATTTATCGGTATCGGGATCGCAAATCAACAAGACCCTGAGCCGGTTTGCCAGCTCCAGATAGTGGTATTGCCGATGGTCATTGGGACTGGCATATGGGCTCATTGGTGGGCGACTCACGTTGGATTTATTTGAATTTAAACATGATTATCGACCCCGCTACCCAGTGAGGCAAACCCTTTTCTGAGAGGTAGCGCAATTGTTTCAACACCCGTGGCGGGGTAAGATCCCCCGGCTATCAAAACAGGCCCGTTGGGCGAGGTTGTAATGAAGATCTATATCATGCGTCATGGCCAGGCTGGCATGAATGCGAAAACTGATGAACAGCGTCCATTGACCGAGCAGGGCATTGAAGAGTCCCTTCTGATGGCCCGCTGGTTGGCGCCTCAGCTGACCGGTCGTATCGATCGGGTGATCCACAGCAACTATCTGCGCGCCCGCCAAACCTGGCAGACCATATGCAAGGAATTACCCGACGCCGTCGTGGTGGAGGAGAGCGGTGACATCACCCCCTATGGTGATCCCGCCTTTGTCTCCAGCTACCTGACCGCGCTGGCAGAACGGCATCAGCAGATCATGCTGGTGAGCCATCTGCCGCTGGTGGGATATCTGGTGCAGAACCTCTGTCCGGCCGCCGGAGCCCCCATGTTCGCCACCTCGGGCATTGCCTGCATCGAGTGGCACAATGGCAAAGGATCCTTGCTCTGGCTCGAAGGGCCGCATACAATAGGCTAAAAGTTAATAAAAAGTTATAGATTGAATTTTTTGGGAAGAGATGGGCGAGTTTTCCGGATTTTTATGATTATTTTACGGAATTAATTCGCAGAAGCTGCTGTCATACGGATACAACTGCAAGAGGTTGCAAACGATGAGAGTGTTCAAGAAGTACCTGCCACTGATGGTGGCAAAACACGTCAAAACCTTCTTTAAAGGTCGGATCTATATCCATGGTCGGGGGCGGTTTGATTTTCAGTCCGGTTTGTTGCTCATGCCGAGCCAGGCGGACATTCCCCACCGTCAGACAGTCACCGAGGTCAATGAGCTGATCTCCAGACTGCACATGGATGCGGCGTGATAATCTTCTGAGCGTGTTTCTGCACGGATATGCCCGCGTTATGCGGGCATATTTGTTTTTGTCGATCCGGTTTTCTCTCTCGTGCCTCCCTTGATGACGGCTTTGTTTCTCACCCGTTGCCCCCTATACTGCCTCGCTCAATTCTCGTTCGGGATGCCGGAGCCGTTGATGCCCCTTGCCTTTCTGTTCCCTCTCTCCTGCATTGCCATCTGGGCTGGCAATGGCGTCGTCAGCAAACTGGCGGTGGGTGTCTTGTCGCCCGCCGCGTTCGCCTGGTCCCGCTGGGTGGTGGCTGCGCTGGTTCTGACCCCTTTTCTGGCTCGCCGGGTATGGCGCGAGCGGGCCCGCCTGCGTGCCGGTATCTGGCAGATCGCCGCGCTGGCGCTGCTTGGCATGGTGCTAAACCAGACCTTCGGCTACTACGCGGCGCAAACCATGGGCGCCACCGAGATGGGGCTGATGATGGGGTTGACGCCGCTGCTCACCGTGTTGTTCAGCATCTGGTTGCTGCGCGAGCGTCCCACCTGGGGCGCCATCCTGGGGGCTCTGCTCTCCATCATGGGGCTGGCCATTTTGCTGGGGCAGGGGGATCCGACCCGGCTTTTTACCCACGGCATCCAGATTGGCTCGGTCTACATGCTGCTCTCGGCCGGCACCTATGCACTCTACAGCGTACTGCTCAAGAAGTGGGATCTGGGGCTCGACAACTGGTCGCTGCTCTACAGTCAGGTGCTCTGCAGCGTGGTGCTGCTGACCCCCTTCTATCTGCTGGTGGATGGTCAACTGCCCGAGGCGCGCGCGCTCT
>NZ_JBCGFC010000016.1:0-92418 GCF_038739615.1 Aeromonas sp. SER | reverse complement strand
CAGTAGCTTCTTGAGCAAAGCGGCCTTCCGTTCACTTGAATAACGAGCCATTCGACACTCTTTATCCTCCCCCGGTCTTCACTTGTAGATAGATCAGATCAGGCGACAACTATCCTGACACCGGGGGGGTGGCCGCGGCGGCTATTTTGCCAGCCAGCCCGTCAAGTGGCAGCAGGCGCAGCTGGCCGAGGCCGCCAGCCTGCCCAAGCAGTTGAGCCAGAGCGAACGCCCCGACTGGTCGCCCGCACGTCTTGCCACCCTGACCCTGCCCGCCTGCGTGGTATTGGGAGCGGCGACCCGCCCGCTGTTCGCGCTGGTCAGCGAGGCCCTTGTCGCGCAGCTGCCGCACTGCCAGCTCAAGCGGATCGACGGGGCCAACCACCTCTACCCCATCGAGCAACCCGCCGCCTTTGCCAATACCTTGCAAGATTGGCTGACCAGCCAATCCGCCGCCCGCTAGGTGCACAACAGGGAGGAGATGCGAGCGCACTTGGCTCTCGCATCTCCCCGGCAAAGGCGAACCTCTTCACACTTGTCACATCTGGTTACCATTGCGTGACAGTAATGCTTGTAAGCCGACAACTACATCCGTTATCAATAGCCGCTCGATGACTTCCTGAAACTCCGGATTGGCTATGTTCGCTCGCTTTCTGCTGTCGGGTCTGGCGCTGCTCGCGCTCCTGGCACTGCTGCTCAAATCCCTGCTGCTGTTCTGGTCGCCCGCCAGCTTTGCGGTGCTGACCACCACTCAACAACTTGAGGCGCTGTTGTGGGGCTTTCGCTTCGATCTGGCGGCGGCGGCCCTGCTGTGGGCGCCGAGCGCCCTGCTCTGCTGGCTGGCGGTGCGGCTCGGGCTGCGTCGCCTCTCCTGGCTCTGGTGGTGGGTTCCGGCCATGGTGCTGGCAGTGTTGCAGGTGGCCGACCTGATGTATTTCGCCAATTCGGGACGCCATATCGGCTATGAGCTGGGCGAGGTGACCCGCGAGGCGGGCAGTCTGCTCACCACCGCCCTCAAACAGTACCCATTGCTGATGGTCGCAACCCTGGCCGGTGCACTGGCCAGCGCCCTGCTGTGTCGCCGCCAGCTGCGCCTGCCGGCGCGCATGACGCTGGCGAAGACCGAGCTGCCGCTGCTGCTCACCTTTGCCATCGCGGTGCTCTGCGTGCGCGGCTCCCTGACCGATCTGCCGATGAAGCCGGATCGCGCCTACGCCATCGGCAATCCCCAGCAGGCGCTGCTCGCCCTCAACCCCGTCTACGCCATGCTGGTCAGCAGCAGCTCCGCCGACGAAACCGGCGGCGGCACGCCGCTCTATCAGCAGCTGCCGCCACCCGCAGCACCGCAGCTGGCGACGCTGGCACAGCTCGATGGCCACGCCCCCTACCAACCGCCGCAGCGCAAGATGAACGTCATTCTGATGCTGTTGGAGAGCTGGCCTGCCGAGCTGATGCAGAGTTACAACCCGGCTGCGCCCAATGTCACTCCCCATCTGGATGCGCTGCACCGCGAGGGGCTGCGCACCGATGGCCTGATCGCCGGCGGCCGCCGCACGGTGGAGGGGTTCTTTACCGCGCTCTGTTCTTATCAAAATCCGCTGGAGGCGGGCATCCCCAATACGCCGCTGCAAGATCAGCACTACGAGTGCCTGCCCAAACTGTTGAGCGACGCCGGCTGGAGCACGGCGGTCTTTCAGGGGATGCACAAGGGGGAGACCGGACAGCTGGCCCAGCTGCTGGGGACGCAGGCCTCTTACGGCAAGCTGGAGATGCCCGCCGCCGAGGTGGAGCAGAACAGCTGGGGCTATCAGGACCCGGATCTCTACCGCTTTATCCTGAGCAAGGCGCGCGCGGAGTCGCGCCCCTTCTTCTACATGGTGAACAACACCACCACTCACGATGACCAGCTGCCGCCGGGCGAGCCCTGGCTGTTTGGCGACCAAAGCAGCAACGAGCGGCAGATGAGCGTGCTGCACTATGCCGACAAGGCGCTCGGCCGCTTTATCGAGGAGTACAAGCAAGCCAACCTTGGCCCGACCCTGTTTGTCATCACCGCCGATCACACCGCTGGCGAGCGCAGCGGCCATATGGGGCGGTACTGGATCCCCTTCCTGATGTTCGCCACCGATGGCTCCATCGCCCCGCGCCATCAGCCGGGCATCGGCGCCCAGCAGGATATCGCCCCCACCATCCTCGACCTGCTGGGGGGCAAGGCGCCCTGGTTTACCGGCCACTCCCTGCTAAGCGAAGCGCCGCGCGGGGGCATCTATGCCGCCAGCGGCACCATAGGGCGGGTCTACGGCGAGCGGATCGTCGAGTATCCGATGCGCGAGCCGGACAAGCTCACCTGCTTTAACTGGAAGGCAGACCTGCAACTGCACCGGCCGCAGCCTTGCGACGAAGCGGCGGCCCGCGAGCGGGACTTCAGCTGGGCAACCACCTGGTATCAGCAGAGCCTGCTGTTTGAGGGCAAGTCGCGCGCCTATGGCCAGCTCGCGCCAGCCAGCCTGCTCTCTCCACAACTGGCCGAGCAAAGCGCTCCAGCCGCCGCCACGACTGCGGGAGTTGACCCCCGCAGCAAGGCTGACAACGCCAAGAGCTGAGCCAACCCCAAGCAAAAAACCCGCATCATGCGGGCTTTTTGTATCTGTTGCCGGTCAGTGACTGCTGACCCTGGCTGGCCAGCTGCGCTGCCAACTTCTGCCACACCGGCAATCGCGCCGGAAAACAGCCATAAAAAAATCCGGAGCCACAAGGGCTCCGGACTGTTCGCCAAACCTTAGGTCTGGCCGGGTCAACCGAGGTTGACGACCGAGGCTTGATTAAGCCTGGTTCTTAACTTCTTTCAGACCGCGGAAAGGAGCTTTGGCACCCAGAGCTTCTTCGATACGGATCAGCTGGTTGTACTTGGCAACACGGTCAGAACGGCTCATGGAACCGGTCTTGATCTGGCCAGCAGCGGTACCAACAGCCAGGTCGGCGATGGTCGCGTCTTCGGTCTCACCGGAGCGGTGGGAGATGACGGCAGTGTAGCCAGCGTCTTTGGCCATCTTGATGGCAGCCAGAGTTTCGGTCAGGGAACCGATCTGGTTGAACTTGATCAGGATGGAGTTGGCGATGCCGTTGTCGATACCGCGCTTCAGGATCTTGGTGTTGGTTACGAACAGGTCGTCACCAACGATCTGGATTTTCTTGCCCAGTTCAGCAGTCTGGTAGGCGAAACCTTCCCAGTCAGATTCGTCCAGGCCATCTTCGATGGAGACGATCGGGAACTTGGTGGTCAGGTCAGCCAGGAAGTCGGAGAAACCGTTGGAGGTGAAGACACGACCTTCGCCTTTCAGGTTGTACTCTTTCTTCTCTGCGTCGTAGAACTCGGAAGCAGCGCAGTCCATAGCCAGGGTGATGTCGGTGCCCAGTTTGTAACCGGCAGCGGCAACGGCTTCAGCGATAACTTCCAGCGCTTCGGCGTTGGATTTCAGGTTCGGAGCGAAACCACCTTCGTCACCAACTGCAGTGTTGTAGCCCTTGGACTTCAGCACTTTGGCCAGGTTGTGGAACACTTCTGCGCCCATGCGAACGGCTTCTTTCAGGGTCTTGGCGCCAACCGGCTGGATCATGAACTCCTGGATGTCGACGTTGTTGTCGGCGTGCTCACCACCGTTGATGATGTTCATCATCGGCAGCGGCATGGAGTAAACACCCGGGGTGCCGTTCAGCTCGGCGATGTGGGCGTACAGCGGCATGCCTTTGGCAGCAGCGGCAGCTTTGGCGTTAGCCAGGGAAACAGCCAGGATGGCGTTGGCGCCGAACTTGGATTTGTTCTCGGTACCGTCGAGGTCGATCATGATCTGGTCGACAGTGGCCTGGTCCTTGGCATCTTTACCCAGCAGAGCTTGAGCGATCGGGCCGTTTACGGCTTCGATGGCTTTCAGCACGCCTTTACCCAGGAAACGGCTCTTGTCGCCGTCACGCAGTTCCAGCGCTTCGCGGGAACCGGTGGACGCGCCAGACGGAGCGGCTGCCATACCAACAAAACCACCTTCCAGGTGAACTTCGGCCTCAACGGTCGGGTTACCACGGGAGTCGATGATTTCACGACCGATCACTTTAACGATCTTGGACATGTGTATTTCCTCAGGTTTCGTAAAAAAACAACAAAAATATGCCAAAAAAAGCGGCTGTGGCACAGTGCCCCAACCGCATTTATTTTCAATTACTTCAAATTACGCTTCTGATACTCGCCTGCCGCCTTCACAAAACCGGCGAACAGGGCGTGGCCATCACGAGGAGTTGAGGTGAACTCCGGGTGGAACTGCGCGGCCACGAACCAGGGGTGATCCGGGATCTCGATGATTTCCACCAACTTCTTGTCAGCGGAGAGACCGGTCACTTTCAGGCCGGCTGCCTCGATCTGCGGCAGCAGCTTGTTGTTGACTTCATAACGGTGGCGGTGACGCTCGTAAATGGTCGGGCTGCCGTACATCTGACGCACCTTGGAATCTTCGACCAGGTGGCAGAGCTGGGAACCCAGACGCATGGTACCGCCCAGATCAGACTTCTCGGTACGGGTCTCGATATTGCCCTCTTCATCCACCCACTCGGTGATGAGGCCGACGACCGGGTACGCGCAATCTTTCTTGAACTCGGAGGAGTGAGCCCCTTCCATGCCCGCTACGTTGCGAGCAAATTCGATCATGGCAACCTGCATGCCGAGGCAGATACCCAGGTAGGGGATCTTGTTCTCGCGGGCATACTGGGCAGCCAGAATTTTGCCTTCCACACCGCGCTCACCGAAGCCACCCGGCACCAGGATCGCGTCCAGACCTTCCAGCAGCTCGGAGCCACGGGTCTCGATATCCTGAGAGTCGATGTACTTGATGTTGACGGAGTGACGGGTCTTGAGACCACCGTGCTTGAGCGCCTCGTTGACGGACTTGTAAGCGTCCGGCAGGGAGACGTACTTGCCAACCATACCGATGGTCACTTCACCAGTCGGGTTGGCCTCTTCGTAGATAACCTGTTCCCACTCGGACAAGTCAGCTTCTTTGCACTCCAGACCGAAACGCTCGGTGAAGTAGGAGTCCAGGTTCTGGGATTTCAGCAGTGCCGGGATCTTGTAGATGGAGTCGACGTCTTTCATGGAGATGACGGCGCGCTCGGGCACGTTGCAGAACAGGGCAATTTTTGCGCGCTCGTTGGCAGGAATGGCACGGTCGGAGCGGCAGATCAGCACATCCGGCTGGATACCGATGGAGAGCAGCTCTTTTACAGAGTGCTGGGTCGGCTTGGTCTTCACTTCACCGGCAGCAGCCAGGTAAGGAACCAGAGTCAGGTGCATGAACATGGCATTGTTGCGGCCCACTTCGGCAGCCAGCTGACGAATGGCTTCGAGGAACGGCAGGGACTCGATGTCACCTACGGTACCACCCACTTCGACGATGGCAACCTGATGGCCTTCGGCACCGGCAATCACCCGCTCTTTGATGGCGTTGGTGATGTGCGGGATAACCTGAATAGTGGCGCCCAGATAGTCACCACGACGCTCTTTACGCAGTACGTCGGCGTAGATACGGCCGGTGGTAAAGTTGTTGCGACGGGTCATCTTGGTGCGGATGAAACGCTCGTAGTGACCCAAATCCAGATCGGTTTCGGCCCCGTCCTCGGTTACGAACACTTCACCATGCTGGGTCGGGCTCATGGTGCCCGGATCCACGTTGATGTAGGGGTCCAGTTTCATGATGGTCACATCCAGACCACGGGCTTCCAGAATGGCTGCCAGAGAAGCTGCGGCAATGCCTTTGCCGAGGGATGAAACAACGCCACCAGTAACAAAAATATATTTGGTCGTCATGCTGAACCTGAAAGAAGTTTAGGGAATTTTAAGGGGTGCTTCGGGGATGAAGCAGGACGGGGAAACAGTATACCAAAAACCCCTCTCCCAAACAATGAGCAAAAATCTATCAGGCTCCTTGCCGCCCCATCTTGCGCCAAATCAACTTTGCTCGGTTTCCTTTGCCTTGTCCCAGGCAGCATCAAGCTTTTCGAGGGTGCAATCGCTCATTTTCAGCCCTTCTGCGGCGATTATCTGCTCAACCTGACGAAAGCGACGCTCGAACTTGGCGTTGGCGCCCCGCAGCACCTGCTCGGGATCCTTGCCCAGATGGCGCACCAGATTGACGGTAGCAAACAGCAGGTCGCCGAGCTCGTCGCTCACCCGCGCCTCATCCACATCGACCATCAGCACCTCTTCCATCACCTCGTCGATCTCCTCGTGGATCTTGTCCACCACCGGCCCCAGCGTCTTCCAGTCAAAACCGACGGTGGCACAGCGTTTCTGGATCTTGGCGGCACGGGTCAGGGCCGGCAGCGAGAGCGGGATATCGTCCAGCACGCTCTCTTTGTCGAGGGCCGCGCGCTCTTTGGCCTTTTCTGCTTCCCAGTTCGCTTTTACTGCCTGCTCGTTGGCAAGGTCGGCATCCGAGAAAACATGGGGGTGGCGGCGAATGAGCTTTTCGCTCACCGTATCGACGATATCGGCGAAGTCGAACAGCCCCTGCTCCTTGCCAAGCTGGGCGTAAAACACCACCTGAAACAGCAGGTCACCCAGCTCCCCTTTCAGCCCCTGCCAATCTTCGGTCTCGATGGCATCAGCAACTTCGTAGGCCTCTTCCAGGGTGTGCGGCACTATGGTCTGGAAGTTCTGTTTCAGATCCCAGGGGCAGCCGTTTTGCGGATCGCGCAGGCGAGCCATGATGTCGAGCAGTTGGGGCAGATCGTAACGTTGGGACATGGGCTACTCACTTTCGATTCGTTAAATGGGGGAGGAAGCGACATCAGGCCGCGCAGTCGAGCAATCTCATGTCAAACAGTCGGGAGAAGTCATAACGTGGGGACATGGGATATTCGCTTTCGATTAGTTCAAAAAGGGTCGCAAATACAGACCGGCCACTGGGGCCGGTCGGTTCTCTATCAAAGCCGCTTGGCGCTAATTACGTCATTGAGCTGGCTGAGCTTTGCCAACGCCCGGTTGAAGGCGTTGATGTTGTAGATCTCCAGCTCCATGTCGATCTCGGCGGTCTGTTCGCGCACGTTGGAGCGTGAGCGTACCCCCATCACATTGATCTTCTCGTTGGCCAGCACTGTGGTGATGTCCCGCAGCAGGCCGGAGCGATCATTGGAGATGATCCGGATGGTGAGGCTGTAGCCGCCGGAGTAATTCTCGCCCCACACCGCATCGATCAGTCGCTCCGGGTTGCGACGGGAGAGCTCTTTCAACTGCTCGCAATCTTCACGGTGGATGGAGACGCCGCGTCCCATGGTGATGAAGCCCTGAATGGCATCGCCCGGGATCGGCTGACAGCAGCGGGCGATATGGGTCATCAGGTTGCCGACCCCTTCCACGACGATGTGATCCTTGGGCTTGTGGCGCATCGGCGCATTGGCCTTCTGCTCCAGCCTTTCCAGCAGGCGACGATCTTCCTCTTCCGCCGTCGGCTTGTTGTAGCAGGTGTCGAGATAGTTGAGCACCTGGTTGATGCGGATATCGCCGCTGCCGATACCGGCCAGCAGATCGTCGGTGCTCTCCAGATTGAAGCGGCGCAGCATGTTGCCCTTGTCGATCTTGGACATGCTGAGGTTGTGGCGATCCAGCTCCTTCTCGAACAGCTCGCGACCGGCCACGATATTCTTGTCCCGATCCAGCTTTCTGAACCAGGTCGCAACCTTGGCCCGCGCCCGGCTGGAGCGCAGGAAGCCGGCGTTGGGGTTCATCCAGTCGCGGCTCGGGTTCGGCTCCTTCTGGGTGATCACCTCAACCTGATCGCCGGTCTGCAGCGCGTAGGTGAACGGCACGATGCGACCGTCAATCTTGGCACCGATGCAGCGGTGGCCGATCATGCTGTGGACGTGATAGGCAAAGTCGAGCGGAGTGGCACCCGCCGGCAAGTCGATGACATCCCCTTTCGGGGTGAAGACATAGACCCTGTCCTCGAACACCTGACTGCGCAGGTCTTCCAGCAGGGAGCCGCTCTCGGAGAGATCCTCCTGCCAGGCGAGCAGCTTGCGCAGCCACTCGATCTTGTCTTCGAAGGTGTTGGCCTTGCCGCCAGCCTGCGGACCCTCCTTGTAGCGCCAGTGGGCAGCGACGCCGAGCTCGGCATCCTGATGCATCTGGTCGGTACGGATCTGGATCTCGACCGTCTTGCCCTCCGGCCCCACCACTACCGTGTGGATCGACTGATAGCCGTTGGGTTTGGGGTTGGCGACATAGTCGTCAAACTCACGGGGAATGTGGTGGAAGTGGGTGTGAACGATGCCGAGCGCCGCATAGCAATCCTGCAGCCGCTTGGTTACTACCCGCACCGCACGCACGTCGAACAGCTCGTTGAATTCGAGGTGCTTCTTCTGCATCTTGCGCCAGATGCTGTAGATGTGTTTCGGTCGGCCATAGACCTCGGCCTCGACCCCCGCCTCTTTCAGCGCATCGCGCAGGGAGCGCACAAACTCCTGAATGTAGCGCTCCCTATCGAGTCGCTTCTCATCCAGCTGTTTGGCGATCTGCTTGTAGGTTTCCGGGTGCAGGTAACGGAAGGCGAGATCTTCAAGCTCCCACTTGAGCTGACCGATACCGAGCCGGTTGGCCAGCGGCGCATAGATGTTGGTGATCTCCTGGGCCATCAGCACCCGGGTCTCTTCATCCGCCTTTTTCGCTTCCCGCAGGCAGGCGATCCGCTCGGCCAGCTTGATGACCACGGCACGCACATCCTCGACCATGGCGAGCAGCATGCGGCGCACATTGTCGACCTGCTCCGGCGAGGTTTCGCTGCGATGGAGGGTCTGCAGGGAGCGGATGGCCTCCATCTCCAGCACCCCTTCCACCAGCTTGGCGATCTTGGGCCCGAAGTCCTCGTCCATCCGCTCCTGGCTGATGAGACCGGCTTCGACAAAGGGGTAGATGATGGCTGCCTTGAGGGTACCGAGATCCATGCTGAGCATCAGCAGGATGCCCACCATCTCGATGCCGCGCACCAGCAGCTTGCTGGTGAGGGCCTCGTCACCCAACGTCAGGCAATACTGGTAGACGGTTCGCAACTGCTCCTTGTCACTGTCACTCAGGGTGAGCGAGCTGACCCACTCCTCCAGGGTGAAGTTGTCTTTCAAATGAATATCGCGAACCGCAACCATGGTATCAATCCTTTAAAGTGTTTGGCCGAAAGTAGTCACTTTCACCCCTTGTGAGATCGCCTCAAATGGGGATTTTCGGAGAGGGTTTCAAGGCATATTGTCAAAAAAGACAATAGGTCTCTCCGGCAGGCCCAGCCGAATTACGAGGGGCTAGGTTACCCCAATCACGTCTGCTCAAACAGCTTCAGTTCAGGTTGCTGATGAGCACTCGCTAGCCCCGTTCGAAGAGGGCCATGGACTCCAGATGACCAGTGTGGGGGAACATGTCGAGCATGCCCAACCGCACCAGTCGATAACCGCCCTTCACCAGCACCTGGCTATCACGCGCCAGCGTCACCGGATTACAGGAGACGTAGACCACCCGCTTGGGTGAAAGTTTCACTACGTGCTCCATCACCTCCAGCGCACCGGGACGAGCCGGATCCAGCAGTACCAGATCGAACCCTTCCCGCGCCCAGGACATGCCGACGATATCGCCGCTCAAGTCCGCCTTGTAGAAACGGGCGTTGCTGATGTCGTTGCGACGGGCGTTCTCTTCGGCGCGCGCCACCATGGCCAGCTCACCTTCCACCCCCACCACTTCGCGGGCCTGACGGGCCAGCGGCAGGGTAAAGTTGCCGATGCCACAGAAGAGATCGAGTACCTTGTCATCCTTGCTCGCCCCAAGCCATGAGAGCGCCTGATCGACCATCTGCTGGTTGACAGGGCCGTTGACCTGAATGAAGTCACCCGGAGCAAATGCAAGAGACAGGCCATCCAGCGAGTAAGATGGTTCGAACTGCTGATGCAGCGCCACTATCTTGTCGTCGGCCGCCTGCAGATAGAGGTCGATACCCTGCTCGGCGGCAAACTCCACCAGCTGCGCCCGATCCGTCTCGTTGGGACGACCGGTATGACGGAGCAGCATCATGATCCCCTGCTCCGCCTGGATCAGTTCGGCATGACCCAGCTCACGCTGGCTCTTCAAGCGATTGAGGCACTCGCGCAGCGGCGCAATCAGGGCAGAGAGCGGTGCGGCCAGCACCGGGCACCCTTCGATCTCCACCAGATCGTTGCTGTTGCGGCGACGAAAACCGACCCGGGTGCAGCGACCGTTCTTGTCGAATTTGATGGCCAGCCGGCAGACCCGGCGATAGGCACGCTCCTCGCCAGTCAGCACCGGCTCCAGTGCTGGCGCACTAATATTGCCGAGACGCTCGAACAGATTGACCAGTCCGGCCGCCTTGGCTGCCTGCTGATCCGCCACCGACATATGCTGGGCGCTGCAACCACCGCACTCGCGGTAGTGACTGCAGAAGGGGGCGATACGATTGGCGGCCGGTGTCACCACCTGTTGCAGAGCGGCATGGCCATACTGCTTTTTGTCTTCGGTGATGCGGGCCTTGATGGTCTCGCCGGGCAGCGCCCCTTCAACAAAGATCGCCTTGCCTTGATGACGACCGATCCCGACACAGTGGTGATCGAGGGTGTCTATCGTAAATTCAATGCGTTGGGGCTGGGTGGATTTCTTTTGGGGCTTGAAAAACTGGGCCATAAAACTTGGTGCCTATTAGGTGGCTATGTCATGATTGTGGAATCTGCAGCAGGCTATTGTCCCACAAGAATAATAGTATGACCAAATACGGCCTTCGGGCGCGGGTGCTGGCATTTACCATATTACCCACCTTGATCATCGGTGGCCTGATGGCCGGCTACTTCACCTTCCATCGCTACCAGCAGCTGGAAAACAACCTGATCGATCAAGGGATCAACATCATAGAGCCACTGGCTATCGCCAGTGAATATGGTATGACCCAGCACAGCCGCGAATCCCTCAAGCGACTGATTGGTCTGACCCATCGCAAGAACTCGCCGCTCATCAAGTCCATCGCCGTCTTCACCCAGGACAACCAGCTGTTCGTGACGTCCAACTACCACAGGGACTTCACCCGATTGCAACTGCCCGATGGCGAGCCGATTCCGGAGCTGACCAGCATCACCCTCTACGGTGACGACATCATATTGCGCACCCCGATCCAGGCCGAAACCACCATGGATGGCTTCCCGCTGCCCAGCGATGTGGAGCCGCCGATGATCGGTTACATCTCGATGCAGATGACCACGGATCGCGCCATGCTGCTCCACTACCGCGATACCTTCTTCGCCATCATCATGGTGCTGCTCGGGGTCGCCGTCAGTACCCTGTTTGGCTTCCGACTGGTCAAGAGCGTGACCCAGCCCATCACCAACATGGTGCAGGCGGTGCACAAGATCCGGGAAGGACGGCTCGATACCCGGGTCAGCGGCGAGCTGACCGGCGAGCTGGACATGCTGAAAAACGGCATCAACGCCATGGCCAAGGCGCTCTCCGAATATCACGAGGAGATGCAGCAGAATATCGATCAGGCCACCTCGGATTTGCGCGAGACACTGGAGCAGATCGAGATCCAGAACGTCGAGCTCGACATGGCCAAGAAGCGGGCGCAGGAGGCGGCAAGGGTCAAATCGGAGTTCCTCGCCAACATGTCTCATGAGCTGCGCACCCCGCTCAACGGCGTCATCGGTTTTACCCGCCAGCTGCTCAAGACCAGCCTCACGCCGAGCCAGACCGACTACATGCAGACCATCGAGAAGTCGGCGCGCAACCTGCTTGGCATCATCAACGACATCCTCGACTTCTCCAAGCTGGAGGCGGGCAAGCTGCAGCTGGAGCATATCCCCTTCAGCCTGCGCGACACCCTCAACGAGACCATGCACCTGCTCGGCCCCAGCGCCCACGACAAGCAACTGGAGCTCTCTTTGCGGGTCGATGCGGATGTCCCCGATACCCTCACCGGCGACCCCATGCGTCTGCAGCAGGTGCTGACCAACCTCACCGGCAACGCCATCAAGTTCACCGAGCGCGGCAACGTGGATGTTCATATCGAGCAGCTCGGCAGCAGCAACCACAAGGTGAAGCTCAACGTGCGGATCCGGGATACCGGCATCGGCATCTCGGAAGAGCAGCAGCGCCAGCTGTTCCAGGCTTTCAATCAGGCCGACTCCTCCATCTCGCGCCGTTATGGCGGCACCGGACTGGGTCTGGTCATCACCCAGAAGCTGGTGCAACAGATGGGTGGCCAGATCCGCTTCGAGTCGGAGCTGGACAAGGGCTCAGTCTTCTCTTTCAGCCTGGATCTGGAGGTCTCTCCCCTGCCGCAGACCGATCAGCTGCCGCTGGATCGCATCCGCAACAAACGGCTCTGGCTGCTGGAGCCGGACCCCTTTGCTCGCGCCGCCCTGCTGGCGCTGCTGGCCGAGTGGCAGCTCGATGTGCAGCTACTGACAAACGATGCCCCCTGGCCAGAGATGAGTGAACAGGACATTGTGCTCATTGGCAGCAGCACCCTGCATACTCCGCAACAGGTGATCAGCCGACTCGACAGCCTGAGCGGCCAGCAGCAGAACACCATAGTGCTGCTCAGCAGCCATGAACCGGCGCTCTACGAGGCGATGCTGGCTCACGGTGCACAGCACTGTCTCTCCAAGCCGCTCAACCATCGCAAGCTGCTGCACGCCCTGCTCACCCCGGAGGCGAGCCGCCAGCAGCTGCCGGCCCAGCCATCTGCTCGCCAGCTGCAGCCGATCAAGGTGCTGGCAGTGGATGACAACGCCGCCAACCTCAAGCTCATCGCCGCCATGCTCAGGGAGATGGTGACTCAGGTCGTGCTCTGCAAGAACGGCAAGGAGGCGGTCAAACAGGCCCAGAGCCAGCCGTTCGACATCATCTTCATGGATATCCAGATGCCGATCATGGATGGCATCAGCGCCACCCAGGCGATCCGCAGCCAGTCCCTCAATACCGAGACGCCGATCGTGGCGGTGACTGCCCACGCCATTCCCGGCGAGCGGGAGCGCCTGATCCGCCAGGGGATGGATGACTATCTGGCCAAGCCCATCGACGAGAGCATGCTGGCCAGACTCATTACCGATTTTGCCCATCGCCGTCACCAGATCGTCGGCGATCAGCAGATCGACTGGGCACTGGCGGTGCGTCAGGCGGCCGGCAAGGAGGATCTGGCCAGAGAGATGCTGACCATGCTGCTGGCCAGCTTCGACGAGGTGGAACCTGTGCTGGATGCCGCTCTTGCGGGTGCCATCGACGACAGTGAAGTGCTGGCCCAGCTCCACCGTCTCAACGGCGGCTGCGCCTACTCGGGGGTGCCAGGCCTGCAGCGGCTGCTGTCACAACTGGAGCAACAGCTGCGTGACGGCGTGCCGGTCAGCGAGCTGGAGCCCGAGCTGCTGGAGTTGCAGGATGCCCTTGAGCTGGTGCGCCAGGAGGCGCCACGCTACCTGAGCTAAGCAAGACTGGTACGCGCACGGAGATATCGTTTCCCCGCTTTTTCTGACGCGGGGGCCGACAGATGGTAAAGTTGCGCCGTTTAAACAGGAGTCAGCATGACCAACAACGATATTCTGCGCCGCCTGCGCTACGCCCTCACCATCAGCAACGACGAGATGGTCGAGATGTTTGCCAAGGGCAATCTGGCCATCGACCATGCCCAACTGCACGGCTGGCTGATGAAAGAGGCCGAAGAGGGAGAAGTACAGGAAGCGGGCTATGCCGCCTGCCCCGACTCCGCCCTGAGCCAGTTCCTCGATGGTCTCATCGTCACCCGTCGCGGTGTGCGGAAAGATGCGCCGCCCCAGGTGGTGCCAAACCGGATCAACAACAACCTGATCCTGCGCAAGCTGCGCATCGCCCTCAACTTCAAGGAAGAGGATATGCTCGGCACGCTCAAGCTCGCCAACTTCAACCTCTCCAAATCCGAGCTGAGCGCCCTGTTCCGCTCCAAGGATCACAAGCACTATCAGGATTGCGGGGATCAGATCCTGCGCAACTTCCTGCTCGGCCTCACCGCCAAATATCGCAGCTAACTGCACCGCTCAACCAGCAGGCCAGCAGCCATGACGAAGCGCCTCTCCATCACACTGCCCAAACGTCGAGCAGTCAGGGGATGGCGCATCGCCGCATCGCTGCTTCTCGGCACTCTGCTTGGCTCTTTGCTGCAAGGCTGCAACCAGCAGAGCTACCAGCTCTCCACTCGCTATCAGAGCGCCAATCAGAACGAGCGCATCGCCTTTCTTATCCTGCACTACACCGACGAGGATGACGCCCACTCCCTGCGCCTGCTGACCGAGCCGGAGCACAAGGTGAGCGCCCACTACCTGATCCCCCGAGACAGCAGTGACAGACCGCTCCCCGTCTATCAGCTGGTGCCGGATAGCCAGCGCGCCTGGCATGCCGGGCGCAGCCGCTGGCACCAATATGCCGGGCTCAATGCCAGCTCGCTCGGCATCGAGATCGTCAACCTCGGCTATCCGCCGGAAGATGAGCAGCTGGCCCCCGATGCCCGCCGCTGGCAACCCTATACCGCGCAGCAGATTGCCGCCGTCGGCGCCCTCAGTCGGGAGCTGGTCGCCCGCTACCACATTCCACCGACCCAGGTGCTGGGCCACAGCGATGTCGCCCCCGAGCGCAAGCAGGATCCCGGCCCCCACTTCCCCTGGCGTCAACTCTATCTGGAGTACGGTGTCGGCGCCTGGCCAGATGAAAGCCGGGTGGCTGAGTTACTGGCCAGCCCCTTGCCCCACTGGGATGCGGCCATGTGGCAACAACAGCTGGCCCGCTACGGCTACGGCCTGTCACAAAGCAGCCAATGGGACGAGCAGAGCCGCGCCGTCATGCGTGCCTTCCAGCTCCACTTTCGCGCTGGCAAAGTCGATAGCGAGCCGGATAGCGAGTGTCAGGCCATCCTGATGGCCCTGCTCGAGAAGTACCCAAACTAGCCCACCCTTTCACCACTTCCCTCCCCAGCTTTGATAGCCACTCGCTATCAAACTGTTAGGTACGAGCGATTATCCCTTCAAATAACAAGGGGTTAATCTGAGTTCGTTCCAAGACAGATTGTCAAACCCGATTTCCTTATCTGGAGGTGAATGATGAAAAGCCCGATTGGTCTTGATACCGCTCAATCACAAGCTCTGGCTGCCGAGCTGAACAAGTTGCTGGCCAGCTACCAGATCCTCTACATGAACGTCCGCGGCTTCCACTGGAATATCCGTGGCAACCAGTTCTTCGAGCTGCACCTGAAGTTCGAGGAGATTTACAACGACCTGCTGCTGAAAGTCGATGCCCTGGCAGAACGCATCCTGACCTTGGATAGCGTGCCACTGCACAGCTTCAGCGACTACATCAAGGTCTCCGCTATTCCCGAACAGAAAGGGCTGCACGACGGTCGTGCCTGTGTCGAATCCCTGCTGGTGAGCTTCCGTGAACTGCTGGTGGCTCAGCGCCGCATTCTGGCTCAGGCCGCCGAGGCTGGTGATGAAGGGACAGCGTCCATCCTCTCCGACTATGTGCAGCAGCAGGAGAAACTGGTCTGGATGCTGCGCGCCTACCTGGCCTGACCCATTGTTGAAGTGAGCTTTGTTGCAAACCCGAGTTGTCTCTCCTTTTATCCACCCGCTTGCCGCCCTGTTTGGGCGGCTTTTTTGTTTTTGATCTGCATCAAGGGAATCTTAATTGGCAAAATGAATATCTATTAAGTTCTGAACCGCAGGAATAGAATCGCCACAAAACAAACAACTGAAATGTCCAATTAGGAGAGGCATGATGTTTTGTGTGCAATGTGAACAGACAATTCGTACCCCGGCAGGCAACGGCTGCGCCTATGCACAAGGTATGTGCGGCAAGACGGCGGAAACCTCGGATCTGCAGGATGTGCTGATCTACACCCTGCAGGGGCTCAGCGCTTGGGCGCTGGCCGCCCGTGAGCAGGGCATCATAGATCGCGAGATCGATGCCTTCGTGCCCAAGGCCTTCTTCGCCACCCTCACCAACGTCAACTTCGACTCGAATCGCATCGTGGCCTACGCCAATCAGGCCCTCGCCTATCGCCAGCAGCTAGCCGATCGTCTGACCGCCATGGCGGTGCAGGTCAACGACTTGCCACAGTCCGCTTACTTCGAACCCGGTGCCGAGCTGCGGGAACAACTTGCCCATGCCGCGCCAGCCGCCCCCAATCGGGGCAAGAACGAGGTGAATGAGGACATCATGGGGCTGCGCCTGCTCTGCCTCTACGGCCTTAAGGGCGCCGCCGCCTACATGGAGCACGCCCGGGTGCTGGATCAGCAGAGTGACGAGGTGGCCGCCGAATTCCACCGCATCATGAGCTGGCTCAGCACAGACCCGAGCGAAATGGGTCGCCTGTTCAACTGCGCCATGGAGATCGGTCAACTCAACTTCAAAATCATGGAGATGCTGGATCTGGGTGAAACCAGCGCATTTGGCCACCCGGAACCGACTCAGGTCAGGGTCACGCCAATCCCCGGCAAATGCATTCTGGTCTCCGGCCACGACATGATGGATCTCAAGCTCATTCTGGAGCAGACCAAGGGGACCGGCATCAACGTCTACACCCACGGCGAGATGCTGCCCGCGCTGGCCTACCCCTTCTTCAAACAATACCCCCATCTGGTGGGCAACTACGGCTCCGCCTGGCAGAACCAGCAGAAGGAGTTTGCCAACTTCCCGGGCGCTGTGGTGATGACCTCCAACTGCATCATCGACCCGAACGTGGGCAACTACTCGGATCGCATCTTCACCCGCTCCATCGTCGGCTGGCCGGGCGTCACTCATCTGGAGGGGGATGATTTCTCCGCCGTGATCGCCAAGGCACTGGCACTCGATGGCTTCAAGCACACCGAGCTGGAGCACTTCATCACCATCGGCTTTGCCCGCAATGCCCTGATGCAGGCCGCACCGGCGGTGATTGAGAAGGTAAAAGCCGGGGAGATCAGCCACTTCTTCCTGGTGGGTGGCTGTGACGGCGACAAGGTCGAGCGCGCCTACTTCACCGAGTTTGCCAAGGCTGCGCCACGCGACAGCCTGCTGCTCACGCTGGGCTGCGGCAAGTACAAGTTCAACAAGCTCGACTTTGGCGACATCGGCGGCATTCCCCGTCTGCTGGACGTGGGTCAGTGCAACGATGCCTACTCCGCCATCCAGCTCGCGCTGGCGCTCTCCGAGGCGTTCGAGTGCGGCGTCAACGATCTGCCGCTGACGCTGGTACTCTCCTGGTTCGAGCAGAAGGCCATTGTCATCCTGCTCACCCTGCTGGCGCTGGGTGTGAAGGACATCCGTACCGGCCCGACCGCCCCCGCCTTCCTCACCCCGGCCCTGCTCAAGGTGCTGGAGGAACAGTTTGGCCTGAAAGGGACCACCACGGCCGAGGCTGACTTGGCCGAGATCCTGGCGGCCTGACATTCCAGCATGTTGTAAGCGTTTGGCGAGCCACCCGGCTCGCCTTTTTTCTGGATCCGGCTTTTTCATCAGACGTTTTTCAAACCGTTTCAAATATAAGGAGCCTTGTGATGACCTCTCTCACGCTCACCTGCATTGGCCGCCAACAGAACACCCACGACGTAGTGAGCTGGCAGCTAGTACCTCTTTCTGGCAGCCTCCCTCCCGTGCTGGCTGGCCAGTGCATCACCCTGCATACCGAGATCGACGGCAAGCCCCACTGCCGTGCCTATACCCTCTCCTCCAGTCCGCAGGATGCCTGCTGGCAAATCACCATCAAGGATGTGGGATTGGTCTCCCACCACCTGCACCAGACCCTGCAAGTGGGGGACGAGATCCGGGTGGATGGCCCCTTCGGCGATTTCAACCTGACTGCCTTGCCCTGCGAGCGGCCGCTGCTGCTCAGTGCCGGTTCAGGCATCACCCCCATGTGGGCTATGCTGCGCGACGAGCTGGCCAAGCGGCCGGATGCCGGCATCTGCTTTATTCACAGTGCCCGCTCGCCTGAGGATGTGATCTTCGCAGACGACTTGGCTGCACTGGCCGCGGCCCATGCCGGTGTACGCCATGCCCTGATTCTGGAAGAGGCCCCTGCAGTTCACCCCTGGGTGGGCCGACTCACAGCGGACATGTTGAAGGAATTGGCACCAGACCTGCTCGCGCGCCACGTCTATCTGTGCGGGCCCGCGCCTTACATGACCGCAGTTTGCACCATGCTGACGGAGCTGGGGCTACCGGCAGCGCAGTTGCACCAGGAGTCGTTCGGTCTGCCTGCGGTTACATCGAATACGGCGCCAGTTGCAACCAGCAGCGACCACTTCTGGCTAACCCTGAAAAAGAGCGGCAAGAAGGTGAAGATCCTGCCGGGCCAGACCCTGCTGGCAGCGCTGGAAGCTGCGGGCGAAACCATGATGGCCGCCTGCCGCGCCGGGGTATGCGGCGCCTGCCGCTGCACCACGGAAGGCGATATCGAGCGCCAGAGCGTGATGACCCTGAGTGCGCAGGATCTGGATAGCGGCGTGGCTCTGGCCTGTTCCTGCACCGCCAGCGGGGATGTCAGCGTCGACTATTGAAGCTCGTTCCTGGCATCTCGCGCTTTTCCCGAGTGGGTCGGGCAGGTAGACTCAGCCCCAGTTTCAGTCGAAGACGGGATAAAAAAATGACAATTCTGGTTACAGGGGGCGCCGGCTATATCGGCTCCCATACCCTGGTTGAACTCTTGAACGTCGGGCTGCAGGTGGTGGTACTGGACAACCTCTCCAACTCCTCCCCCGAGTCACTCAAGCGGGTCGAACGGATCACCGGCAAGCCGGTCATCTTCGTCGAAGGGGATGTGCTGGACCGTGCCTGTCTGCAGCAACTGTTTGCCGCCCACCAGATCGAGTCAGTAATCCATTTCGCCGGCCTCAAGGCGGTCGGTGAGTCAAGCCAGATCCCGCTCACCTATTACCAGAACAACATCAGCGGCACTCTGGTGCTATGCGAAGAGATGGCCAGGGCTGGCGTGTTCCAGCTGGTATTCAGCTCCTCGGCCACCGTCTATGGCGATCCCGCCTCGGTACCGCTGCGGGAAGATTTTCCCACCAGCGCCACCAACCCCTATGGCCGCTCCAAGCTGATGGTGGAGGAGATCCTGCGCGATCTCGCCAAATCCGATCCCCGCTGGGCCATCGTGCTGCTGCGCTACTTCAACCCGGTCGGTGCCCACGAGAGCGGCCTCATCGGGGAAGATCCCAACGGTATCCCCAACAACCTGCTGCCCTATATCAGTCAGGTCGGCGTGGGCAAGCTCAAGGAGCTGGGGGTATTTGGCAACGACTACCCGACGCCGGACGGTACCGGGGTGCGCGACTATATCCATGTGGTGGATCTGGCCATCGGTCACCTCAAAGCGCTGGCGCGCATCGCGTCTGATACCGGCGTCTTTACCTATAACCTGGGCACCGGTCAGGGCTATTCGGTGCTGGAGATGATCAAGGCATTTGAAGCGGCCAGCGGCCGACCCATTCCCTACCAGATCAAGCACCGTCGCCCCGGCGACATCGCCGAGTGCTGGGCCGAGCCGCACAAGGCCCGTGCCGAGCTGGGTTGGCAGGCAGAGCGCGGTCTGGAGCAGATGATGATCGATACCTGGCGCTGGCAAAGCCAGAACCCTAACGGCTATCAGGGTTAATCCCCGGGCTGGCCATAGCAAAACGCCCCGACATTTTCATGTCGGGGCGTTTTATTTTGCGGCGTTCAATCAGTGGGTCTGACTGCGCAGCAGCGGCAAAGGTGCCAGATAAGGTTCGATCCGTGCGATCAGGCGATCCGATAGCGGCGTCAGCAGCACCCAGGGCAGGCAGAGGGTGGCCAATCCCAACGCACCGACATAGACATCGGTGAACCAGTGGGCGCCGGAGAAAATCCGGGGGGCGGAGAAAAGCGGTACCATCAGCAGCGCAGTAATCCCCGCCCAGCGTGGCAGGTAGCGCAGAGCAAAGCCGGCGAAGATCATCAGGAACAGAGCGTGATCCCCGGGGAAGCTGTCACCGGAAGAGTCCTTGGTCGGAATACCGCTGATCTGGGTCACCCGCAGCGCATCGGCCACCATCAGGGTCGGGCTGGGTCGCTCCACCGGCAATCTGTGACCAAGCTGATTGATCACCAGTGCACTTAGCAGCATCACTATGCCCATCGCCACCAGCTGGCGACGACCAGCAATATCACGGGCAAAGAAACAGCGAGCCAGGATCAATCCCATGCAGCCAAGCACCACCAGATCGAACAGCCGGTTGTTGGTGATGGCCACCAGATCGGCCCACAAAGGCGACTGCCCGAGCCAGCCGTTAACGGTGTGAAAAATCGCGAGGTCCCACTGATCCCAGGGACCATGGGCGGGCAGCGCGGCCCAACTGATGGCCACCAGACCACCGACCAGATAGCAAAGCAGGAACTTGCCCATGAGGACTCTCCTTTGGAAAAGGGCGATATCGTAAAACTGTTGAGTGCGTCACAAAAACGAAGAATTGTAAGAAAGTGCGACACAAAATCAAGCCTCAAATAAAACCGAATGGTTTGCCCTCCTCTTTCATTGCTGTTCGGGCTACTGAGTTTTACTCCCAGCCCCCCGCTCTGTGGGCCTCTCACCATGAGTGCGGCTTGTGCCACCACGGCAACACACCCTAGAATGCGAACTTCCCTTTACTGCGAAAGGAAGCGGTATGCATATTCACATTCTCGGGATCTGCGGCACCTTTATGGGTGGTCTGGCGGTGTTGGCAAAACAGCTTGGTTACCGGGTGACCGGCTCGGACGCCAACGTCTATCCCCCCATGAGCACCCAGCTCGAGCAACAGGGCATCGAACTGACCGAGGGCTATGACCCTTCCCAACTCGATCCTGCGCCGGATCTGGTGGTAATTGGCAACGCCATGAGCCGTGGTAACCCCTGTGTTGAATATGTGCTGGACCGCAATCTGCCCTACATCTCCGGCCCCCAGTGGCTGCTGGAGCACGTGCTGCAAGATCGCTGGGTGCTGGCCGTTGCCGGCACCCACGGCAAGACCACCACCGCCAGCATGCTGGCCTGGGTGCTGGAGTACGCCAAGCTGGAGCCCGGTTTCCTGATTGGCGGCGTGCCGGGCAACTTCCCGGTCTCGGCCCGCCTCGGCTCTGCCCCCTTCTTCGTCATCGAAGCGGACGAATATGACTGCGCCTTCTTCGACAAGCGCTCCAAGTTCGTTCACTACCACCCGCGCACTCTGGTGATGAACAACCTGGAGTTCGACCACGCCGATATCTTCCCGGACCTCGCCGCCATCCAGCGCCAGTTCCACCACCTGATGCGCACCGTACCGAGCAACGGTCGGGTGCTGTTTCCGCAGGCGGATGACAACCTCACCGCCGTGCGCAAGATGGGCTGCTGGAGCGAAGTGGAGCTGGTGGGTCAGGACGACGCCAAGTGGAAAGCGGTCAAACTGGCCGATGACGGCTCCGCCTTCGAGGTGTGGCTGGATGGCGAAAAGCAGGGCGAGGTGCACTGGGAGTGCATCGGCGAGCACAACGTCAACAATGGCCTGATGGCCATCGCTGCCGCCCGTCATGCCGGTGTCATGGTGGAGCACGGTATTGCGGCACTCTGCCAGTTCAAATCACCCAAGCGGCGGATGGAGCTCAAAGGCGAGGTAGCGGGCATCAGCGTCTATGACGACTTTGCCCACCACCCCACAGCCATCGAAACCACCCTTGGCGGTCTGCGCGCCAAGGTGGGTGAAGCCCGCATTCTGGCAGTGCTGGAGCCCCGTTCCAACACCATGAAGTTGGGGGTACACAAGGAGGAGCTGGCCGGCTGCTTCGATGGTGCCGACGAGGTGTTCTTCTTCCAGCCGCCCAACATTGGCTGGGATCTCGGCGAGGTGACAGCCCATATGACCCGACCCGCCAAGGTGTTCAACGATCTGGAGACCCTGATCAACCGGCTGGTGGCCGAGAGCCGCGATGGCGACCATATTCTGATCATGAGCAACGGCGGCTTCGGCGGCATTCATGACAAGCTGATCGCCCGCCTCAAGGATTATCACGGCGAACTATGAACAAAGCGATCACCCTGGCGCTGACCGGTGCCTCCGGCGCCCCCTACGCCCTGCGCCTGCTGGAGTGTCTGGTGCAAGCGGACTATCGGGTCTACCTGCTCGCCTCATCGGCGGCACGAGTGGTACTCAAGACCGAGCAGCAGCAGGAGTGGCCCGGCTCGCCCAAAGAGCTCTCTGCCTTTCTCTGTCGTCAATATGGCGCCAAAGAGGGGCAGATAATCGCCTACGGCAAGGAGGAGTGGTTCTCGCCGGTGGCCTCCGGCTCGGCGGCGCCCAAGCAGATGGTGGTCTGCCCCTGCTCCATGGGCACCGTCTCGGCCATTGCCAACGGCACCTCCGACAACCTGCTGGAGCGGGCAGCGGATGTGGTGATCAAGGAGCGCGGCCAGCTGATCCTGGTGCCCCGCGAGAGCCCCTTCTCGGCGATCCATCTGGAGAACATGCTGAAACTGGCGCGGCTCGGGGTGACCATCATGCCCGCCGCGCCGGGCTTCTACCATGAGCCAAAGAGCATTGCGGATCTGGTAGATTTTATGGTCGCCCGCATCCTCGATCATCTGGGTGTCGAGCATGAGCTGACCAGCCGCTGGGGCTATGGCCACGGCTGAGCTGACCAGACAAACCGGATAAAAAAAGGCGCCCCTCGATGAGGGGCGCCTTTTTTCGTTAAGCCGTATCAGCAAGCCTGAATAGGTGCAGTCACGTACTTGAACAGGAAATCAGTCACCTCTTCGCGCGCCGGGCGCTGAGGTTGATTGATCATCTGCATCATCACATAGCCAAAACCGGTCAGAGAGCGGGCCAGATCCTGTGCCGACAGCACGCTGGTGATCTCCCCTGCATCCATGGCGGTTTGCAGCTCGCTGGCGATCAGCTCAAGGCACTGATCGAGCAGCCGGGTATAGCGAGGCCATACCTCTTCCCGAACCGAGGAACTCCACTCCAGCCAGATACCTGCGTAATCGGGCTGGTCGTAGGCCGCATCGACAGACAAGCTCACATGGCGCTTGATCTTGTCGAAGATTGAACCATTGCCGCTGTATGCCTGCGACAACATCTGATTCACGAAGCGCTCGATCTCGGCCAATACCTCATCTACCAACTCCTCGCGGGTGTTGAAATAGTTGAAGACGGTGGCAACAGAGACCTTGGCCTGCTCGGCAATTTCGGCGTGACCGGCACGACCGATACCGCGGCGGGAGAACACTTCGATGGCACATTCCATCAGTTGATTGCGACGAGCCTCCGGCGACAGCCGGGTACGACGTCTTATTTCTGCGCGTGGTTCCATAGTTTTTATCATCTAATAGTTATTGATTATGGTGTTTATAGTATTGTAACTAATCATGCCTGAGTGCCTGCTAACTCTATCAATTAAAATAAGCCGATAAAAGCACCACGTATATATGGCGCCTCTCGACACGGGTGGTAGAATCATCGGTTTTGATGTTCATGAACGGCCAGTTTCCCTTTGGCCATATGGGAGTAAGTGATGAAACACACTGTCGAGGTGATGATCTCCGAGGCTGAAGTAGCCGCCCGGATCGCCAAATTGGGTGAAGAGATCACCGCCCGCTACCAGGGTTCCGACGAAGTCGTAATGATCGGTCTGCTGCGCGGCTCCTGCGTCTTCCTGGCTGACCTCTGCCGTCAGTGCCAGCTGCCCATCACCCTGGATTTTATGACCGCCTCCAGCTATGGCTCCGGCATGCACAGCACCCGTGACGTGCGTATCCTCAAAGACCTGGATGACGACATCAAGGGCAAGGATGTGGTGATCGTCGAAGACATCATCGATACCGGCTACACCCTCAACAAGGTGCGCGAGATCCTCTCCCTGCGCGAGCCGAAATCCCTCGCCATCTGCACCCTGCTGGACAAACCCTCCCGCCGCGAAGTGCAGGTGCCGGTTGACTGGGTCGGCTTTGCCATTCCGGATGAATTCGTGGTCGGCTGCGGCATCGACTACGCCCAGAAGTACCGCAACCTGCCCTTCATCGGCAAAGTGGTACCGCAAGAGTAACAAGGTTAAAAAACATACCGAACAAGGTGGCGCTGCGCCATTTTCTGTCTCAGGCGGCCTCGGCCGCCTTTTCTGTATCAAGACGGGTTCAGCCAGTTAGAGGTTGCAATGAACGCACTGGAAATCAGCGGCCTGAAAAAGACCTATCAGGGGGGCGTCGAAGCCCTGAAAGGCATCGATCTCACCGTCAAGCAGGGGGATTTCTTCGCCCTGCTCGGCCCCAATGGGGCGGGCAAGTCCACCACCATCGGCGTCATCAGCTCGCTGGTGAACAAGAGTGGCGGCAAGGTGAAGGTATTCGGTTATGACATCGATACCCATCTGGAAGAGGCCAAGGCCCAGCTCGGGCTGGTGCCGCAGGAGTTCAACTTCAGCCAGTTCGAGAAGGTGATCCAGATTGTCACCCATCAGGCCGGCTTCTACGGTGTGCCCAAGGCAGAAGCCAAAATTCGCGCCGAGAAGTACCTGCGCCAGCTCGATTTGTGGGAGAAGCGCGACATGCCGGCCCGCACCCTCTCCGGCGGCATGAAGCGCCGCTTGATGATCGCCCGCGCCCTGATGCACGAACCCAAGCTGCTGATCCTCGATGAGCCGACCGCCGGGGTCGATATCGAGATCCGTCGCTCCATGTGGAGTTTCCTCAAGGATCTCAACGAGCAGGGGGTCACCATCATCCTCACCACCCACTATCTGGAAGAGGCGGAGATGCTCTGCCGCAACATCGGCATCATCGACAAGGGTCGCCTGATCGAGAACACCAGCATGAAAAACCTGCTTGGCAAGCTGGGCCGCGAGACCTTCCTGCTCGATCTGGCGCCAGGTTCTGCCGTACCAAACGTGCCCGAATTCAACGGCCGCATGCAAGATGAGCGCACCCTGGAAGTGGATCTCGACAAGAGCCAGTCCCTCAACAGCCTGTTCGAGCAGCTGTCACACCAGCAGGTGCAGGTACTGAGCATGCGCAACAAGGCCAACCGGCTGGAAGAGCTGTTTGTCACCCTGGTCGAAGAGGGGAGAAAAGCATGAACCTGACCACTTACTACATCGCCTTCAAGAGCATCCTGGCCAAAGAGGTGAGTCGCTTTACCCGGATCTGGATCCAGACCCTGGTGCCGCCCGCCATCACCATGAGCCTCTACTTCGTCATCTTCGGCAACCTGATCGGTTCGCGCATCGGTGACATGGGCGGCTTCACCTACATGGAGTTCATCGTGCCCGGCCTCATCATGATGTCGGTGATCACCAACTCCTACTCCAACGTCGCCTCCTCCTTCTTCAGCGCCAAGTTCCAGCGCAACGTCGAGGAGCTGCTGGTGGCGCCGGTGCCCAACTACGTCATCATCGCCGGCTACGTGGGCGGTGGCGTGGCGCGCGGCCTCTGCGTCGGCCTCATCGTCACCCTGGTGTCGCTTTTCTTCGTGCCGCTGCAGATCCACCATCTCTTCAGCGTCTGCATCACCGTGCTGCTGACCGCCATCCTCTTCTCGCTGGGTGGCCTCATCAACGCGGTGTTTGCCAAGACCTTCGACGACATCAGCATCATCCCCACCTTCGTGCTGACGCCGCTTACCTATCTGGGCGGCGTGTTCTACTCCATCAGCCTGCTGCCCCCCTTCTGGCAGGGGGTCTCCCAGGTGAACCCCATCATCTACATGGTGAACGCGTTCCGTTACGGCTTCCTCGGTATCTCCGACGTGCCGCTCGGCACCGCCTACCTCATCATCATCGGCTTCATCGTGGCTCTCTACGGTCTGGCCTGGTGGCTTATCTCGCGCGGCACCGGTCTGCGCCACTGATGACCAGAACGGGCACCTCGCGGTGCCCTTTTTTTATTCCCCCTGTAGCCCCTTAAACCTGCCAGCCCCCTTCGCAATAACCTGCCTGTTATTAAGGCTTTACCTGACACCTTGTGATCCACCGCAATTTTCGAATTACCCCCAAAGGTATAATTCTCGCGGTTGGATGTGCCGTCATTGATGGAGCATCTGTCTCTTCATTTCTCTCATCAGGGCAGGATCGCCTATGTCACTTATCACCGAGTTGCCAGCCATTTTCGATAGTTTTTCAGATGCCCGTCGTCAGGGCTTTCTGGCTGTGATGGCACTCAAGGAGCGACAGATCCCCCTGGTCGGCACCTACTGCACCTTTATGCCGCAAGAGGTGGCGATGGCCGCCGGCGCCGTGGTGGTATCGCTCTGCTCCACCAGCGACGAGACCATCGAGGAGGCCGAGAAAGACCTGCCCCGCAACCTCTGCCCGCTGATCAAGAGCAGCTACGGTTTCGGCAAGACCGACAAGTGCCCCTACTTCTACTTCTCCGATCTGGTGGTGGGGGAAACCACCTGCGACGGCAAGAAAAAGATGTACGAGTACATGGCCGAGTTCAAACCGGTACATGTGATGCAGTTGCCCAATCGCGCCGATGACGAAGCCTCCCGCACCCTGTGGCGCAGCGAAATCGTCCGCTTCAAGGAGTTGCTGGAGCAACAGTTCGGCAAGCCCATCAGCGAGCAGGCGCTGCGCGACGCCATCGTGCTGAAAAACCGCGAACGCCGCGCACTGGCAGATTTCTACCGGCTGGGTCAGCTCAACCCGCCGGCGCTGAGCGGCACCGACCTGCTCAAGGTGGTCTATGGCGCCACCTTCCGCTTCGACAAGGAGCAGCTCATCAGCGAGCTGCAGGAGATGACCCGCCGCATCAAGGCCGAGTATGCCGAGGGCAAGCGGCTCGATGCCCGCCCGCGCATCCTCATCACCGGTTGTCCCATCGGCGGCGCCGCCGACAAGGTGGTACGCCTTATCGAGGAGCATGGCGGCTGGGTGGTGGGCTACGAGAACTGCACCGGCGCCAAGGCGACCGAGCAGTGCGTCAGCGAGGACGGCGACTTGTTCGATGCGCTGACCGACAAGTATCTGGCCATCGGCTGCTCCTGCATCTCCCCCAACCACCAGCGCATGAATCTGCTGAGCCAGATGGTGGAGGAGTATCAGGCAGACGGGGTGATCGATGTGATCCTGCAGGCCTGCCACACCTATGCGGTGGAGTCGCTCGCCATCAAGCGCCATGTGCGCGAACACCACGGCATCCCTTACATGGCGGTCGAGACCGACTACTCCAGCGCCGACAAGGGACAACTGGCGACCCGGCTGGCCGCCTTTATCGAAATGCTGTAAGGAGGCGCCGTGTCACTCTCCATCGGGATTGACTCGGGCTCCACCGCGACCAAGGGGATCCTGTTCGACCACAAGGATGGCGGGCGTATCGTCCGCCGTTTTCTGGTGCCGACCCCCTTTCGTCCGCTGGCTGCCATCGAGCAAGGCTGGGAGGAGCTCTCGGCCGATTTGCCAGAGCGCCCCCACCTGACCCTGACCGGCTATGGCCGCGATCTGGCGTCGTTCGCCGATCGCCGGGTGACCGAGATCTCCTGCCATGGGCTGGGGGCTCGCCTGCTCTGCCCGTCGGTACACACCGTCATCGATATCGGCGGGCAGGATAGCAAGGTGATCCAGCTCGATGGCGAGGGCAACCTCACCGACTTTCTGATGAACGACAAGTGCGCCGCCGGCACCGGTCGCTTTCTCGAGGTGATCACCCGCACTCTGGGGGCTCGGGTCGAGCAGCTTGACGAACTACTGCTAGGGGCCGAGCCCCACGACATCAGCAGCATGTGCACCGTGTTTGCCGAATCGGAGGCGATCAGCCTGCGCTCGGCGGGCATTCCGGCCGAGTCGATCCTGGCCGGTATCGTCCGCTCCATGGCCCGGCGCAGTGCCAACTTTATCGGCCGCCTCGGCGCCAGACCGAGCGTGCTCTTTACCGGCGGCGTCAGCCACTGTGCCACCTTCCGCCACTATCTGGCCGAAGGGTTGGGCTGCGAAGTGGCCACCCACCCGGATGCCCAGTTTGCCGGTGCGCTGGGGGCCGCCCTGTTCGGCGCGCGCGCCAGCACGGGAGGCAAATAATGAATCAGGAGTTTCTCTACCTGTTCCACTCCACCCTCGGCACAGTCAGACTGCGCAAGCGGTTGGAGCAGCACGGTCAGTCGTTTCGGGTCTGCGATGTGCCGCGCCTGCTCAGCGCCGGCTGTGGCCTCGCCATTCGCCTCCACTGTCTGCCAGACGAGTGGCAACAGTGGTGCCAGCACGGCGAAACCGCCGCCGTCTTTCGCTGCGAAGCGGACGGCGACTATCAGGAGCTGGCCCGCTATCCGGCCGATAGTCAGGACATGGCGAAGCAAACGCCTGTGGCTGGCAGTCGGAGTCATGGATGATAAAGAGCTATCCCATCGCCGTTTATTTGCGCATGCTGGTCAATCTGGCGCTGGGGGGATTCTTCCTCGCCTCCGCCGGGTTCAAGCTGGTATCCCCCGCCCTGTTCATCGATCAGATCGGCGCCTTTGGCCTGATCTGGCCGCCGCTGATCCCGTTCGCCGCCTGGGGGCTGATTGCCCTTGAGCTCTGCGCAGGGCTTGCGGTCATCGCCAACCGGCGCTGGGGATTGTGGCTGGTGATCGGGCTGCTCGCCCTGTTTATTCCGGTGTTGGGCTATGGCGTTGCCATCGGGCTCGACATCTCTTGCGGCTGTCTTGGCAGGGCTGATCTCAGCTCGTTGCCGGAGGCCATTGTGCGGGATCTGCTGCTACTGACGCTTGCGGGCGCCCTGCTGCGAACCTCCCGCCCCGTTTTTCCCGTTCTAAAGGAGTAGTGACATGATGACATTGCGATCCCGCACTCTGCTGGCCTCGCTGATCGCCGCCAGCTTTGCCCTCGCGGGCTGTGGCGACAACCAGTTCGAGCAGGAGGTGAAGCTGGAACAATCGGCTGTGCAGCTGGCACAGGAGGCGCAGCAGGGGGGCTATCAGCTGTTGACCGTGGCCGAGCTGAAAACCCGGATGGACAAGGGCGAGGAGCTGGTGATCATCGACACCATGCCCTATGAGGACTCCTACAAGAAGGAGCACATCCCGGGCGCCAAGAACTTTGCCTTCGTGAAAGAGGCGAAAGCGGGCGACAACTGGAGCGAGATTGTCGAGGGAAGCGGTACACCGGAGCAGTTCCAGGCGCTGCTGGGTGAAGACAAAGCCCGCCCCGTGGTGATCTACTGCGGCTTCGTCAAGTGCGGCCGCAGCCACAACGCTGCCGCCTGGGCGGTCAATCAGGGCTATCAACAGGTCTATCGGGTACCGGGCGGCATCTTCGCCTGGAAAGGCGCCGGCTACCCCGTCACAGCCGAGTAACCCGACCTTTCGCCCCAAAAAAAGAAGCCCGCAACTGCGGGCTTCTCTCATTTCGATGCTGGCAGTCAGCTGGCGACTCGGGACGCTTCGCCTTCCGTGACATCGCTCTGCGCCTGTTCGCCAAGCAGACGCTTGGTGATCATCGCCGCCATGATGGAGCCGTTGACGTTGAGGGCGGTACGGCCCATGTCCACCAGCGGCTCGATGGCGATCATCACCCCCACCAGTGCGATGGGGAAGTTGAGGGTGGAGAGCACGATCAGCGCGGCGAAGGTGCCGCCACCGCCGACGCCAGCCACCCCGATGGAGCCCAGCGCAATGACCGGCAGCAGAGTCAGCAGGAACAGGGGATCAAACGGGTTGATACCGAGCATGGGGGCAATCATCGCCACCATCATGGCCGGATAGATACCGGCGCAGCCGTTCTGGCCGAGGTTGGCACCGAACGAGGCGGCAAAGTTGGCAATGCTGGAGGGCACGCCAAGACGCTGCTGGGTCTCGATGCTGAGCGGAATGGACGCCGCGCTGCTGCGGGAGATAAAGGCGAAGGTGAGCACGCCCCACACTTCCCGCAGGTAGTGCAGCGGGTTCTGGCCGATCAGCAGCAGGATCACCATGTGTACCGCAAACATCGCCAGAATGGCGACGTAGCAGACCAGAATAAAGCCGAGCAGGCTGAGGATCTCGCTCAGCGGATAGTGGGCCACCACCCGGGCAATCAGCGCCATCACGCCATAGGGGGTGAGCGCAATCACCACCCGCACCATCTTCATCACCCACAGTTGCAGGGTGTCGATGGCGACGGCGGCACGAGCACCAGCCTGCGGATGCTCCGCCTTCAACTGCAGCAGGGCGACCCCGGCCAGCACGGTGAAGATCACCACCCCGATCACCGAGAGGCCGCGGCTACCCGCCATATCGGCGGCAAAGTTGGTGGGCACCAGCGAGAGCAGCAGGGCCGGCAAGCTCTGGGCACTGTCGATGGTACTCATGCTCTGTTGCAGGGCGGCCGTGTCGCTGCCGTGGCTCAACAGTCCCTCGGCAGTGAGACCACTCAGATGGGTCACCGTCATCCCCACCACACCGGCAATCATCACCAGCGTCAGCATGGAGCCGATCAACACGGCGCTGATCTTGCCGAGGGACTGGGCCTGCTCCAGCTTGTTGATGGCGGAGAGGATGGAGGTGAACACCAGCGGCATCATCACCACCTTGAGCAGGCTGACATAGCCGCCGCCGATGATATTGACCCACTCCAGGGTCTGCTGGACGCCGGCATCATCGGCACCCCAGCCCAGTTGCAGAGCCAGCCCGAACAGGGCGCCAAGCAGCAGACCCGCAAGCACCTTGCGCGAGAGCGGCAACCCGGTGGGCAACCGGGTGAGAGCAAAACAGAGCAGACAGAAAACAAGCGATGCAATCAGGACAAACATCATGAATACCTGTAGCGGCCATCAGGCCGAAAGTGGATTGAAACAAAGGGGGATGCGGGCAGGGCCGCAGAACAAAACGCCGGGATGCAGGAGAGTGCAGGCGTGAAAAAGCAGCGGACGCCCGGGAAGGCGTCCGCTGACAATCGGGGGAATTACTTCTTTACGGGGGCGTCGTACTGTTCAGGTTCGTCGCTATAGACGCAGACGTTCCACTTGGCAGCCAGGCCATCGTCGGCCAGACAGTAACGCTCGAAGAAAGCCTTGATCTCGGCGCGCTGACAGTGCGCCTCGAAAGAGGCCATGTCTTGCCAAATCTCGTTGAACACGATGGGGAAGCTCTCCCCCTCGGCAAACGGGCTGGCGATATGGCGGGTTACCCGATATTGCAGGCAGCCATCCTCACGCAGGGTGTTGGGCTCGAGTGCCTGCAACACCTGAAACAGGGCCTGCTCCTGACCGGCTTTCGGCAGGAATTGGGCGATACAATAAACCTTCTTGGACATGAGATCCTCCTGTGGGCGACTCGCTCAGGCTTGCTGTAGCGTGACCACCCGGTTGTCGATAAGACGGGCCTTGCCGAGATAAGCAGCCATCAGGATCACCAGCTGCTCGCTCTCGTCGGTAGCCGCTTCGAGGTTGGCAGCATCGACGATGTCGATGGCATCGGTGCGAAAACCGGCGTTGTCGAGGCGCTGGCTGGCCTGCGCCACCAGGGAGGGCAGGTGGTGATCACCCGCTTCGATCTGCTCGGCGATCCAGTTCATGGTGCGCGCCAGCTCGGGGGCGATGGCCCGCTCGGCAGCGGTCAGGTAGCCGTTACGCGAAGAGAGCGCCAGCCCGTCTTCGGCCCGCACGGTGGGCACGCCGACGATCTCGATGGACATCGCCATGTCGGCCACCATCTTGCGAATGAGCGCCAGCTGCTGGTAATCCTTCTGGCCAAAGCAGGCCACATCCGGCTGTACCAGATTGAACAGCTTGGTGACGACAGTGCTGACCCCGCGGAAGTGACCCGGGCGCAGCGCCCCCTCCAGCAGATTGGATAGACCCGGCACCTCGACGAAGGTCTGGCTGGCCAGCCCCTGCGGATACATGATCTCCGGCGTCGGGGTGAACACCATATCGACCCCGGCCGCTTCCAGCGCAGCGCAATCCTGCTCCAGAGTGCGCGGGTAGTTGGCAAGATCCTCGGCCTTGTCGAACTGCATCGGGTTGACGAAGATGCTGACCACCACCTTCTCGGCGTGGCTGTGCGCCTCTTTCACCAGCGTCAGGTGGCCCTGATGCAGATTGCCCATGGTGGGCACGAATGCGATGGCACGCCCTTCACGGCGCCATTGAGAGATCTGCTCACGCAGAGCGGCAGGATTGTTAACAACCAACATCGGCAGTTCACCTTCAGATGAATCAAAAAGATACGGGTTACATCAGCCTGACAGGATGACGAAACGGGGGCACTGGCCCCCGCTCGCATCGATAGGGCATCACATCAGTTGAAGCAGTGTTCCGGGCCGGGGAAACTCCCCTCGCTCACCTGCTGCACATAGAGGCGCACGGCGGCACGCACGTCACCGGTCTCGGCCAGAAAGTTCTTGGTGAACTTGGGCACATAGCCGGAGGTGACGCCAAAGGCGTCGTGCATCACCAGAATTTGACCGTCGGTCGCAGGGCCGGCACCAATGCCGATCACCGGAATGCGCAGCGCCTTGCTGATCCGCTCGGCCAGCGAGCTCGGCACGCACTCGAGCACCAGCAGCTGGATACCGGCCGCCTGCAGTTCGAGAGCCTGACGGTAGATCTCCTGGGCCTGAAACTCGTCGCGCCCCTGCACCTTGAAGCCGCCAAAGACGTGGACGGATTGCGGGGTGAGGCCGAGGTGACCGCACACCGGCACCCCGTTGCGGGTGAGGTGGCGGATGGAGTCGCAGAGCCAGTCGCCCCCTTCCATCTTGACCATGCGGGCACCGGCTGCCATCAGGCGGGCGGCGTTCTGGTAAGTCTGCTCGGGGGTGGCGTAACTCATGAAGGGCATGTCGGCGATGATCAGCGCATTGCTGGCACCGCGAGCCACACAGCGGGTGTGATAGACCATCTCATCCATGTTGACCGCCAGAGTGTCCTGACCCCCTTGCAGCACCATGCCCAACGAATCGCCGATGAGCAGCACGTGGGCCCCCTCGTCGTCGAACAACTTGGCAAAGGTGGCATCATAGGCGGTGATGGCGGTGAACTTTTGACCATCCTGCTTCATCTTCAGCAGGCTGGCGGTGGTGATCTTGCTCATAAAGGCTCCTGTACGTCTGCACTCGGCGCAATGATGGCGAGATCATTGCTCGGGCAGCGGGCAACCAGTTGTGCGAGCGGGGTGCCGCAGGGCAGCACCAGAGCGGGCGCGATTTCGGCCAGGGGCAGCAGCACGAACTCCCGCTCCTTCATGCCGTAATGGGGAACGATCAGGCGCTCGTGGTTGATCACCTGATCGCCAAAGAGCAGCAGATCGAGATCCAGAGTTCTGGGTCCCCACCGCTCCTCTTTGCGCACACGTCCCTGTTCCAGCTCGATTTTTTGTAGTTGATCCAGCAGCGCCAGCGGCGTCAGCCGGGTGTTGAGCCGGGCCACGGCATTGACGTAGTCCGGCTGATCAGCAGGCCCCATGGGGCGGCTGCTGTAAAACGACGAGGCCTGCACCAGCACAGATTCCGGCAAGGTCGCCAGCGCGGCGACCGCGCGGCGCGCCTGACCGAGCGGGTCGGCCAGATTGGAGCCAATGGCGATGAAGACCTCGGTCATCACGTCTGTGATCACTCGGCCGCTTTCGGCTTGCGACGGCGCGGGCGGCGGCGATTGCGGCTGTTGCTGCTGCGCTTCTCGCCATCGTGGCTACGGCTCTCACCGCGCTCACCGCTGGCCGGGCGACGGGTCGCTTCCCGTTGCAGCTGCGGGCGCACATCGGGTTTGGAGGCAACATAGCGCTCCCACCAGCTGGCCAGCTCGCCGAGACCGCGCTCGACCCGGTTGCGCAGCAACAGGAAGTCGAACGCCGCGCGGAACTTGGGGTGCTCCATGGCGCGCTCGGGGTGCTTGCCCTGACGACGGGTCAACCGCTGTTGCAGTGCCCAGATATCGCGGACATCTGTCGTGAAACGGCGGGGAACGGCGATGATCCGCACCTGATTGTCGAGCACCTCGTTGATCGCCAGCATGAAGGCGTCATACCAGGGCAGGCCGCTCTCGTTCTCCAGCACCCGACCACGGGCCTCGACGCAGCCCCACAGCAGGGTGGCGTAGAGGAAGGCGGGGGTGACGCGTTTATCTTCACGAACGCGAGTGTCGGTATCGATCAGCGCCTGCTCGATAAACTGCTCGTAAGGCGAATTGCCGTGCGGGGTAAACAGCGCAGCCACTTGCGGGAAGAGCTGCTGGAACAGGCCGTACTCGCGCAGCAACTTGTAGGTAGTCAGGGCATCGCCAGCCAGGAACAGCTTGAGGGTCTCCTCAAACAGGCGGGCTGCCGGAATATCCTGCAGCAGCGGCGCCAGCTCCCTGATGGGGGCGGCAGTGCGCGGGCTGATGGTCATATCCAGCTTGGCGGCGAAACGCACGGCGCGCAGCATCCGCACCGGATCTTCGCGGTAGCGGGTTTCGGGATCGCCAATCAGCTCCAGCTTGCGCTCGGCCAAATCTTCCAGCCCGCCCTCGAAATCGTGCAGGGTGAAATCCTTGGCGCTGTAGTAGAGGGCGTTGACGGTAAAGTCACGGCGCTCGGCATCCTCTTCGATGGTGCCGTAGACGTTGTCGCGCAGCAGCATGCCTTCATCGGACTGGGCCGACACATGTTTGCTGGTATTGACCTGATGGTGGTGACCGCGGAAGGTGGCCACTTCGATCACGTCACGACCAAACACAATGTGGGCCAGGCGGAAGCGGCGGCCAATCAGGCGGCAGTTGCTGAACAGCGCCTTGATCTGCTCCGGCGTCGCATCGGTAGCGATGTCGAAATCCTTGGGCGTCTTCCCGAGCAGCAGATCCCGGACTCCGCCGCCGACCAGGTAGGCTTCGTAGCCGCCCTTGTTCAGGCGATAGAGCACCTTGAGTGCATTTTCGCTGATCTCTTTGCGCGAAATCGGGTGCTGGTCACGACTCAGGGTTCGACGTTGTCCGGCAACACGGGCCGGAATGGGGGACTCCGCCGACTGCTCGCCCTCATCCTTGCCGAGCACTTTGCGGCAAAAGTTTGCGATCTGGGAAAAAATGGTACACCTCGTTATGACTTCAAATTGACGGGAGGCCAAAAAAATAGCGGCCTATCATAGCTCACGCCTAACCAAATGAAAAACCGTGACGGCAATTGATCCCGTTTGAATCGGCGTTGCCGGAAAAAATAGCGGCCATTCACTGCCATCAAACCGGCCATTGCCGTTTTAAGGGCTGCCGGCACGGCAACAAGGCAGCTATGGCGCCAACCCCGTCACTATAAATTTAATTTATGGCTTTTCGGGAAATGACCCAATTCCAGCTTATACCGAACCGGATCCGCGGCGCAGCGTCCGTTGTTATCTCTTGCCTGCTCTCGAAGGCCTGCGCCCGATCCGCTCAAGCCGACTCGCGCAGCGCTTCATCTTGCTTTGGCAGCCAGATTTAGCCGGCAACCAACGGGATCTTCTCGCTGGCGGGCACCCGGGCCAGCTGCCAGTGGGCGATGCCCCAGCCAATGATCTCGTCGATCCGGCTTGCCATCAGCTCCGGCGGCGGACACTGACCGAGAAAGTGCAGCGCCTGCCACAGGGCCGGGCGCACCTCATCCAGCGCCAGCGCCGGCGCATGGTTCTGCTTGGAGAGCTTGTTGCCGTCGGCCTGCACCGCCAGCGGCAGATGCACCCAGTCCGGCACCGCTGCCCCCAGGGTCTGGTAGAGGGCAATCTGGCGCACCGTCGGCTCCAGCAGGTCGGCGCCGCGCACTATCTCGGTGATGCCGCTGTCCATGTCATCCACCACCACAGCCAGGTTGTAGGCGTAGAGCCCGTCGCGGCGGCGGATGATGAAATCCTCCTCGGCGAGCGCCGCCGGCACCGCGATATGGCCCTGCAAGCGATCATCGAAGTGGTAGACCGGATGGTGCTGGCGCAAGCGGGCGGCAGAGCCCTCTGCCGTCAGCCCCAGGGTGCGGCAGTGGCCATTGTAAAAGCCACCGCTTGCCATGATTTCGCGCCGGGTACAGCGGCACCAGTAGAGATCGCCGGCCCGGTAGAGCTGGTCGATGATCTCGTCATAGCGGTCGTGGCGCGCGCTCTGGAACATCACCTCGCCATCCCACTCAAGACCATATGCCTCAAGGGTCTTGAGAATAAGGTCGGCCGCCCCCGCCATCTCCCGCGGCGGATCGATATCCTCGATCCGCACCAGCCAGCGCCCCTGCTGCGCTCTGGCCTGCAAAAAGCTGCCGAGGGCCGCAATCAGCGAACCGAAGTGGAGCGGGCCGGAAGGGGACGGCGCAAAGCGGCCCACATAGGGGCGTATTTGGGGGGAGGAAGGGGTATTCACAGCCATGACGGTTCGGGTAAGCAGTTCAGTGAGGCGCATTTTGGGACGACCCGCTCAAAAGCTCAATAAAAAATGCGCAATAAAAAAGGGAGCCCGCAAGCTCCCTTTTTCATATTGCAGCGGGTCGGTATCAACCGGCCATCTGCTTTTCCTTGATCTCGGCCAGCGTCTTGCAGTCGACACAGAGGTCGGCGGTCGGACGGGCTTCCAGACGGCGGATACCGATTTCGATACCGCAGTGCTCGCAGTAACCGAAGTCGTCATCTTCCAGCAGCTGCAAGGTCTTCTCGATCTTCTTGATCAGCTTGCGTTCACGATCGCGGGTACGCAGTTCGAGAGCGAACTCCTCTTCCTGCGCGGCACGATCCACGGGATCCGGGAAGTTGGCAGCCTCGTCCTTCATGTGATCAACGGTGCGGTCAACTTCCTGCATCAGTTGGTTGCGCCAGGCACCCAGGATCTTGCGAAAATGCGCCTTCTGTTGGTCATTCATGTACTCCTCACCCGGCTTTTCCTGGTAAGGCGCGACACCCGCAATGGCCAGGGGGCCCAGAGATTTCCTGTTTTCGCCTGTTGGCATGCCCTGTCTCCTAATTCAGCACGCTACCCGTGCCATCCATAAATTGAGGGCGACATCTATAGCAGAAGGGTAACGGGTAAGCAAACGAGCCGTACCAATAATGTTACCCACTCCAATATTTATGAACTCCCCTCGGGTAACAGGTGGCTGGATTCAAACGGGATAAATCCTTGTGCCACCATGCCTTGCACCCCAACATGGGGCCGATAGCATAAAATTTCAACCCCCGCCGCAATTGCCTGTTCAATTAGCAGACTATAGTGCGGATCTATGTGCGCTGCAGGGCGCATCCGGCTTATTCCGGAGTGCAACACCATAAATAGCAGCACGGCTCTGTGACCGGCCGCTTTCATGGCCATCAATTCACGTAAATGCTTGGCGCCACGGGCAGTTACCGCATCGGGGAAGTAGCCCATGCCGGCCTCTTCCCGCTCATCGAGCAGGGTGACCGATTTTACCTCGATGTAACAGTTGCCCTTCTCCTCATCTTCCAGCAAGAGGTCGATGCGACTGTTCTCTTCGCCATATTTCACCTCGGTGCGCAATCTGGCATAGCCGCACAGCGGTGTGATGGCATCCTGCTCGATCAGCTCGCGGGCAATCTGGTTGGCGCGCGCGGTGTTGACGCAGATAAAGTGGCCGGCCGGGCTCTCGGCGATCTCCCAGCTATGGGGCAGCTTGCGCTTGGGGTTGTCGGAGGTCGAATACCAGACCCGGGTACCCGGGTCGGCGCAGCCGGTCATGGCGCCGGTGTTGGCGCAGTGGATGGTGATCACCTCGCCATTGGCCAGTTCGACATCGGTCAGAAAGCGCTTGTAGCGGGCGACAAGTTGCCCGGATTGCAGTGGCGGCTCGAATATCACGGGTTCGCCCTCCGCGCCTGTTCGTTGTCCCACTCATCCCGAGCGCCCTCATCCCTGGCTCTGGCCCGCAGCGGCCAGCAGGCAAGCGGCTGGTAGCGCACCCCGTCCGGGGTCGAGATCGACTCATAGAGGCAAAATTGATCGGCCTTCAGCAGAAAATCGGGGGCAGGCAGGGTGGCTGGCGCCTCGCCCGCCTTGCGCGACAGGGTGACGTGAGGGCGATATCCCTGCTCGCCATTGCCAAGCCCCAGCTTCTCGCCGTGACGCCGCAGCGCCTTCGCCAGCACGGTCAGCTCGTTGGGCCACTCCTTCGGGCCAATCCAGCCAGCCTTGGCGCGGCTGAACCAGCCGGTCTCGTCAAGCCTGATGGTGAGCGGCGGACAGTGCTGGCGCTCAACGGCGGCGATCAGGCGACGGGTGGTCACCTCGTCCGCTTCACCGAGGAAGGCGAGGGTGAGGTGAAGATTGGCTTGCGGCACCGGCTGACCGGGCCAGGGGCGTTGATCACGCCAGCTGATGAGTTCGGGAGCGAGCTCCCCGACGGGCAGGGCAAAGAAGAGTTTGGCCATTCGGGTGAAGATGCCTTTTTCCAGACAGAGAGGGTGGCCCATTCTATGGCAGCCATCTCCTCCTGTCTCGCCATCCGGGCCGAGGGCCATCTGCTCCCCTACATCTGCTCACGGTGGCCGGGCTGGCTGTGGCAGAATAGGCGCCGTTTTACCGGTTGCAACAGAAGGTGTTGATCGTTTTGTCCCCACTCCCCATCGTTTCGGTGCTGCCCGAACTCTTTGCCGCCCTCGACCGCCACAACAGCGTGATCCTGCAGGCGCCCCCCGGCGCGGGCAAATCGACCCTGCTGCCGCTGGAGCTGGTACGTCAGAACCGGCTGCCCGGCCGCATCATCATGCTGGAGCCAAGGCGGCTGGCGGCGCGCAATATCGCCAGCTTTCTGGCACGCCAGCTCGGGGAGAAGGTGGGCGAGCGCATCGGCCTGCGGGTGCGCGGCGAGAGCCGCACCAGCTCCGCGACCCGGCTCGAGATCGTCACCGAGGGGGTGCTGACCCGGATGTTGCAGCAGGATCCCGAGCTCGGCGGCGTCTCGCTGGTCATCTTCGATGAGTTCCACGAACGCAGCCTGCACGCCGATACCGCACTGGCCTTCGCCATCGAGAGCCAGCAGGGATTGCGCGATGACCTCAAGCTGCTGGTGATGTCCGCCACTCTGGATGGCATGGCACTGGAAAAGCTGCTGCCGGATGCGCCGGTGATCCGCTCGGAAGGGCGCGGCTTTCCCATCGACTACCACTACCGCCCCGCCAATCGCCAGCAGTGGCTGGAGCCGCAAGTCGGCGCCGTGGTGCTCGAAGCGCTGGCCGGGCAAGATGGCAGCCTGCTGGTCTTCCTGCCGGGACAGGGAGAGATCGAGCGGCTGGCACAGTGGCTGGAAGGACGGCTGCCGGATGATGTGACCCTCGCCCCCCTCTACGGCCGCCTCGACATGGTAGCCCAGCAAGCGGCCATCGAGCCGCCACCTGCGGGCCGCCGTAAGCTGGTGCTCACCACCAATGTGGCGGAGACCTCCCTCACCATCGAAGGAGTCTCTGTCGTGATCGACAGCGGGCTGGAGCGGCGTGCCTCGTTCGATCTGAAAAGCGGCGTCACCCGACTGGAGACCCGCCCCATCGCCAAAGCCTCCGCCACCCAGCGGGCGGGCCGTGCCGGTCGTCTTGGCCCCGGCGTCTGCTACCGGCTCTGGAGCAGCGAGGTGCAGGAGCGGCTCGCCGAGCAGAGTCCGCCCGACATCCTCACTCAGGAGCTGACCGGTCTGCTGCTCGATGCTGCCCAGTGGGGGGCAAAGGTGGAAGATCTGCCGCTGCTCGACATGCCGCCGGCCGCGGCCGTCGCCAGCGCCCAGCGGCTGCTGGTCGCCCTCGGCGCCATGAAGCCGGGGGGTGAGCAACAACTTACCCCGGCTGGCCGCGCCATGGCGGCCTTCGGTACCCATCCCCGGCTCGCCCGCATGCTGCTGCGCGCCCGCGAGCTGGAGGCTGAAGGTCTGACAGGGATTGTCGCCGATGCCACATATCTGGTGGCGTTGCTGGAAGAAGATCTGCGAGGATCGGAGCGCCTCTCGGTGCTGTTCCACCGCCGTCAGGGAGCCCTGCGCCAGAGTGCGGCCCGCTGGTTTGAACGGCTTGGCACTCGCCCGGCCAATCCACAGGGTCAGTGGCTCGGGCTGCTCTGCGCCCTCGCCTGGCCGGATCGCATCGGCAAGCTGCGCAGCGGCAGCCGTTACCAGCTCAGTGGCGGGGTGAGCTGCGATCTGATCGAGGGTCACCCCTGTCAGGGTCAGGGAGCGCTGATTGCGGTGGAGATGGGCCAGAACGAGCGCGGCAGCCGCATCTTTATCGCCGAACCGATAGAGCTGGACGAGCTGGCGCGTCTGTTGCCGGAGCTGGTAAGCGAGCGCCAGTGGTTCGACTGGGACGAGCGCGAGGAGCGGGTGCGAGCCGAACGCCAGCAAGTGATCGGCGAGCTGGTGCTGAGCCAGCGACCGCTGACGGAGCTTTCGGATGAACAGAAGGGGCGCTGCCTGCTGCAGGGCATCCGCCGCAAGGGGCTGCATGTGCTGCCGTGGGACGAGAGCAGCGAAGGGCTGCTGGCCCGTCTGCGCTGCGCACGCGACTGGTTGCCCGATGAGGAGTGGCCAGCCATGGATGACGACAGCCTGCTGGCCACCCTCGAACAGTGGCTGCTGCCTGCGGTGAGCTGCATGACCCGGCTGGAGCAGTTGAAAAAGCTCGATATGAGCGACATCCTGCGCCAATCTCTGCCCTGGCCACTGCCCAAACGGCTGGACGAGGCACTGCCCGGCCACTTCACGGCACCGACCGGCAGCCGGGTACGGATCCGCTATCAGCCGGGGCAGGCCCCGGTGATCCCGGTGCGAATTCAGGAGATGTTCGGTCAGGCGGCAACCCCCTGCGTGGCCGATGGCCGGGTACCACTGGTGGTGGAGCTGCTCTCCCCCGCCCAGCGACCGCTGCAGATCACCGCCGATCTGGCCGCTTTCTGGGCTGGCTCCTACGAGCAGGTGAAAAAAGAGATGAAGGGGCGCTATCCCCGCCACTACTGGCCGGACAATCCGCTGGAGGCGATGCCGACCAGAGTCACCAAGAAGAAGATGGGTATCTAGGTTCGATTGGCCAGGCCCGATCGGACGTTCGCGAATGCGACATAACAAGTAGAAAGGAAAGCAAAGAGGATTTATGGCAACCCAACGACGCAAGCGCGCCCCCAAGAAAGCGCCACCCAAGCGTACCATCTGGCGCAAGCTGTTCTGGCTTGGCTTCAAGCTCTCGCTGGTGGTAGCGGCCTTCATGGTGGTGTTTGGCATCTACCTCGATACCCAGGTGCGCGAGCGATTTGATGGCGAGAAGTGGCAGCTGCCGGTGATGGTCTACAGCCGTCCGCTGGAGCTCTATCCGGGCCAGCGCCTGTCGCGCGACCAGATGCTGCGCGAGCTCAACATGCTGAGCTACAAGCAGGTGCGCCAGCCCCATACCCCGGGTGAATACACCATCATCGGCAACCGCATCGAGCTTATTCGCCGACCATTTGCCTTCTACGATGGCACCGATGGTGCGCGCGGCCTGCGCCTCACCTTCAACGGCCCGCGTCTCGAGGGGATCCAGTCGCTAGAGAACCAGCGCCAGCTCGGTTACGCCCAGATGGACCCGGTGCTGCTCGATCGCCTCAACACCGAGGATCGGGAAGACCGCCTGCTGGTACGCCTCGCCGAGGTGCCGGACAGCCTGCTGGTGACCCTGCTCACCACCGAGGATCGCGACTTCTATCAGCATGGTGGCGTCTCCCCTATCGCCATCATGCGCGCCATGTTTGCCAACCTGATCGCCGGTCGCACCGTGCAGGGCGGGAGTACCCTCACCCAGCAGCTGGCCAAGAACTTCTTCCTGACCCGTGAGCGCAGCCTGTGGCGAAAACTGCAGGAAGCCTACATGGCGGTGCTGATCGACTACCGCTATAGCAAGGACGAGATCCTGGAGTCCTACCTCAACGAGGTCTATCTGGGGCAGAACTTCTCGCAAGGGGTCTATGGCTTCGGCCTCGCCTCCTACTTCTACTTCGGCATTCCGGTCAACGAGCTGGATATTGATCAGGTCGCCCTGCTGGTCGGTCTGGTAAAAGGCCCCTCCTATTACGATCCCTGGCGCTTCCCCGATCGGGCCAAGGTGCGCCGCGATCTGGTACTGAAACTGCTGATGGATCACGGCAGCCTGACCCAGGCCGAATATGATCTGGCCAGCAAGCAGCCGCTCGGCATCATCGCCCGCGGCCAGATGAGCTACGGCCGCACCCCGGCCTTCATGGGACTGCTCAAGCGCGAGATCCAGAGCCGCTTCGGCCCGGAGCTGCTCAAGCAGTCCGGCCTCAAGATCTTCACCAGCCTTGACCCCATCGCCCAGCATGCCGCCGAGCAGGCGGTCGCTTCTGGCCTCGCCGACATCGAAAAACTGCGTGGCAAGAAGAAGCTGGAGGCCGCAATGGTGGTCTCCGACTGGCACAAGGGCGAAGTGGTGGCGCTGGTCGGTGGTCGCGATCCCCGCTACGCCGGCTTCAACCGGGCGCTCGATGCCCGCCGCCAGATCGGTTCGCTGGTGAAACCTGCGGTCTACCTGACTGGCCTCTCCAACGGCCTGACCCTGGCGACCCCCCTCAAAGATCAGCCGATCCGCATTCGCGGTCAGGATGGTCAGGTCTGGACGCCGCAAAACTACGATCGCAAGTTCCGCCAGAGCGTGCCGCTGATGGATGCGCTGGCCAGCTCCCTCAACGTGCCGACCGTCAATCTCGGTCTGCAGGTGGGGCTGGAGAAGGTGGTCGATACCCTGCACAAGCTGGGAGTGCAGCAGGAGATCCAGCCCTATCCGTCGCTGGTGCTGGGGGCCGTTGCGCTCTCACCGATGGAGGTGAACCAGATGTACCTGCCCATCGCCAATCAGGGTCTGACCCAGCCGCTGTCAGCGATCCGCGCCGTGGTCAAAGGGGATGGCAGCCTGCTCTATCAGCATGATCAGACCGCCAAACGGGTTACCGACAGTCAGGCGAGCTGGCTCACCCTGTTCGCCATGACCAAGACGGTGAGTCAGGGGACGGCGCGCTCGCTGGGCGCCAAGTTCCCGGGCGCCACCATGGCGGCCAAGACCGGCACCACCAACGAGCTGCGTGACTCCTGGTTTACCGGGCTCGACAACAACGAGCTGGTCAGTATCTGGGTCGGCCGCGATGACAACACCCCGGCAGGCCTGACCGGCGCCAGCGGCGCCCTGCAGCTCTTTACCGGCTACATGAGCCAGCGCGGCGTCAACAGCCTGAGCCTGCAGATCCCGGAAGGGGTTACCTGGGCCAACTTCTCCCGCGCCAGCGGCACCCGCGTCACCAGCGACTGCCCGGGCAGCCTGCAGGTGCCGGCCAAGGTCTCGACCATGGGCTCACCGACCAGCTGCAGCAGCCCTGGTACGCCACGCAGCGCGCTGGACGACTGGTTCGGCGGATTCTTCAACTGACCGAGGGAGACGGGTAGCCAGGGCTGCCCGTCTCACTATCCCGCTTACAAGGAGTCACCATGAACCAACCGCTGTTTGAGGCCATCCACCACGTTGCCATCATCGCCAGCGATTACGCTCGCTCGCGCCACTTCTATCACGAGGTGCTGGGGCTCCCCATCATTTCGGAGACCCTGCGCGAGGCGCGCCAGTCGTGGAAACTGGATCTGGCCCTGCCGGATGGCAGTCAGCTGGAGCTGTTCAGCTTCCCCATCACCCCCAAGCGCCCCTCTACGCCGGAGGCATGCGGCCTGCGTCATTTGGCCTTTCGGGTGTGCGACCTCGATCGCGTCATCGCCCATCTGCATGCCCACCAAGTCGCAGTGGAACCGGTGCGGGTGGATGAGCTGACCGGCAAGCGCTTCACCTTTTTCGCTGACCCCGACGGCCTGCCGCTGGAGCTCTATGAAGCACCGCGCTGAGTCTGCATCGGCCAAACAAAAAGCCGCCCGGCGAACCGGGCGGCTTTTTTATTTATTGCTGGCGTGTTATCAGGCGGTGGTCAGCATGGCGACAGCCAGTGCCATCACCATCATGCCGGCCCAGCCGATGGGCTTGAGGCGCTCGCGGAAGATGAGCAAGCCACCCAGCGCAGTACCGAGAATACCGATGGCGCCCCAGGTCGCGTAGGCCACGGCCAGGTCGATCTTGCCACCGCTGACCGCCTCGGAGAGCAGGGTAAAGGCCATCAGCACCAGCAGGATGCCGAGGAACCCCCACCTCTTGTAGCGAAAGCCGACCGAGCGGTTGATCGCCATGTTGGCGCCGATATCCAGCAGAGCTGCGCCAAAAACGATAATTAACGGGTGCATACAACCTCCTCGCCATTGCGGGTGTCATCGTGAGCACTTGTCGGCTCATCGTGGCACTCCCCCATGGTCACCATAACAATACCCACTATCGCCAGCCCCAGACCAATCAACTCCTGAGCACTCAGGTTGTAGTCGAGGAACATCACGGAGACGACGGTGATCAGCGCAATCCCCAGCCCCTCCCACAACGCAAAGGCAATACCAATGGAGATTGTTTTGGCGGCTTTGGCCAGTAGCAGATACGAGAGCGAAATCAGCACCCACATCGGCAAATAGTTGAGCCATCCGGCATCGTTCTCGGGGATCATCGCCATACTCGAGGTGCCTGCCACCTCGGTCACTATGGCGCCCGTCAAAAATATTCGAGCTAAAAGCATGCGACTGAATAACATAAAATTTCCTTTTGTTGCTGCGACGGGAGAGATGGTAGCTCGGGCACTCTCTTTGGCGGGAGTCGCTGAGCGTCGACAATATTGACGCTACTCGTTTGCCTTGTCAGTCGGGGGCAGGGTAAGGTGAAGATGGGATCACTGTGTCATATGTCGTAAACCATGAAGCTTTATCAGATAGAACTCTTTGTCGAGTCCGCCAATAGTGGCTCCATCGCCAGCACTGCCCGCCACCGTGGCAAGAGCCGCAGCGCAGTCAGTACCGCCATTGCGGCTCTTGAAGTCGAGCTTGGCGTCGAACTTTTTGAACGCGGTGCCAACCAGAGTCGGCTGACCGAAATCGGCGAGCTGGTGCTGGATGACTGTACCCGCCTGCTGCAGGCCGCCAACAGCCTGCAACAGAAATGCGAGCACTACGCTTCGGGGGCCGAAGTGGCGCTGCGGATCGCCCGCGATGACGCCATTCCCGAGCAGGTATGGCGCGAGATGCTGGCTGGACTGCACAACCAGTTTCCCGGCACCAGCATCTCGCTGGTGCTCGCCTCCCCGCCCGAGCTGCCCGCGCTGGTCGAGGAGGGATTTGTCGATGCCGCTTTCGGCCTCATTACCGAAGATCAGGAGCGCAGCGGCCTCCACATCGATCTGCTCAACCCGATCCGCACCCTGATGGTGGTCGCCCCCAACCACCCGCTGGCGGCGCTGAAACGGGTGGTGCAGCAGGATCTCACCGATCACACTCAGGTCACACTCTCCTATGTGGATGAGTTTTCTGTAAAAAGCCTGCTGCCAGTGGGCGGCAAGCATATTGGTCTCTCCAGCTTCGAGTTAATGCGCAATGCGGTGCTGGACGGCCTTGGCTGGGCGGTGCTCCCCTCGCCCCTCATACAGAGCCAGCTGAGGCAGGGTTCGCTGCTGACCCTGAAACACAAGTTCAGCCTGCAGTGGCGGGATTACGGGGTCTATCTGGCGCAGAATGCCTATCACGGCAAGGCACTGGCCTGGTTGAAGCGCTCAATCCAGACATATCTGGAACCATTCGAATAGATGAAAGTCACGGAGCAAGTTCACGATATGCATTTAAGCTGATGCGTCTACCGAGCATGATCGTGCATACTGTTTACATACTCATTGAACGCCGGAGGCGTAACCGATATGAGCAGTGCCCAAGACAAGGACGACATTTGGCTGGATGACGACATCATCGAACTCGATGACGAAGAGGTCGTAACCCCCAAGGCACTCAACCCCTGGCAGGTGCTGATCGTGGATGATGAGCCCGACATTCATCATGCCACCCGGCTTGCCCTCTCCAATATTCAGTACAAATCCCGCCCGCTCGAACTGCTCAATGCCTACAGTGGTGCTGAAGCCGCCACCATGCTGGAGGCCAATCCCAAAATTGCCCTGATCCTGCTGGATGTGGTGATGGAGACAGAAGACGCCGGCCTGCGACTGGTGCACAGGATCCGCAACGAAATGCATAACTCGCTGGTGCGTATCGTGCTGCGAACCGGCCAGCCCGGGCAGGCACCGGAGCAGCGGGTGATCCTCGATTACGACATCAACGACTACAAGACCAAGACCGAGCTGACGGTACAAAAGCTCTACACCACCGTCATCGCCTCCCTGCGCTCGTATGAAACGCTGAGTGCCATCGACAAGAGCCGGCAAGGTCTTGGCAAGATCCTGGAAGGGGCGGGAGACCTCTACCATCTCCATTCGCTCAAGGAGTTTGCCTCCGGCGTGCTCAAACAGATCAGCGCGATTCTGGACGTCGGCACCGAGGGTGCCATCTGCGCCGAACGCCGCCCGGGCGAGCAGAAACTGGAGATCCTGGCGGCTACCGGTGACTATGAAACCCTGCTGAGTCAGGGTAGTCTCACCGACTTCCCGACCCTCAACGAGTCGGTGACCAAGGCGCTGGCCGCCCGCTGCAACCGCTTTGAACATCCGCAGGACTCGCTCTATATCGCCGCCCAGAATGGTCGCGAGTTCGTGCTGAGCTTTACCCCCACCCAGCCTCTCGATCCTCTCGAGTGCGACCTGCTGGATGTGTTCTGCCAGCGTATCTCCGCCGCCTACGACAACCTCTATCTCTACAACCAGTTGCTGCGTGCCCAGGAGGCGACCGTAGTGGCGCTGGCTGCACTGGCAGAGTTCCGCGACTCGGACACCGGCGAACACGTCTTGCGGGTCCAGAAGCTATCAGATGCCCTGGTGGAAGAGCTGCAGCAGATGGCCGCCTACCCCGAGCAGCTCACCCCAGAGTTTGTCGAGATGATCGGCATGGCCTCCATCCTGCACGATGTGGGCAAGGTGGGCACACCGGACCATATCCTGCACAAGCCGGGACGTTTCGATCCCGACGAGCGGGCCATCATGGAGCAGCATGCCGGCATCGGCGCCAACATACTGCACAAGGCGGGCGAAATGGTGGAAGGTACCAGCTACCTGTCGCTCGGAGCCGAGATTGCCCGTGGCCACCACGAGCATTTTGACGGCAAGGGTTACCCCGAACGGCTGGCTGGCCAGCAGATCCCGCTCTCGGCGCGGATTGTGGCGGTGGTCGATGTGTTCGATGCTCTGCTGAGCAAACGCCCCTACAAGGAGCCCTGGACGCTGGAGCAGACCATGGAGTACATCCAGTCGCGCTCCGGCACCCAGTTTGACCCCCATGTCGTGGCTGCTCTCGCCCGACTGGTCAATGAATCGCGGCTTCCCTACTCACTCTGAATCTCATGCCATACCGGTGAGGCAACCCACCGGTATGGCATGAAAACAGCCAATTTGTTGCGTTTTACGCACACCTACCATCCCCCCGCGATAAACATCCCCTCTCTTTGGCGGCGATATCCGCTGAAATATGGTCATTTAACATCACATCGCTATAATGTCGGCCTGCAAACCCGATATTAAAACCAAGGAAATATCATGAGCCTGAACCTGGTACCGGCCGGCAAGAGCCTGCCCGACGATATCTACGTCATCATCGAAATCCCGCAGAATGCCGACCCGATCAAATACGAAGTCGACAAGGATAGCGGTGCGATTTTCGTGGATCGCTTCATGTCCACCCCGATGTTCTATCCGTGCAACTACGGCTATGTGAACGCGACCCTCTCGCTGGATGGTGACCCCGTCGACGTACTGGTTCCGACCCCCTACCCGCTGCTGGCAGGCTCCGTCATCCGCTGCCGCCCGGTTGGCGTGCTGAAGATGACCGACGAATCTGGCGAAGATGCCAAGATCGTTGCCGTACCGCACTCCAAGCTGACCAAGCAGTACGACCACATCCAGGATGTGAACGATCTGCCGGAACTGCTGAAAGCACAGATCCAGCACTTCTTCGAGCGCTACAAAGAGCTGGAAGCAGGCAAATGGGTCAAGGTGGAAGGTTGGGGCGACAAGGCCGCTGCCGAAGCCGAGATCAAAACCTCTGCCGAGCGTTACGCTGCCAAGTAAGCGCAACCCGCAGATGAAAAAGGCGCCTTATGGCGCCTTTTTAGTGGGTTGTTGCGGCAAATTTTTGGGTGTTTCGCCAGCCGGATCCCCCTGAATATATATTTCACGGCCATCTTGCTGCTGGTAGGGACGGTAGTAATCGCTCCCACAGCGATATCCCCCTTCCTTCTGGCTCACCAGTTCACAATTGACCGGCAGCACCTCCAGCCACTTGATAGCCTGCTGGAAGCGCAACCACTCCTGCCACTCATGTTCGCGCGCCAGCTTGTCGCGCAGGGCAAAGGCATCGATACCGTCATCTCCCTTGCTGACGATGACAGGCCCCGCCACTGCTGGCAGGCTCATCGCCACCAGCCATCCCAAGAGCCACAGCTTCATAACCCCTCCTTGTGACTTTTTTTCACAATTAAATTTAAAGCCACATCAGTCTGTTATCCGGTTCACAAAACGAAACATCGCCAAACTGGCCCCGTCTCACCTAGTTGTTAATTATCATCCCCGGCAGGAAACACCGCCATGAAGCCAATCGCCGCGCTGTTGCTCGCTTTGACCCTCTCTACCACCGCTCATGCCAGCGAGATCCAGATGAGCTGGCAGTGGCAATCGCCGGGCGGCCAGCACCAGCACTTTCAGCTGACCACGGATGATCAGACCCTGGCTGCCAGCCAGCACGAGATGCAACTGCTCGATGCCTCCCTCACCAAGCCGCTGGAGACCCTGTACGCCTACATAGGGCCCAGGCTCTACAACAGCATCAATCTCATCAATCAGTACAGCCCCGAGACCGCCACCAAGTTTCGCTCGCTGGAGCAGGCCTTCACCCTGCACGACGACAGCATGGAGTCACAACTCTTCTGGCAGGCGTACCAGCAGTATCAGGATGACGCCTTCTACCAGATGATGGTGGTGCCCTGCGTGCATCCCTCCAATCGCAAGCTGCCCTGCGTGCGGCCCGACTACTCGCGGCTCTTCTACCACTTCAAGGACTCCCTCAAGCCGCTGGCCCGCCAGTTTGCCGCCAAGGATCTCGCCACCAGCGTCAGCCTGCTGCAGGAGTGGCTGAACGCCATCCCGACCCAGCCTGAACAGATGGATCACTTCGCGCCGCCGCTGCTGGCGCTGCAGGAGAACAAGGCCGACAGCGACGAGAAGGCGCTGCTGATGGCCAGCCTGCTGGCAGAGCTGGCACCGCAATATGTGCTCAGCATCATCTATCCCGATATCAGCATCGGCAGCGTCTCGCCCGCCTGGCTCGCCATCACCGCCGACAGCGGCCTCAAAGGCGATACCCTGATGATCAACAACCAGCGTCAGGTATTGCTGACCGGATCTCCGCTGATGGTGCAGCAGATGGCGCTGGCCAGGATCCCCCTCGTCAGCCAGCCGCTCTACTGAACCCGAGAACTCAGACCAGCTGCCAATTCATTGATTTTTATCGATGTCATGCCATCCTAGCCCACCTCGTCAAACCGACGGGGTGGTGGCACTTCCGAATTGCGATTCTATTTAACACTTTTTAAACAGATCCGATCAGTTTAGGATGAAGCTCGCCCATTCCCTCAATCTGAAACTCGTTATAACATAACAAATGGAGTGTCATCAGGATGAAACATCTCGTACTTACTTTGGCGCTGCTGCCCTGCCTCGCCTTCGCCAGCAACATCAAGGAAGCGAACCCGGTTCCGCTGGTCAATATCAGCGACAAGGGTGAGCTGGTACTCAGCGGCAAGGAGATCAGCTACCAGCCGTGGCAGAGCAAGGCGCTCACCGGCAAGGTCTTCCTGATCCAGCACATCGCCGGTCGCACCAGTGCCAAAGAGCTGAATGCACCGATGATCGAGGCGATCAAGGCGGCTCATCTGCCCCATGACAAGTACCAGACCGTCACCATCATCAACAGCAATGACGCCATCTGGGGTACTTCCGGCTTTGTGAAGAGCAGCGCCGAAGATACCAAGAAAGAGTTCCCCTGGTCCGCACTGGTGCTGGATGCCAAGGGTATGGCGCGCAATGCCTGGGATCTGGCGCCGGAGAGTTCAGCCATCATCCTGCTGGATAAAGAGGGCAAGGTGCTGTTTGCCAAAGATGGCCAGCTCGATGCCAACAACATCGCAACCGTGATGGGGCTCATCAAGTCCCATCTCTAATCAGAGTGAAAGGGCGCTGATGGCGCCCTTTCCATAAGGGTCTATGGGTCGTATCAAGCTGAAAATCTGGATCCTGCTGCTGGGCTGGTTGTTGCTGCAACCCCTGCTCGCCCGCCATCAGCTTGACTCCGCCCTGCCCGGTCACGACAACCACCACTGTCTGGTCTGCGCCCTCCATCTGGATGGCAAACAGGCGATCACCCCTGCCCCATATTGTTACGCTGATAAAACGGCCGACACGCCTTTTGTTGCACTCATGCAACATTCAGCAGATGCCACCCCTCCCCACAGCTACGCAATCCGTGCGCCACCGCTCTCCGCTTTTATCTATCCCTTTGTTTAAGTTCTCTTTTTGTTATTAAAAGGATTCAAGATGAAAGCAGTTACCCTGTTGCTGGCGGTAGCCACCTTTGCCGTGCACGCCAATCACGATGAACACGAAAGTCACAGCCACGGCGCCCACGAACATGGCCACGGCCACCTGAATCTGGTGGTCGATGGCGACCAGCTGATGATCGAGCTGCAAGCCCCCGCCGCCGATCTGGTGGGCTTCGAGCACGCAGCCAAAAGCGATGAAGAGAAGGCGCAATACGCCAGGGCTATCGCCCGCCTCCAGCAGCCTGACACCCTGTTCCGCTTCGACCCGGCCGCCGGCTGCAAGCTGACCCAACAGGAGCTGCAGGCCGCCAAAGAAGAGCACGACCATGACCATGACCATGACCATGACCATAACAAGGCTGCCAGCGGCGAGCATGAACACCACCATGATCATGACGAAGCGGGTCACGCCGATATGGGCGCCATGTATACCTACACCTGCGCTACCCCGGCCAAACTCACCGGTCTTGAAGCGACCCTGTTCAGCGTCTATCCGAGCCTTGAGAAGCTGAGCGTGCAGGGGATCCTGCCCACCGGCCAGACCGCAGCCGAACTGACCCCGTCCGCCAACAAGCTGAGCTGGTAACGCCATGAAAAACGCCGTGGTTGAGATCCGCGATCTGGCCTTTGCCTGGCCGGGTCACGAGGTTGTACTCGACCTGCCCACCCTGACCATTGCAAAGGGCGAGCGGGTCTTTATCAAGGGGCCGTCAGGCTCCGGCAAATCGACGCTGCTCGGCCTGCTGGCCGGGATCCAGACCGCCAACCACGGCACCCTGGAGGTGCTGGGCCAGCCACTGGCCCAGCTCTCTGGTCGCGCCCGTGACCACTTCCGGGCGGCCAATCTCGGTTACATCTTCCAGCAGTTCAACCTGCTGCCGTTTCTCTCGGTGCTGGATAACGTCACCGCTGCGCTCACCTTCTCCCCCGAGAAGCGCAGCCGGCTGCAAGCCTCGCCACAACAGGAGGCGCGCCGCCTGCTGGCAGAACTGCAACTGCCGGACGAAGCGCTGCATCGTCCCGTGCACGCCCTCAGCATCGGCCAGCAGCAGCGGGTCGCTGCGGCACGCGCCCTCATTGGCTCGCCACCGCTGGTGATTGCCGACGAGCCCACCTCGGCCCTCGACACCGACAACCGGGCCGCCTTTATCAAGCTGCTGTTCGAGGAGTGCGACAAGCAGGGTTCTACCCTCATCTTCGTCAGCCACGACCCTCATCTCGAACCCCTGTTCCCGCGGGTGGAGAACCTGCAACAGCTCAACCGGAGGGCATCATGCTGACTCTCGCCCTGCAAAGTCTCTGGGCCCGCCGCCTCACCGCCGGGCTTACCCTGCTGGCCATCGCCATCAGCGTCACCCTGCTGCTCGGGGTGGAGCGGGTGCGCAATCAGGCGCGCGACAGCTTTGCCAATACCGTCTCGGGCACCGATCTCATCGTCGGCGCCCGCTCCGGTCAGGTGAATCTGCTGCTCTACTCGGTGTTTCGCATCGGCAACCCCACCAACAACGTGGGCTGGGACTCCTATCAGGCCATCAAGCAGCGCCCCGGCATCGCCTGGACCATCCCGCTCTCCCTCGGTGACTCCCACAAGGGATTTCGGGTGCTCGGCACCAACGGCGACTACTTCACCCACCTGAAGTACGGCCAGCAGCAGTCGCTGCAGTTGCGCGAGGGGCGACCATTCGACACGCCGTTTGAAGCGGTACTCGGCGCCCAGGTAGCCGAGAAGCTCGGCTATCACCTTGGCCAGTCCATCGTCATCGCCCATGGCGCTGGCAACACCTCGTTCAGCCAGCACGACAACCTGCCGTTTAAGGTGGTGGGCATTCTGGCGCCGACCGGCACGCCCATCGATCGCACCATCCATGTGCCGCTGGCGGGGATCGAGGCGATCCATCTCGGGTGGGATACCGGTCGCCACAGCAAGAACGTCACCCCGGAGCAGGCGCTGGCGCAGGATCTCACCCCGAAAACCATCACCGCCTTTATGGTGGGGTTGAGCAACCGCATTCTGGCGTTCCAGCTGCAACGCACCATCAACACCTATCCCAGAGAGCCGCTGATGGCGATCTTGCCGGGCGCCGCCCTGCAGGAGCTGTGGAGCCTGATGAGCGTGGCGGAAACCGCCTTGTCGGTCATCGCCGGTTTTGTGGTGGTGGCGGGCCTGATCGGCATGCTGACCACCTTGCTCGCCGGGCTTAACGAACGACGCCGCGAGCTCGCCATATTGCGATCCCTCGGTGCCGGCCCTGCCCACCTGTTCCTGTTGCTGGCGCTGGAGGCGATGGCGCTGACCACGGTTGGCATCGCGTTCGGGGTGGCGGTGCTCTACCTCGGGCAGGGGCTTGCTACCCCCTGGCTGCTCAGCCACTATGGCCTGCAACTGAGTCTGGGGCTGCCAAGCGCCTACGAGTGGCAGTTGCTGGGGCTGGTGTGGCTGGCGGGCATGGTGATCGGCCTGCTCCCCGCCGCCCGCGCTTACCGCTACAGCCTGAGCGATGGCATGAGTATTCGCGTCTAGCGAGACGCCCAAAAGAGAAACAGAAGGACAGATGATGAAGTGGAAAATAGTGGCGCTGCTCGCCAGCCTGCTGGCGCTGCCCGCCATGGCCGCAGACGATTACAAGACCATCGACTGGGACGTGCTCATCCCGCAAGGGGAGAAGATCCAGCCGCCCCCGCCGATCAACCATGACGGCAACTTTGCCTCGGTGCCGCAACCTGTGGGTGGCGTGAACAAGAAGCTGAATGAGCAGAATGTACGGCTGCCGGGCTTCGTGGTACCGCTGGAGGGGGATGCCAAGAAGATCACCGCCTTTCTGCTGGTGCCCTACTTTGGCGCCTGCATCCACGTCCCGCCCCCGCCCACCAATCAGGTGGTCTATGTGAGCTACCCCAAGGGGGCGCCGGTGGATGACCTGTGGGACGCCATCTGGGTCAAGGGCAAGATGCGCACCGTCAGCTCCAGCCACGAAATGGCCACCGCCTCCTACGCCATGGATGCGGTGGAGGTGAGCGTTTACGAGGAGTAATCCTCCCTTTGCAAAAAAAGCGGCCTCCACGGAGGCCGCTTTGTTATCTTCAAACCTGGCTTGGAGTAACATTCACCTCCTGCACCAGTGCGAATGGAGTCAGCATGGCCGATCTGCCCCCCCCCAAGAAAGAGAGTTCGATCCTGAGCAGTCAGGAGCAGACTCTGCGTCTGGCACGCAGCCGCGGCATCGACGGCATGCTCACCCGCAACACCGACAGCACCTTCGAACAGCGTGCCACCTTTCGCCATCTGGCGGATCAGGCCGCCCGCCAGCGCAATCTGGAAGCCATCATGGTGATGGCCTCCCGTCATTGTGAAGAGACCGCCGCTGGCGGCGAGATGGACAGCGACTGGCTGACCCGCTTCCTGCAACTGGCGGAAGATATCAGCATGGTGCCGATGCAGCAGCTGTGGGGGCGCATCTTCGCGCTGGAGATCGCCACCCCGGGTCGCTTCTCCATTCGGGCGCTCTCCACCCTGAAGGAGATGACCCAGCGCGAGGCCCAGCTGTTCCAGCGCATCTGCTCCCTCACCTGCCACTATGCGGGCAGTGACGAGCAGCGCCTGCTGCTGGGGCTGCACAAGGGAGCCAGCCTGCTGAGCCGCGCCAAGGCAACCCGGCTGGGGCTCGGCAAATATCGCCTGCCCTACAGCGCCCTGCTGCAACTGTTCGAGCTGGGTCTGCTGCACAAGGGAGAACTGGAGTCCGGCCCGCTGCCCGCCGATGGGGTAGAGCTGGAGTTTGGCAACCAGCGCTGGCGGCTACAGCGCAAACAGAACAACATCACCCTGCTCTACTACCGGCTCACCCCGGTGGGCAACGAGCTGGCCCAGCTGCTCACCGATGCGCCGCTGGATGAGTACCTGCAGGATCTGAAAACCGTGCTGGTGCAGGGGATGCAGATAGAGGTGCAGCAACAACCGAGCGAGCAGCCCCCCTCCACCACCGAGCCCACTCCCGCAAGCCATCCCTGAACCCGTTCCTGAATACCTCGGGGAGGCAAGCCCTCCCTTATTGCGAATAGGGCGATCTGCATTACTCTCATCGTCAAAATGATGTGCAAAATGCAGATCGCCCCCCCCTCACCGCCCCCATTTTTTGCAACTTGCAAAACAAAATCCCCACAACCACGCTCGCCAGCCCTTTAATGACATAAAAATCATTAAAGACAGCGCATGGCCCATCCTTTGCACACACTCTTGATGTAGATCAAACTTTAGCCACCACAGTTCGGGAGCAACGCCATGAGAGTCAATCAACCGGTTACCCAGCGCGAACGCCTCTATCCGGAACACCAGAGCCTCATCTCCACCACGGATCTGGAGAGTCGTATCACCTACGCCAACGACGAGTTCTGCGAGATTGCAGGCTTCACTCCCGACGAACTGGTGGGACAACACCACAATCTGGTGCGCCACCCGGACATGCCGAAACAGGCCTTTGCCGATCTGTGGAACCATATCAAAGAGGGCAAAGTCTGGATGGGGCCGGTGAAGAACCGCTGCAAAAATGGCGACCACTACTGGGTCAGCGCCTTTGTCACCCCCATCAAGGATGGCAATGGCCGGGTCGTCGAGTACCAGTCGGTACGCTCTGCACCGAGTGAAGAGATCAAACAGCGGGCCGAGAAGATCTATGCCGACCTGCGCAATGACAAGCTGCCGCTGGCGCTGAAACTGCCGACCTTCTCCCACACTCTGGCCATCAACCTCTGCCTGCTGCTGAGCCTGGTCGCCATCCTCAGCTTTGGCTACACCCATACCGTGGGCTGGCAACTGACCCTGGCCGCCATTCCGCTGGCCGTGGCCGCCATCACCCTCAACGCCCTCTCCCGTCGCCTCGGCAAGCTCAACAAGATGGCCCGCAGCCGCTTCGACAACCCGCTGATGCAGCTGCTCTACACCAACAAGGTGGACAACATCGCCGCCATCGAGCTCTCGATGGTGATGAATCAGGCCGAGTTCAACGCCGTGCTGGCCCGTACCCAGCAGACCTGCAGCCGGATCCTGCAAGCCGCCGAAGGGGATCTGCGCAACGCCGAATCCATCACCGAGAACCTGCAGCAACAACAGGCAGAGACCAATCAGGTAGCGACCGCCATCACCGAGATGTCCGAGTCCATTCGCGAGGTATCGCAAAGCTCCAGCGACTCCTCCAGCCTGCTGGACGAGACCGCCGATCTGTTCAAGAGCGGCAACGACAGCGTCACCGAAACCGTCGCCGCCGTCGCCGGCATGAACAGCGAACTGACCACCTCCAGAACGGTCATCAGTGCGCTGGTCGGCCACTGCCGCGATATCGACGGCATCCTCGATGTCATCAACAACATCGCCAACCAGACCAACCTGCTGGCCCTCAATGCCGCCATCGAAGCCGCCCGGGCCGGTGAAGCGGGTCGCGGCTTCTCGGTGGTCGCCGACGAGATCCGCTCCCTCGCCATCAAGACCCAATCCTCTACCAGCGAAATCCAGAAGATGATCACCGAACTGCAGAACAGCTCCGGCGAGGCTGAGCAGGCGATGGAGAAGGGTTGCCAACTGGCCGAGAGCTGCCAACAGAAGGCATCGGTCACCGGCACCATCCTGCAGCAAATCAACAACATGCTGCATCAGGTTGCCTCCGGCAGCGGCCAGATTGCCCAGGCGGTGCTGGAACAGTCCCACGTCACCGACGAGATCAACCGCAACGTGCTCAGCATCAAAACCCTGGCCGATGACTCCAGCGTCGGCAGCCAGCACGCCGTCCATGGCATCACCCAGCTGGTGACCCAGCTGAGCGACCTCAACCGTCTGGTACGCCAGTTCCAGAAAGGGGCTCCGGCAACCCAGAGCCGCTACGAGATGCCAGCCGCCCGCGTGGTGCCGGTTCGCTAAGCCAGATACACAAACAATCGCCGCAGAAAAACCATATGGGCCCAAGGGCCCATATGGTTTTTTAATGCCCGCCAACAAGAGGACGATACTCCCGCTTCACCGTCCGATTTTCCCCAGCTCTGATGGACGCATCTGTTGAAAATTCATATCGCCCCCGTAACTGAGTAGTTTGTTGATCTTGCTCAGGAAATTTTCCACATCCACTTTCTTCCGCAGCCCCATTCGGTAACATAGCCGCTTGGCGGCCTCTCGCAGGAGTCAGCCATGAGCCAAGCCATTACCAAAACGCAGGTAACAAGCAGCAGACTGGAGGCTGGAATTCAGGGGCGGTAGCGTGGTTTTTGCAGGTTGGTACAGAGCGTAGCGAAGCCCAACAGACGAGCATGATCACCTCAACCAGAGCGGGATAAAGATGGATTGGGTCGATCGAGAACACAAACTTTTAGATACGTTCCTCGGTAAACGTTGGGCTTCACTTCGTTCAGCACCAACCTACGATTTTTAGCCCAACATACGAGATACAATTTTTGGCCCAACATACTAGATGTATTTGCACACAGTATGGATGCTAGTGGAGCCCCATATTGGATATGGAGGAAATAAGACCATTTATCCTACAGTTAATGCAAGAAACATTGATAAAACATATTGAAAGTATGGATAACTACATTGATGTGATACAAAAAAAATTGGCAGGATATGTGGAACAGCCGCATGTTTCTATGTAGAAACATTCCGTATAATAAATTGTTAACTATTTTTGTTTTATCAATATAGTCAATTGAGGTTGTATGACGGACTTATCTCAGCTAACAAAGAAGTCCATGGGCGAGCCAGTGGCTCCAACATTTACGGACAATGAGCTAAAAGTTAAACGAAACATTTTAGTGTTAAGTGCAATTTCACTTTTGATCATTTTTGGTTTGAAGTCTACGCCAGATACAGAGGAAAGTGTAACCTTCACGTTGTTCTTTATCAGGTCTTCGCATATCGACTTTGACTTCGTATTTATGATGCTGTTGGTGAGCTTAGTGTATTTACTTTCTAATTATGGTTGGCTTTGCACGGAGTATATCGCTAAGTGGAAAATTCGGGTTTCGGGTACAAAAAATCCGATAAGTAAGCCAAGTCAGAGTGAAAGGTTTTGTAGCAACGTTACTAGTCAACATCCTTATAAGGATCACAATGATAGTGCTGAGCAATCAAACTTATACTCATATTTGCAGATTCATCAGTTGTATTCGGATGCGTTCATAGATATCAAAATCAGCGAAGATGAGATGAAAAATTGCCAAGAGAAAGCGCGGTTAATGGTTGGCATTAGCAAAGAGGAAGCAGACCAAGGTGGACGAGGCTATGCTATTACGAATACAGATAAAGACTATTGGCACGCTCTTCTGGTTGATATGAGAGTTACTCGAGAGTTAATACAGCAATACAAAAAAGCAATGGATTCTCCTTATTTGATTGAGTCGATAAAAAGGTTTGACGAGAATTTTTTATTCTTCCAAAACAGCCAATATCGTAGGCACTTTATCATGGAGTTGCTCCCAACATTTTGGGTCGGATTTATAGCTTTGTTCAGCCTAGTAATGAAGATCTGGTTCACCCCCAATCTATTTGTTTCGATTACTTTTGCATTGTGCGTAACTACTTTTGTGCTTTATATCCTGAATCAGCACCACAAAAAAAACAGTTAACAAACTGTTTAAGAGTGATTCGCAACACGTGGCATTTTTACTATGCGGTGGTTTTAGTGGTTAAGGTGGTATGCGGGAGCTTCGGTATTGCGTTGCTCACACCTTAACAGGGCGTTAAGGCTCGGTATAAGATACGAGATAAGAAATTATGAAGATTGATAAATTGGAGTATCATTTTCATACTCTAAGTGGAGGATTTGAACTTAGAGTTGAAGCAAACAATGAGAAGAGTATGGGAGCTCTTTATGAACTGCACTCTATTTTCTTTGAAGTTAAGAATAAACGTTTTGTTTACGATAGTGAAATTCATTATGTAACAATGAAAATGAAGGAGGAAGTGAGGCTATATACTAAGAAGTTTGAAAAATATATTCCACAAATTAACCAGTTGAATAGTGCTATCTCTAAAATGGAGTGTGGTGAAGGCTTTGCTTTATTGAGCAAAAAAATTGATTCTACAATAGATGAAATAATGGTTATCGACGCAGTATTATCGAGCAACTCATTTTCAATTCCCGATCTTGGGAAACTTAGTAGTGATGATCTTTGCGCATTTAAAAAACAAGCTTATAACTATAGATTTTTTAGCCCACGAGTTGATCTAAGAATTCTAATAGGACCAGCAAGAAAGAAGGAACGTAAATGTAGATTCTGTGGAGAGACCACTTATACAGGTGCTACCTTTAAAAAAGTAGCTCATGCGATACCCGAGAGTCTTGGTAATAAAAATATCATTTGCGCTGACGAATGTGACACATGTAATCATTTTTTTGGTAAGACGTATGAGAAGTCTCTAGTTGAATATTTTAACTTTTTTAGAGTAATAGATGGTGTTAAGTCTAAAGAAGGTTTTCCTTTTATTAAATATCAAAATGGATATGCATTTCATCGTGACGGATTGTCTCAGGTTTATTCTGAAAACATGATCATGAATGAGGATGGAAGTGGTTCGATAAAGTTAAAGTCAAATGAATATTATAGTGATAATTATTTTTATAAGGCTTTGTGTAAAATAGCACTATCAGTAATAGATACAGAAGAATTAGAGTCACTAGAATTGACATTAGATTGGTTGAAAAACGAAAATAATGCAGGTCATCGCTTGCCTCTTGTAGGTTTAAGAATGACACCAGAGTTCTATGTAAGTAAACCAAGAATTATTGTTATGACAAGGACCAACGATAGTTTAAGCACTCCCCATGCTATGGCTGAGCTTAAGGTAGGATTCTATAGTTTCTTTTTCATTTTACCATATTCCGATAAGGACGAAATTAGCTATTGTACAGAGAGCGAGCTTGAGGTGTTATTTAAAGTTTTCCCGCAATATTCTCCAAACGTTGGTTGGAAGTATAAGTCACACATTAACAATGAAATGAAGAAAATTGAAGTTTCAATCAATTTTAGCTCTTAAACGGTTTGAGCCTTAACAAACTGTTTAAGAGTGATTCGGCACGCGTGGCATTTTTACTATGCGTTGGTTTTAGTGGTTAAGGTGGTATGCGGAAGCATCAGTATAGCGTGCCTCACTCCTTAATTGGGCGTTATGGCTCAGAGTGAAGAAATATGATATCCAATGTAAATTTAAAGAAGGTACTGGATAAGTCTTATACGTCTTATTCTTCTGATGATGTACTGAAAATCCATCGCCATGTCGAAGGCTATCTAAAACGTGTTTTTCTCATTGGCTTACGTTTAAACTCAGTACAATACGAAACAGCGAGAACAATAGTCGATACAGCACACTTAGATATTAAAAGCATGGTGGCTAAGGCTTGGTATTTATTAGATTCCTCTTCTCATCGGAGTCAATCAGTGGCTATCTCGCATTTATCTGCAAACTACCCTGATATGATCAAGCTAAGAGATTTATTTTTCTCTTTTAGCTGTGTGTATCGAAACAAACTGGCTCACGGAATTATAGATACAATTTCTGGTCAAGAGTTGATCGATACATTGTGTCACTTGAATATTTCTTTTTATAAGGAAATGGAGCGTGTATTTCAGTTGGAGCATGGATATTCTGCATATGAAAGCCCTGGTGATTGGGGTGCTACTAGGGGGACATCTGAAGATGTCCTCGTAGCTATGGGGCGATTGCGCCTTGGTAGCTTATCTGCGAACCCGAAAAGTACAGCAGTCGTTATATCAGAACTGGCAACTACATCGTACCCCAAGCCATAACAAAGCGTTTAAGACGGATTCCCAACGCTTGGCATTTTTAGCGTCATCGTTGGGTTTCGTGTTTAAGATGGTATAGTTAGGTTCAGTGGTAGCGTTGCTCACACCTTAATACGGCGTTACGCGACAGGTTTAACAAGTTTTTGCGTTAAATTCGCATCGTGAATTTTAACCGAGCTTTTTAAGCCGGTAATTTTATCGTTAGGCCAAAGTCGATTTCCGGTTTTCTATTTTTACCAATCGTCACCAATGCCGTGGCGTTTATAACAGGTTTTTGCACACAGAAAGCCCGTAGGTTCGAATAGCGCAGCGTATTCGGACAATCGCGAATAACCCAGCCGCGATATAAGCAAGGATCGGAAGATCCTCTTGCGGGGTTGCTATCGACCACCTTGGGGTGGCTCAAGGCTCGCCGGTGCCACTATAAGCTGGATTTATGGGTTTTCCGATAATGACCCAACTTTTGCTTATAGTGGCTGCCACCAGCCCAGCAGCGCCTGTGGTGGCCAACTGGCCAGCTGCCGGGCGCTTGTTATAGATTCTTCCGATCCAGCTACAGGTAGTTCCCCTGTCGCAGGGCGGTCAGCAGCTCATCCACCAGCGCAGCGACCGGTTTGCCGGCGTTGAGCAGATGGATCTCCGGCTGCTCCGGTGCCTCATAGGCGGAGTCGATACCGGTAAAATTGCGAATTTCCCCTGCCCGCGCCTTTTTATAGAGCCCCTTGGGGTCGCGTTCTTCACAGATGGCGAGCGGCGCATCGACAAAGACCTCGACAAACTCCCCTTCACCCAAGAGACTGCGCACCAGCGCCCGCTCGGCACGAAACGGCGAGATAAAGGCGGTGAGCACGATCAGGCCCGCATCCACCATCAGCTTTGCCACCTCGCCGACCCGGCGGATATTCTCCTGCCGCGCGGCATAGTCGAAACCGAGATCGCCGCACAGGCCGTGGCGCACATTGTCGCCATCGAGCAGATAGGTGTGCTTGCCCTCGGCAGCCAGCGCCTGCTCCAGCGCCCCCGCCAGAGTCGATTTGCCCGCCCCCGACAGCCCGGTAAACCAGATCACCAGCGGTCGCTGCCCCTTGGCTTCGGCCCGGCTGGCCTTGTTCACCGCATGCTGGTGCCACACAACGTTATTCATCCTGACTCCTTCTTTTCGGCGCAATCCCGCACCTCACCCTGACCCTCTCCCAAAGGGAGAGGGAACACTCCCTGCCTCCTCTTTTCCCTCGGCGGGATCAGGCCCCTCACCCTAACCCTCTCCCAGAGGGAGAGGGAATATTTGCCTCTCCCAAGGGAGAGGCACCAGGCGCTATGACTTACCGCTGTCGTTGTTGATGGTCAGCGCCTGCCAGTGGGGGAAGTGCTTGCGCACCAGCGCATTGAGCTCGATTTCAAACTCGCTGTAGTGACCTTTGGCGACTTTGGCGGCCAAGCCTTCCACTATCATGCCGGCGCCGACGGTGACGTTGCTCAGCCGGTCGATCAGGATAAAGCTGCCGGTATCGCGGATCTCCTGATACGGGTCGAATGCCACCGGGTCGGTGAGGCTCAGCTCGCACAAGCCGATTTCGTTGAGCTTGAGCTCGCTTGCGGGCAGCTCGTCGAGCTTGTTGATCTCGATGCGGTGGCGGATGGCCTCCACCTGACCGCGACTCTTCTTGGTGGCCAGCTTGACGTCGTAGACCCGGCCCGGTTGCAGGGACTCCTCCCCCATCCAGACGATGTGGGCCAGCAGGTTCTGGGTCACTTGCGGACGGTTGGCGGCATCCACCAGCAGGTCGCCGCGGCTGATGTCGATCTCGTCGGCGAAGGTGACGGTGATGGCCTGACCCGGCAGGGCGTACTCCAGATCGCCGTCGAAGGTGACGATGCGGGTGACTGTGCTCTCCTTGCCCGACGGCAGCACAGCAAGCCGGTCGCCCACCCGCAGGATGCCGGAGGCGAGCGTGCCCGCGAAGCCGCGAAAATCGAGGTTGGGGCGGTTCACATACTGCACCGGCAGGCGCACCGGATGGCGCTCCAGCTCGCGCTCCACTTCAGCTGTTTCAAGCAGGGAGAGCAGGGTTTCCCCCTGATACCAGGCCAGCTTGTCGCTCTGGTTGACCACGTTGTCACCGTCCAGCGCCGAGACCGGCACGATATGGATGGTATCGACGCTGAGCTTCTTGGCGAACTCGCGGTAATCGGCGCTGATGCGCTCGAACACCTCCTGACTGAACTCCACCAGATCCATCTTGTTGACCGCCACCACGAACTGCTTGATGCCGAGCAGGCTCGCAATAAAGCTGTGACGGCGGGTCTGATCCAGCACGCCTTTGCGGGCGTCGATCAGGATGATGGCCAGATCGCAGGTGGAGGCGCCGGTGGCCATGTTGCGGGTGTACTGCTCATGGCCCGGTGTATCCGAGATGATAAATTTGCGCTTGGCGGTGGAGAAATAGCGGTAGGCCACGTCGATGGTGATGCCCTGCTCGCGCTCCGCTTGCAGGCCGTCTACCAAGAGCGCCAAGTCCAGCTTCTCGCCGGTGGTGCCGAGCTTCTGGCTGTCGGACTCCAGCGCTTTGAGCTGATCTTCATAAATCTGCTGGGAGTCGTGCAACAACCGGCCTATGAGGGTGCTCTTGCCGTCATCCACGCTGCCGCAGGTGAGAAAGCGCAGCAGACTCTTGTGCTGCTGGGCGTGCAGATAGGCTTCGATGCCCTGTTCGGTAATGGCGGTCTGAATATGGCTGTTCATGCTGACGACTCCTTAGAAATATCCCTGACGCTTCTTCTGCTCCATGGAGCCGGCCTGATCGTGGTCAATCAGCCGCCCTTGCCGCTCGCTCGAGGTGGTGAGCAGCATCTCTTCAATAATTTCCGGCAAGGTGGTGGCAGCGGATTCGATGGCCCCGGTCAGCGGGTAGCAGCCGAGGGTGCGGAAGCGCACCAGCTCCTGCTTCACCTCATCCTCGGCGGTGAGCGGCATGCGCTCATCATCCACCATGATCTTGATGCCGTTACGCTCCACCACCGGGCGATGGGCCGCAAAGTAGAGCGGCACTATGTCGATGTTCTCGAGATAGATGTATTGCCAGATGTCCAGCTCGGTCCAGTTGGAGAGAGGGAACACCCGGATGCTCTCCCCCTTGTTGACCTGGCTGTTGTAGACCCGCCACAGCTCGGGGCGCTGGTTCTTCGGATCCCAGCGGTGGGACTTGTCACGGAAGGAGTAGACCCGCTCCTTGGCGCGGGACTTCTCCTCATCGCGGCGGGCGCCACCGAAAGCAGCGTCGAAGCCATATTTGTTGAGCGCCTGCTTGAGCCCCTCGGTCTTCATGATGTCGGTGTGCTTGCCGCTGCCGTGCACGAAGGGGTTGATGCCCATGGCGAGCCCTTCCGGGTTCTTGTGGACGATCAGATCCAGCCCGTACTTTTTGGCGGTTTCGTCGCGGAACTTGATCATCTCCTTGAACTTCCAGTCGGTGTCGACGTGGAGCAAGGGGAACGGGATCTTGCCCGGATAGAAGGCCTTGCGGGCCAGATGCAGCATGACGGAGGAGTCCTTGCCGATGGAGTACATCATCACCGGGTTTTCAAATTCGGCAGCCACCTCGCGGATGATGTGGATGCTCTCGGCTTCCAGCTGCTGCAAGTGGGTCAATCTTTCACGATCCATGTTGGTCCTCTGGTCATTACTAACGCGCATGGTCAGGGCGCGGGGTGGTTCAGTGCGCGGCCGCACCGGCAGCCGCATCAAATAGCTCTTTGCGCTCAGGCCAGCTGCACCAGCTTGAGGTCGCAGCTATCGAGATCCGGGTTAGCGCGAAGCTGCTTGCCGCTTTTTTCTCCGCTCTTTTCCCCAAACCAGGCGAGCCGTTCGCGCAGGGCTACTACCTCGCCGATGACGATAAGCGACGGGCTCACCGCCTTTTTGGCCAGCTCGGCCAAATCGGCCAGAGTGCCGGTCAGCACCCGCTGGCGGGATGTGGTGCCGCGCTCGATGATGGCGATGGGGGTGGCTTGGCTGCGGCCGTGATCCACCAACTGCTGCTGGATATGCCCGGAGCGCATCAGCCCCATGTAGATGACAAGGGTCTGACTGGTGGCAGCGAGCTGCTGCCAGTCGGGCTCCTTACCCTCTTTTTGGCAGTGGCCGGTAATAAAGACGGCGCTCTGGGCATAGTCACGGTGGGTGAGCGGAATGCCGGCATAGGCGGTGGCTCCGGCGGCAGCCGTGATGCCGGGCACCACCGAGAAGGGGATGCCTTCGTCGGCCAGCACTTCCAGCTCCTCGCCACCCCGGCCAAACATAAAGGGATCGCCCCCTTTCAGCCGCACTACCCGATTGCCCGCCTTGGCGTATTCCACCAGCAGGCGATTGGTCTCCTCCTGCGGCACGCTGTGGGCACCCGCCTTCTTGCCAACCGACACCAGAGTGGCATCGCGGCGCACCAGATCGAGGATCTCGGCGGAGACCAGCTGGTCGTAAAGCACCACTTCAGCCTGTTGAATCTGTTGCAATGCCTTGAGGGTCAACAGGCCCGGATCGCCGGGGCCCGCGCCGACCAGCACAACTTCTCCTACTTCGCTTTTCGCCTGGTCGAGGCCATCGCTCAGCCACTGCTCGGCCCCTTGCCAATCCTCTTTTTCAATCAGGCTGGCGAGGGTGTTGGAGGCAAAGGCGCGCTCCCAGAAGCGGCGACGATCGGAAATCGAGGAGAGTACCCGCTTGGCCTTGTCACGCACCCGGCCGGAGAGCTCGGTCAGTCCGCCGAGATGGCGCGGCAGCAGGCTCTCCAACCGCTCGCGCAACAGGCGCACCAGCACCGGCGCCTTACCGCCGCTGGAGACAGCCACCATCAGCGGCGAACGATCGATGATCGAGGGGAAGATAAAGCTGGAACGCTTGGGGTCATCCACCACGTTGACGAACAGACTCAGCTGGTTGGCGCTTTGGTAAACGAGCGCGTTGACTTCGAGGTTGTCGGTCGCCGCCACCACCAAAATCTGGCCTGCCAGATGGGCCGGGGTGAAGCGCTCGGCAAGATGGGTAAAACGACCGGCAAATTCCGTGAATTCGGGTTCAAGCTCCGGGGAGACGATGGTCAGCCTGGCACCGGCCGCCAGCAGCAGGCGCGCCTTGCGCAGGGCCACTTCGCCCCCGCCCACCAGCAGCACCGGGCGCCCGTCCAACTTGGCAAACATCGGCAAATAATCCATTTCGACCCATCCCTCGGAATACGACTAATATGGGGCGACTATAGGCAGGGCCACTTATCCCTCAAAATAATAAAAAATGCTTTTTAAGACACTTTGGTAATTAGCAAAGCCATTTACTGACTAAAGAGAGCGAAAGTCGCTTGTAGTGCCAAAGGGCAAACCCTAGGCTATGGACTGTGTTTCATAAGGAGCTTAATGATGAACGAATCATTGATTGTGCTAGGGATTTTTGTATTTCTGGTCATCGCAACCCTGAGTGCCGGCATCAAGATAGTGCCACAGGGCTTCAACTGGACTGTCGAGCGCTTCGGCCGCTACACCCGTACCCTGACCCCGGGCCTCAACCTGCTGATCCCCTATGTGGATCGGGTCGGCCACAAGATCATCATGATGGAGCAGGTGCTGGACATCCCGGCACAAGAGGTGATCTCCCGCGACAACGCCAACGTCACCATCGACGCCATCAGCTTTGTGCAGGTGGTGGATGCCCGCAAAGCGGGCTACGAGGTCAACGATCTCACCAGCGCTATACGCAACCTCACCATGACCAACATGCGTACCGTGCTCGGCGCCATGGAGCTGGACGAGATGCTCTCCCAGCGCGACACCATCAACGAGAAGCTGCTGCGCACCATGGATGCCGCCACCGCCCCTTGGGGCATCAAGGTGACCCGCATCGAGATTAAAGATGTACGTCCGCCGCTGGCGCTGGTCGAAGCGATGAACGCCCAGATGAAGGCCGAGCGCCAGAAACGGGCCGAGGTGCTGGAGGCCGAAGGGGTGCGCCAGTCCAAGATCCTGAAAGCCGAGGGGGAGAAACAGTCCCAGATCCTGAAAGCCGAGGGTGAGCGTCAGGCCGCCTTCCTCGCCGCCGAAGCGCGGGAGCGGGCTGCCGAAGCGGAAGCCAAGGCGACCCACATGGTCTCCAAGGCCATCGCCGAAGGGGATCTGCAGGCCATCAACTACTTCGTGGCCCAGAAATATACCGAAGCGCTGGCGCGCATCGGTGAAGGTCCCAACAGCAAGGTGGTAATGATGCCGCTGGAAGCGGGCAGCCTGATTGGCGCCGTGGCCGGCATGGCCGAGCTGTTCAAGGATGGCAAGGGCGGCAAGTCATGATCTCCCTGTTCGAGGGGCTGACCCACTGGCACTGGCTGGGGCTCGGCTTCGTGCTGCTGGCCATCGAGGTGCTGGGGTCGGTGGGTTTTCTGCTCTGGACCGGCATCGCCGCGCTGGAGGTGGGCCTGCTGCTGCTGGTCTGGCCCTTCGGCTGGCAGGCACAACTTCTGCTGTTCGCCCTGCAATCCCTGCTCACCACTTGGGTCTGGTGGCGCTGGCAGCACAATAGGGATCGCTCAGGAAAAGATGCCGCCGCTCCCATCAACGAGCGGATGCAGAGCTATCTGGGCCGTGAGCTGACCCTGCTCGATGATGTCGTGCAGGACAGCAGCCGGGTGCATCTGGACGATACGGTCTGGACGGTGCGCTGCAGCCAGCAACTGCCGGCAGGCACCCAAGTCAGGGTGGTAGGAGCTGACTCCCATATCCTGCTGGTTGAACCGCTCTCCTGACCGCCAGCAAGCCATAAAAAAGCCCGCGATATCGCGGGCTTTTGTTTGCATCACCATCAAGTGCGCAGCCGATCCAGCTGGCTGGCCAGCGCCGTTGCCGCTTGCTCCAGCGTTTCGCTGAGCTGATGGCTGGCATTGGCCTCCTGACCAATCACGTTGGCGGTGTCGCCAATACGCATCAGGTTCTGGTTGATGTCGTCGCTGACGGCGCTCTGCTGTTCAGCAGCCGTGGCGACCTGGCTGATATGGTCGTGGATCTGCTGGATCTGGGAGACGACCAGATTGAGCGCCTCGAATGCCTGCTCGGTTCCCTGCACGGTAGAGCTGGAGCGCTCGATGCCGGTATTCATCAGGCGCTGGCTACTGTTCACCTCGGCCTGCAAGCTACCAATCAACTGACCTATCTCGTCGGTTGACGCCCTTGTCTTGGTCGCCAGCGCTCGCACCTCGTCAGCCACCACCGCAAAACCGCGCCCCATGTCGCCAGCGCGGGCCGCCTCGATGGCGGCGTTCAGAGCCAGCAGGTTGGTCTGCTCGGCGATGGCACGGATCACATCGAGGATCCGGCTGATATTGGCGCTGCGCTGGGCCACCAGTGCCACCGCCTTGTCAGCCTCGTGCATATCCTCAACCAGGGTATGGATCTCCTGCCGTGCATTGCTCAAGGTCTGCTGGGCACTGTTGATGTGATGGGTCGCAGCCTCCGACTCCTCGGCAGCCTGCTCGGCATAGCCTGCGACGCTGACCGCGGTAGTGCTCATCTCATGCATGGCACTGACCACGCTCTCCAGCTCCAGATGCTGTTCATCCAGACTCTGGCGCATGGTGTTGGCAGTCTGCTTCATGCCTCTGGCCTGATCGTTAACCTGCTGGCCTATCTCCTTGCTGCTCTGCACCATACCGCGCAGCTTGCCAAGGAAAGCGTTGAGATGCCTTCCCAGCTCTATCAGTTCTGCGTGGGTATCAATCTCGATCTTCTGGGTCAGGTCTCCCTCATTGCTGGAGAGATGGGATACATGACGGCTGATCAGAGCCAGCGGCGCAGTAATGGTCTGGATAAACCAGATCAGCAGGCCAAGCACCAGCAGCGTGATGACTCCCATGGCCATCACCTGCTGCTGCTGGGCATCCTGCAGCAGGGCGCCCAGATCGTTACTGATGCTGCGCGCCTTGCTCAGCGCCAGCGCTTTGGGCACCTTGATCATCAGCCACCACTGGGCATTGGCGACATCAACCCGGATCGGCTGCTCGAGGATAAAGTCACTGTCACTGCTGACCCGCTGGCCGGTCGGCAGGGCAAGGCCCACCTCCTTGAGCGGGCGACCCAGTTTGTTGGCGTAGCGGTTGCTGCCAACAATCAGCCCCATCTTGCTGACGATGGTGACATCCGCCTTGTTGTCATAAAGGCTCTTGCCCAGCGTTTCGGCCAGTTGCTGGAAGATGGGCAGGTTCATGTCGACCCCGGTCAGACCGACAAATTTGCCGTCGTGAAGAACGGGCACGGTCAGGCTGGTCATCAGCATCTTGTTGCCCGGGCTTATCTCGTAGAGGTAGGGCTCCATCAGGCAGGGTTGGCGGGTATCGCGGCCACAGAGATACCACTCGCTGTTGCGGATGCCAAATTCGTTGACGGATGTATCGAATTTGGCCTCGCTGGCAGCCGCATCGATCGGCTGCTGGGTAACTGTGCCCCCCTGATCCTTGGTGAAGTAAACCTCCAGGCTCCCCTTGCCCGCCACCGAGTGGCTGGCTCCGGCCACCCAGTTGGCATCCTCGCCATCGTAGCCGTTCGGTTCAAACTGGGCATAGATGGAGCTGATCCCGCTCGCCTGTTGCAAGCTGCTGCCGAGCAGCGACTCCACCTGTGGCCGTGAGAGACGTTGTTCCGGTTTGGCCATGGCCGCTTCAATCTGGGCAGTGACCGTCAGGGGGATCTGGTAGGAGTTCTGCATCAGAGAGGATATCTGGATGGCATAGCGCTCCGCCTGATACTGCAGGCTGTGGGAGACCTCCTGCTCCAGCGCATCGCTGGTCTGGGTCATCACCATGGTACGAAGAGAACTGAAAGAGGCCGATTGCAGCAAGGTCATGGCCAACCCGGTGAGCAGAAAGAGCCCCATGGTCAGACACAAGAGCTTGAACTTGAGCGAACGTTGTTTCATGCGGCAACTCCTTATGGCAAGAGTAACAACGAATAAGTTGAGTATATTCCCCTACTTGCCACTCACCCGATTTGTTGATGGGTTTGCAGCCGGCTTCTGGTTATAATTTTTGCCTTCCCGAGCGTTGATGGAACAGTCGCAAATGAGCAATGCACTGAGCAGTATCCCACCGGTAGTCGAAATGGACTACCCCTTTCCGGCCAAACCGCAGCCCCTGAGTGCCGAGCAGAGAGCCGCCCTGACGACAGAGATAAAGGCACTGCTCAAGGAGCGCAAGGCGGTGCTGGTAGCCCACTACTACACGGATCCCGAGATCCAGGCGCTGGCCGAAGCCACTGGCGGTTTTGTTGGTGACTCGCTGGAGATGGCCCGTTTTGGCCGCGATCACGAGGCTCAGACCCTGATCGTCGCCGGGGTGCGCTTTATGGGCGAAACCTCCAAGATCCTGAGCCCCCACAAGCGGGTGCTGATGCCGACGCTGGAGGCCGAATGCTCGCTCGATCTGGGCTGCCCCATCGAGCAGTTCTCCGCGTTCTGCGATGCCAACCCGGATCATACCGTGGTGGTCTACGCCAATACCTCGGCTGCGGTCAAAGCGCAGGCTGACTGGGTCGTTACCTCCAGCATCGCGCTCGAGATTGTCGAACACCTCGACAGTCTGGGTCACAAGATCATCTGGGGCCCGGATCGCCATCTGGGTGCCTATATCGAGAAGAAAACCGGCGCCCAGATGCTGCGCTGGCAGGGCCACTGCATCGTCCACGACGAGTTCAAGGCCCGCGCCCTGCGCGAGCTGAAAGAGCAGAATCCGGACGCCGCCGTGCTGGTTCACCCGGAATCCCCCGCTTCGGTAATCGAGCTGGCCGATGCGGTCGGCTCCACCAGCCAGCTGATCAAGGCAGCCAAAGAGCTGCCCCAGCAGAAGCTGATCGTGGCGACCGACCGGGGCATCTTCTACAAGATGCAGCAGGCTTGTCCGGAGAAAGAGATGGTGGAAGCCCCGACCGGTGGTGATGGTGCCACCTGCCGCAGTTGTGCCCACTGCCCCTGGATGGCGATGAATGGTCTGGTGGCGATCAAGGAGGCGCTCACCGATGGAGCCGAGCGCCACGAGATCCATGTCGATGAAGCGCTGCGGGTAAAAGCCCTCATCCCGCTCGACCGCATGCTCAATTTCGCCGCCGAACTCAAGCTGAAAACCCAGGGCAACGCCTGATTGCCGGGATAACGAGATGCAAAGAGGGCTCCCGCGGGAGCCCTCTTTATTTAGCTGAACCTCATCCTGCTCAGATGATCACGGTAGAGAAGCTGTGCTCCTCATCCGGTGCGACGGTCACCCCCGCATCCCCGGCAATGGCAGCTTCGACGCAGAGCATGGTGCGATAGCCGTCATCGCTCATGTCAGCCATGGCGGTAGCCCCTTCCAGCCAGGGGGTCCAGACCACTGTGCTGTCATGGTTGCCACTTACCACCCGGATCTCGCGCTCGCCATCTTGCACACTCACCAGCGCCTCAGGCTGCCAGTAGACCCGATCCAGCGGCCCGTTCAGGGTCAACGCCCCCTGCTGCTGGCCATTCAGACCGGTCAGCTTGTCGGCATAGGGCTCGCCAAGGCCGGTGACGCTCACCGCCTCCGGTGCGCTGATCTGCAAATAGGTGTGCAGCGCCCCGCTATAGACCAGCGGCTGGCTGCCGGTATTGCGAGTGGTCAGCACCAGCGAAAGCTCCTTGCCAACCAGCACATCCAGCTCCAGTTCGAAGGCGTGATCCCACAGGGCACGGGTGGCGTCGCTGTCGCGCAGAGAGAGATGGACGAGCGTGCCGTCGGCATGGTCGGAGACCCCGTCCAGCATCCAGAGGGTGGTGCGGGCAAAACCGTGGGAAGGCTTGCCGCTACCGACACGGGCCGGCGCCGGACCAAACCAGGGCCAGCAAAGCGGAATACCGCCACGGATCGGCTTGCTGCCATCCAGCACCGCCTTGTCGCTCAACCAGATGGAGGCTGGCTCACCATGGCGCTGATAGGTGAGCACATGACCACCGAACAGGCTGATCTCGGCCTTGGCATAGTCGTTGTTGACGGTGAGAACGGGCAGGCCGGCTGCATTGTTGGCGAGCTGGCAGCTGGCTGTCAGGGGACGAATGGATTGCATGAGGACTCCTGTCATCAGGGAAACCGGAAAACAAAAAGGCGGCCCATGGCCGCCTTTTTCAAGCTACGCGATTGCGCATCCCAAATTACTTGGTGATGTGAGCGATCAGGTCCAGAACTTTGCTGGAGTAGCCCATTTCGTTGTCGTACCAGGATACAACTTTAACGAACTTGTCGGTCAGCTGGATACCAGCTTTGGCGTCGAATACGGAGGTCTGACGCTCACCCAGGAAGTCGGTAGATACAACTTCGTCTTCGGTGTAGCCCAGAACGCCCTTCATGGAGCCTTCGGAAGCAGCTTTCATCGCTTCGCAGATTTCTGCGTAGGTGGCAGCTTTCTTCAGGTTAACGGTCAGGTCAACAACAGACACGTCCGGAGTCGGAACACGGAAAGCCATACCGGTCAGCAGGCCTTTCAGTTCCGGGATAACTACGCCAACAGCCTTGGCAGCACCGGTAGAGGACGGGATGATGTTCTGAGCCGCGCCACGGCCACCGCGCCAGTCTTTGGCAGACGGACCATCAACGGTCTTCTGGGTAGCAGTGGTAGCGTGAACGGTAGTCATCAGACCGGATTCGATACCGAAGGTGTCGTTCAGTACTTTGGCGATCGGAGCCAGGCAGTTGGTGGTGCAGGAAGCGTTGGAAACGATGTCCTGGCCAGCATAGGTAGCGTGGTTAACGCCCATTACGAACATCGGGGTCGCGTCTTTGGACGGGCCAGTCAGAACAACTTTCTTGGCACCGGCAGCGATGTGCTTGCGAGCAGTCTCGTCGGTCAGGAACAGACCGGTAGCTTCAGCAACAACGTCAACACCGATTTCGTTCCAACGCAGGTTGGCCGGGTCACGCTCAGCGGTAACACGTACGGTTTTGCCGTTTACAACCAGGTTGCCGTCTTTAACTTCAACGGTACCCTTGAAACGACCGTGGGTAGAGTCGTACTTCAGCATGTAAGCCATGTAGTCAACATCGATCAGGTCGTTGATACCAACAACTTCGATGTCAGAACGCTCGCAAGCCAGACGGAATACGAAACGACCGATACGGCCAAAACCGTTAATACCTACTTTGATAGTCATATTTAGTTACCTAACTGTTCAGTAGTCAAAGAAAATTCCGCTTGTAAATTTACTAGAACTCTCTGGTGAGTCAACCAACATTCTGTCTGAAATTGCGCTATATCATGAAAAACTGTGAAATTTATTTTCTGTTTATGTAACTGATTACCACGTTTTGTCGAAAAAGAGGTCAGTTGTTGCATCGCCCGGAGATCGACAATAGTGCCTGCCACGTCACACAACCGTGATGATGGATATGTAAAAATGTGCGCGGTTTAGCATGGCCCATAGAGCCACTGTTCAAGTACCACCCCATAAAAATCAAACAAAATAGTATAGATAGAATCCACAGCGGGAATTCTCAAACTATGACCACCCTGATTGAACAGCTGGCTGCCGCAAAAGGCATTGCCAGCGAGTATGTCGATGCCTGGGGCCAGCCGGCTCAGGTATCCGAAGAGAGCAAGGCCGCCATGCTGGGCGCCATGGGTTATCGCGTCGATGACGAAGCAGCCCTGATGCAGCAGCTGGAAGAGGAACATCGCCAGCACTGGCTGCGAGCGCTGGATCCCGTCATGGTGGTTCGCACCGGTGACGCCGTCACGCTCGAAGTCCGTCTCCCCATCGAATTCGTCAATGACGCCCTCACCTGGCAGCTCAAGCTGGAACAGGGCGGCGAGCTCTCCGGCCAGTTCACCCCCATCGAGGGCGAGCTGGTTGGCGTGGCCGAATTTGAAGAGATGGAGTGCCAGGCCTACCGCGTGACACTGGAGATGGCCCCTGAACTGGGTTATCACGAGCTGGTACTGCTGGAAGAGGGCAACGACGAGCCGCTGGCCACCATGCGCCTCATCGTTGCACCCAAGGCGTGCTACAAGCAGGCACCTATCGCCAATGGTCGCAAGGTGTGGGGCCCGAGCGTGCAGCTCTACTGCCTGCGCAGCCGCCACAACTGGGGTATCGGCGATTTCAGCGATCTCGGCCAGCTGGTCGAGAAAGCGGCCGACTGGGGTGCCCACTTCGTCGGTCTCAACCCCATCCACGCCCTCTATCCGGCCAACCCGGAGAGCGCCAGTCCCTACAGCCCCTCTTCCCGTCGCTGGCTCAACGTGGCCTACATCAATGTGGAAGCGGTGCCCGAATTCCAGAGCAATGCGCGCCTGAAAGCTGACGTGGCGAGTCCCGCCTTCCAGCAGCATCTGGCCGATCTGCGCGCCAAAGAGAACGTCGATTACACCGGCGTCATCGAGACCAAGATCGGCATGCTGCGTCAGGTATTCGACGACGCCACCCTGAGCGCTGAGCGTCAGGCCGCCTTCGATGCCTTCGTCGCCGCCGGTGGCGACAGCCTGCAACAGCAGGCCGCGTTCGATGCCCTGCAAGCCTATTTCTATGGCAAGGGCGAGAATGCCTGGGGCTGGCCGGTATGGCCGGAGCAGTTCCGCAACTACCACAATCCCGCCGTTGCCAAGTGGATGGCCGAACACCAGCAGGATGTGAACTTCTACCTCTACCTGCAATTCCTGGCCGACGAGCAGCTGGCGCAAGCCGATGCCCGTGCCAAGGCTGCCGGCATGGTGATGGGGATCTACCGCGATCTGGCGGTGGGCGTCTCCGAAGGCTCCACCGAGATCTGGGCCAACCAGGATCTCTACTGCCCGAAAGCCTCGGTCGGTGCGCCGCCCGATATCCTCGGCCCGCTTGGTCAGAACTGGGGTCTGCCCCCGATGAACCCGAACAGGCTGTTCGAAGCGGCCTACCAGCCGATGGTGGATCTGTTCCGTGCCAACATGCGCTCCTGCGGCGCACTGCGCATCGACCACGTGATGGCGCTGCTGCGCCTCTGGTGGGTCCCACCCGGAGAGTCTGCCGCCAAGGGCGCCTACATCTACTATCCGGTCAACGATCTGCTGGGCATCCTGGCCCTCGAATCCCACCGCAACCAGTGCCTGCTGATCGGCGAAGATCTGGGTACCGTGCCGGAGGGGATCGACGTGACCCTGAAGGAGAACGGCGTCCACTCCTACAAGGTGTTCTTCTTCGAGCGCTCCAAGGCCGATGGCGGCTTCATCTCCCCGGCCCACTATGCCGAGCAGGCGATGTCTGCCCTGACCACTCACGACATGCCGACTCTCAAGGGCTTCTGGCACTGCGATGATCTGGCGCTGGGCCGCCAACTGGGTTTGTATCCAGATGAAGATGTGCTGAAGAGTCTGTATGCTGATCGCCACCAGGCCAAACAGCGGATCCTCGACAGCCTGCATGGCCACGGTGTCATCCCCGAGAGCATCAGCCATGACGTGAACTGGGTCGGTATGAATACCGAACTCAACCACGGTCTGCAGATCCACATGTCCCGTGGCAGCTGCGCCCTGTTCAGCACCCAGCTGGAAGACTGGCTGGAGATGGACAAGCCGGTCAACGTACCGGGCACCAGTTACGAATACCCCAACTGGCGCCGCAAGCTCTCCACCGACCTGGAAGATATTTTTGCCAATGAGGCACTCAAGGCACTGGCCGGCAAGATGAGCCGCGCCCGTGATGAGGCCAGTCGTTGAGCGGTTGTCCGCTACAGCCGACTCACCTAAATCCGCTCCGGCCCTGGCCGGAGCGGACGCTCTGTCATGAAAGGAAATCTCGATGCTCGTTGAACGTTTGGTTGCTGCCCGCTGTTCCGATCCCTTCTCACACTTAGGCCTGCAGGCCAATCCGGATGGGCCCGGCCTCAAACTGACTGCCTGGTTGCCTGATGCCGTTGAAGTTCGCGTCAAGGATCTCAAGTCGGGCAAAGTTGTTGCCACCCTGGCGCCCACCGATGAATCGGGTCTTTTTGAAACTGTTTTCACCCGCCGCAAGAACGCCTTCCCCTACCAGTTGCTCGTCAGTTACGCAGAAGCGACTGCCGAAGTCATCGATCCCTACCAGTTTCAGGATGCCGCCTGGTCGGGTCTTGCCGAACTGACCGCCCAGCCGGAAAACCTCTACCACACCCTTGGCGCCCAGCTGCGCACCGTGGAGCATCTCGGTCAGCAGGTGGAAGGGGTCCGTTTTGCGGTCTATGCGCCGAGCGCCACCTCGGTGAGCCTGATCGGCGATTTCAACTTCTGGGATGGCCGTCGCCACCCGATGGAGCGCAGCCAGTGCGGCCACTGGGTGCTGTTCGTGCCGGGCATCAAGGCCGGGGATCGCTACAAGTTCGAACTTAAAGATCCCATGGGCAACCGGCTGCCGCACAAGAGCGACCCGGTCGGCTTCTACTGCGAGCAGTATCCCTCGTTCGCCTCCGTGGTCTATGACCACGACCAGTACCAGTGGCAGGATGCCGCCTGGCGCGAGAGCCAGCTCAACGACAAGCGCGAGCAGCCGCTCTCCATCTATGAGCTGCACGTCGGCTCCTGGAAGCGTCACCCCAACGGCGACAGCCTGAGCTGGCGCGAGCTGGCGGTGGAGCTGGTCGCCTACATCAAGGAGATGGAGTACACCCATATCGAGCTGCTGCCGGTCTCCGAGCACCCCTTCAGCGGCTCCTGGGGCTACCAGCCGGTGGGTATGTTCTCCCCCACCAGCCGCTACGGCACCGCGGATGATTTCAAATACTTCGTCGATCAGTGCCACCAGGCCGGGATCGGCATCATTCTGGACTGGGTACCCGCCCACTTCCCGTCCGATGCCCACGGGCTGGCCCGCTTCGACGGCACCCCGCTCTACGAATACGAAGATCCGCGCCGTGGTTGGCACCCGGACTGGAACTCCTACATCTACGACTTCGGCCGCAATACCGTGCGTCAGTTCCTCGTAGCCAGCGCCCTGTTCTGGCTCGACAAGTTCCATATCGATGGTCTGCGGGTCGATGCTGTCGCCTCCATGCTCTATCTGGACTATTCGCGCAACGCCGGCGAGTGGGTACCGAACGTCGATGGCGGCAACCACAACTACGAGGCGATCAGCCTGCTCAAGTGGACCAACGAGGAGGTCTATCGCAAGTACCCCCACGCCATGACCATCGCCGAGGAGTCCACCGCCTTTGCTGGGGTCTCCCGTCCCACCTTCCTGGGGGGCTTGGGTTTTGGCTTCAAGTGGAATATGGGCTGGATGCACGACACCCTCACCTACATGCAGAAAGAGCCGATCCACCGTCGCTATCACCACAACGACATGACTTTCTCCATGGTTTACCACTATGACGAGAACTTCATCCTGTCGCTCTCTCACGACGAGGTGGTGCACGGCAAACACTCCATGCTCTACAAGATGCCTGGCGACGAGTGGCAGCAGGCCGCCAACCTGCGCGCCTACATGGGCTTCATGTACGGCCACCCGGGCAAGAAGCTCAACTTCATGGGCACCGAAATCGCCCAGAGCAACGAGTGGAACCACGATGCCCAGCTGCCCTGGCACCTGCTGCAATATCCCAAACACGGCGGCCAGCAGCGGTTGATCCACGACCTCAACCACCTCTACCGTCATGAGCCTGCCTTGTATCAGGCGGACTATGAGCAGAACGGCTTCCGCTGGCTGGATCACAACGATGCCGACAACAGCATCTTTGCCTGGCTGCGGGCCGACAAAGAGGGCAAGCAGGCCATCATGGTGGCGTGCAACTTCACGCCGGTGCCGCGCATCGAATACCGGATTGGCGTACCGGCGGCGGGCCACTATCGGGTGGTGCTCAATACCGACAGCGAGTATTACTGGGGCAGCAACTATGATGTGGGTCTGGTCTTCGCGGCCGAGCCGACCCCCTGGCAGGGGATGGCACACAGCATAGTGCTGGATCTGCCGCCACTGGCGACCTTGTTCATCAAACAGGAGTCCTGATGCTGGTAATGGAAAAAGGGTCGGGCTACCCGCTGGGGGCCCGTCTTGACGAGAACGGTTGCAACTTCTGCGTCTGGGCTCCCCAGTCGGACAAGGTGGAACTCTGTCTGTTCGACGAACAGGAGCAGGAGCTGGCGCGCCTCGAGCTGCCCGGCCGCCGCGGCCAGTATCGCTTTGGCTATGTCAGCGGCGTGCAAGCCGGCCAGCGCTACGGCTACCGGGTCTATGGCATCCCCCAGGAGGGGATGCTGTTTGACCCGCAAAAGCTGCTGATCGACCCTTATGCCCGGGCGGTGAGCCGCCCCACCTACTGGGACAACGCCCTCTATCAGGGTGACAGCGCCGCCATGATCGCCAAGTCGCTGGTGGTGGATGACGCCTTTGACTGGCAGGGGGTAGGAAAACCGGCCATCTGCCACTCGCGCACCATTCTCTACGAGGCCCACGTCAAGGGCTTTACCCGCCAGCACCCGGGGATCCCCAAGGAGCTGCAGGGCACCTATCTTGGCATCAGCCACCCGCTGATGATCGAACACATGAAGTCCCTCGGCATCACCTCGCTACAACTGATGCCGGTGGCCGCCTTCATGTCGGAGCCCCGGCTGGAAGAGCTGGGACTGACCAACTACTGGGGCTACAACCCCATCGCTTTCTTCGCCCCCGAGCCCCGTTACGGCACCAGACAAGACGATGCCGTGACCGAGTTCAAGACCATGGTGCGCGAGCTGCACCGGGCCGGGCTCGAGGTGATTCTGGATGTGGTCTACAACCACACCGCCGAGTCGGGCTTCGACGGCCCCATGCTCTCCTTCAAGGGCTTTGACAACGCCGGTTACTACGCCTTCGAGGCGGGCTCCCACGGCCCCGATTACACCCGTCACGCCAACGTCACCGGCTGTGGCAACAGCGTCAATCTGGATCACCCCAACACCCTGCGACTGGTGCTCGATGCCCTGCGCTACTGGGTGACCGAGATGCAGGTGGATGGCTTCCGCTTCGATCTGGCGGTGACGCTGGCCCGCGAAGCGGGCGAGTTCGACCCCATGGGCGCCTTCTTCAAGGCGGTGATGGCCGACCCCGTGCTGTCACAGGTCAAGCTCATCGCCGAACCCTGGGATATCGGCCCCTTCGGCTATCGCCTCGGCCAGTTCCCGAGCCAGTGGCTGGAGATCAACGACCGCTACCGCGACACGGTGCGCTCCTTCTGGCGCGGCGATGCGGGCAAGATGGGTGACTTTGCCACCCGGCTGGTCGGCTCGCGGGATCTCTTCCCGAAGAACTGGCGCTCGCCCCACACCAGCGTCAACTACCTCTGCTATCACGATGGCTTCACCCTGGAGGATCTGGTCTCCTACAACCAGCGCCACAATCAGGCCAACGGCGAGGATAACCGCGACGGCCACGGCAACAACCTCTCCAGCAACCACGGCGTCGAGGGGCCGACCCTGGATCCGCGCATCAACAACCTGCGCCAGCAGCAGAAGCGCAACCTGATCGCCACCCTGCTGCTCTCCCAGGGCACCCCGCACTTCCTCGCCGGCGACGAGATGGGGCGCAGCCAGCTTGGCAACAACAACGCCTACTGTCAGGACAACCAGATCAGCTGGGTCAACTGGCAGTGGCGCCCGGAGGATGAGCGGCTGTTCGCCTTCACCCAGCAGATGATGGCGCTGCGGGCGGAGTCCACCGTCTTCTCCAACCTGCAACTGAGCGATGACAGCTGGCACGGCACCGCCACCAGCTGCCATCAGGTCAACTGGTATCACCCGGATGGCCACCAGCTCACCGATCAGGATTGGCACGCCCCCATGGGGCAGGCGTTTGCCATGGATATCGGCATGATCAACTGCGTTGGCGAGCGCTGGTACGTGCTGTTCAACGCCAGCGACTACGATATCCAGTTCCGCCTGCCACCGCCGGGGGAAGGGCTGGAGTGGATCCAGACCATCGACACCGCCACCAACGACGGGTTGCCGTTCCTGCCCGACGACATCAAACGGCAGGTGGCGGTCGGCCGCGCCCACTCCCTCAAGCTGCTGGAGCGGGTGGCACTGGCCTGTACGGCTGAGGATGCCCAGCCGCCGGAGCAGGCGCTGCTGCCGGCATCCAGTGCGGATATGGCTGAAACCCCGATCACAGATCCGGGCAAACCATAACAGGCATGCTGGAGTCAGCTTTACGGAGCCGCTATGCTGGGCTCCGTTATTGATGGCAAGGAGTCGGTATGAGCAGTAACAACCCGGAACAGTGGCGCAGCAAGCTGAGCGCCGAGCAGTTTCATGTCTGCTGGGAGAAGGGCACCGAGCGCCCCTACAGCGGCGCCCTGCTCCACAATCGCAAGAGTGGCGACTACCTCTGCGTCTGCTGCAAGAGCGTGCTGTTCCACTCGGATGCGAAGTTTGACTCCGGCTGCGGCTGGCCCTCGTTCGACCGCGCCATCGAGGGAACCGTGACCTACACCGAGGACAACAGCCACGGCATGAAGCGGGTGGAGATCACCTGCAGCCAGTGCGGCTCCCACCTCGGGCACGTCTTCCCCGACGGGCCGACCGATACCGGCCAGCGCTACTGCGTCAACAGCCTGAGCCTCGACTTCGAGCCGGACGCCTGAGCCCGACCAAAATAAAAAACGGCGCCTCCCTATGGAGGCGCCGTTTTTTTATCTGCCTGACAGGATCGGAGGGGCTCTCTTTCAGCGGCGATCCCCGCCCCCGGAGCCTGCCGTACCGCCAAGCCGACACTATAAATTTAATTTATGGATTTTGGCTGCATGACCCAATTTTGCCTTATACCAAGCCAGTCATAGCCTCCCTCGCCTTTCGCAGCATGTCGGCAGCCGCCACAGACCAGCGCCCGATCCGCTATGAGCGATTAACAGCAAAACGCCAAGCGGCATCCCCTGACAACGCAGCAGGGAACATCCCTGTCACGCCTGCAACAGGGCCGCCATCACCAGCAACCCTGCGATGGCCGGCACCGGCAGCTTCACCACCCGCAGCAGATAAAAGCCGATAACGGCCAGCGCCAGATCGGTGGGTGCCAGCACGGCGCTCTGCCACACCGGCTGGTAGAGCGCGGCCAGCAAGAGCCCCACCACGGCCGCATTGATGCCGGCGACGGCCCCCGCCAGACGGGGCCGCGCCAGCCACTGCTGCCAACAGGGGCCCACCGCCCAGAGCAGCAGAAAGCCGGGCGCAAAGAGCGCCAGCGTCGCCGACAGGGCCCCGAGCAGCGGCATCCCGGGCAACAGCTGGGCGCCAAGGTAGGTGGCAAGGGTAAACATGGGGCCCGGCACCAGCTGGGCCAGACTGTAGCCGGTCAGGAACTGCTGCTCGCTGAGGGTGTGGCCCACGCTCTCGGCCAGCAGCGGCAGCACCACGTGGCCACCGCCAAAGACCAGCGCGCCCGCCCGATAGAAGTCGGCCACCAGCTGGCCGAGGGGGCCACCGAGCAGCGGCAGGCCAACAAAGAGGGCGGCAAAGAGCAGCAGAAGCAGCCAGTTTGGTTGGCTGGTGGTGGCAGCTTGTGACTCGGCGGCCCCTTGTCTCCCCTCCCCGCGCTGGAAGCGGGCCGAGAGCAGCGCGGCGAGCGCCAGCATCCCCAGCTGGGTCAGCAGGCCGGGCTGCCACCAGAGCGCGGCGGCGGTCGCCACCATGATCCCCTGAGCCAAGCGGTTGCTGCAGAACTGGCGACTCATGGCGAGCACGGCATCGGCCACCACGATCAGCGCCAGCAGCTTGAGGCCGTGCTGGGCGCTCGCCAGCCAGAGGTTGCTGCCCACCAGCGCTACCCCGAGGGCAGCCGCCAGCAGCAGGATAAAAGAGGGAAGGGTGAAGCCGACAAAGGCGGCCAGCGCCCCGCCAAAACCGGCACGGTGGCGGCCGATGGCAAAGCCAAGCTGACTGGAGACTGGCCCCGGCAGCAGCTGGCAGAGCGCCAGCAGGCGGGCAAATTCGCCCTGCTCCAGCCAGCCCAGGCGCTGGACAAAGGTGCGCTGGAAATACCCGATATGGGCGGCCGGGCCGCCAAAACTGACGCATCCCAGCCACAAAAACCGCCAAAAGACCTCGCCCACGCTGCTGCTCCCGTCCCTTTCACGCCGATGGAGGGGAGATAATATGACAGCGCGATGATCTTTTTATGACAATCAGGCTGATCCGGCCGACACCATGGCCACATCACCCGGCAGATAGCAGCGTCCCGCCAGCCAGCAGGCGATCGACTGGCGGCTGGCATCGAAGTGGGGCTCGGGCAGCGCGCGCGGATCGCACCAGACCCACCCCTCGCACTTCTCCGGCTCCAGCAACTGCGGCTCGCCCTCGACCCGGGCGTGCAGGGTCACCGAGATATAGTGCAGGCCGCTCTCGCGCCAAGTCTCCAGATTGTTGGTCACCGCCACCACCTCGGGCGCGCTGATCGCCAGCCCCGTCTCCTCGGCCACTTCGCGGATCGCCGCCGATTCGAAGCTCTCACCCAATTCGAGATGACCGCCCGGGATGGACCAGTAGGGGGCGTGGCTCCCCTTGCGCTTGCCAAGCAGCACCAACCCGTCGCGGTTGGTCAGGATGACGCCGACACCGACGCGGGGATAGGGGGTGGACATGAGCAAGCCTCCTCGATGGCGCAATGAAAACGGCCTACCTTAGGCCGGATAAACGGGCAGGACAAGCCTGCCGGAGGCGCTGCACGCCATCAACCGCAAAAACGGCCCGCAGAGAGATACGCCAGTAACGACCGCCACCACGGAGCAAGCCGCCAGAGAGTGTGATCTCTGCGCCATAAAATGACGAAAGTGGTACCGGATATCGATTTTTTAGCGATCCCGGTTCCACTTTGCGGTTTTGTTCATAGAGCGCTCAGTTTTCTCTTCCCATACTGGCCCCACAGTTCCAAAAGAGGAGAGACAAGATGGAGTCATCATTGGTCGGGCTCTCCATTCTGTGGGGGCTAGCCAGTTTTGGTGTTCAGGGGGATTTCATCGAGAGCCGTGATTCCGTTGCGCCATCCTGGCAAACCGGATCCAGAGTGGAGATGGAAGGTTATCTGATTGAATCGCTTGGCGAAAATCGCTGGCTATTCGACAACGGCAGCGAGAGTCTGCAGGTCTCCCTGCCCGACGGGGCTTGGGTGCCCGCAGGGGAACGGCTGCGGGTGAGCGGGGCACCGCAACAGGATCAGAGCGGCTGGCTGCTGCAGGTGGAGCAGGTCCGCGAAGTGGCCGTCTGACCGGCAACCGGTTAAACAAAGAGGAGGCATTGGCCTCCTCTTTTGCTTTTGGTCGCCCCGCCGTTAGCCGAGGTGGTTGAGCGGCAGCGCCGTCTTGTGCTTGATGCGGCGCAGCACGAAGCTGGAGCGCACCCCGGTCACCCCCGGAATATGAGTCAGCTTGTCCAGCAGGAAGTGCTGGTAGTGCTCCATGTCGCGCACCACTACCTTGAGCTGGTAGTCGGCATCGTTGCCGGTGATGAGGTCACACTCGAGCACTTCGGGCAGCTCGCTGATGGCACGGTCGAAGTTTTCGAACCGCTCCGGCGTGTGGCGGTCCATGGAGATATGAATGTAGGCGGTGAGGGTGAGACCAAGCTGGCGGGCATTGAGCAGGGTGACGTGGGTGTCGATGAGACCGGCATCCTCCAGCGCCTTGACCCGACGGGAGCAGGGTGACGGCGAGAGCCCCACCAGCTCGGCCAGTTCGAGATTGCTGATGCGGCCATTCTCCTGCATCAGCTCCAGAATGTGTCTGTCTATGCGATCCAGTTTCAGCATTACCCCTTCCTCGTTGCAATGACTAATCCACTTTTCCTAGGTTAAGGGTGAACTATTGCAAAAACAACCGAAATAAGTGGCTACTTTGCAACCACTCACTGGCACGGGAGGGATACTATGGTTACATCTTCCGGTGGCAAGACAGATACCTGACCGGGTCTCTGTGGCGAAGGACCTTACCGGGTCAAGAGCCCCATCAGCCGTCTCACCTTATCGGGCAACGACGGGCTGGAACGAGAGCATCCACTCCCCCGAAGGCAACAAAGCAGGCATCCCGGCGCCTGCTTTGTTGTTTTTGGAGGGTTGCCAACGGCACCATCAGAGCGCGGTCGGCGTGATGCGATAGAGGCAGCGGTGCGCGCCATCCAGCAGATACTGCTCCCGCTCCACCGTCGCCGGTGCCAGCAGCTGGCGAAACAGCGCCAGCTCGCTGCGACAAAAACCGCGGCAGCTGCGCGCCGCTGTACAGATGGGGCAGTGACTCTCCCACAGCAGCCAGCTGCCATCCTCCTCACGGCGGATCTCCGCCATGTAGCCTTCGCGGCTGCGCAGCTCCCTGAGCGCCTCCAGCCGACCGGACAACCCCATGCTGCCCAGCGTCTGCTGATAACGCGCCAGCATCTGCTGCTCCCGCTGCAGGATCAGCCGCTCCATCCCCTCCTCGCCAAACAGCTCGCGCACATTGTCGATCAGCTGCACGGTCAGGTCGCTATGGGTATCGGGGAAGCGCTGCCAGGCCTGCTCGGTGAGCTGCCACAGCCGCACGGGACGACCGCGTCCGCGCGCCTCGTCGCTGAATGTGACCCACCCCTCCTGCTCCAGTGCGAGCAGGTGCTGGCGGGCGCCCATGGAGGTCATCTGCAACTGCTCCCCCAGCGCGGCGGCGCTCTGCGGGCCATGGCTCTTGAGCAGAAACAGGATCTTGTCGGTGCTTGCGTTCATGACCCCATTATGGGGAGCCCCCTCTATTAAATCAACAATTCACTTTACTTAATGCCGATTATCACCCAGCATAAATAAACCAATTACTTTACTTAATGGGTGCAACATGACGAAACAACAGCCCAAAAACCCTCTCTGGGTGCTGGTGATGACGGTCACGCTGGCGGTCGCCGGCTTCAGCCTCCCCTCCCCGGTATTGGCCCCCTTGCTGCTGGATCCGGCACAGGGGATGCTGACACCGGAAGCCTCCGACTGGAGCCGCAAGGTGTGGCTGGGGGTCATCATGGGGCTCTATCCCCTGTTCCAGCTGGTGGGCAGCCCCTGGCTCGGGCGGCTCTCCGACCGCTACGGCCGCAAGCCACTGCTGCTGCTCTCGCTGGCTGGCGTGCTGACCGGCTATGCCCTGATGGCGCTTGGCATCGCCTGGCGCTCCCTCCCCCTGCTGCTGCTCAGCCGGGTGGTGGAGGGGCTGTGCAACGGCAACATCGCCATCGTGCAGGCGATGGCGGCGGATCTCGCCGGCAAGGAGCACAAGGCGCGCAGCTTCGCCTGGATCAATATCGGCATGAATCTGGGCTGGGTGGTGGGGCCGGTGATCGGGGGCTACGCCGCGGTGATCTCGGGGGATTACAGTCTGGCGGCTTGGCTGGCCGTCGCGATGACCCTGCTCAACCTGCTGCTGGTGCTCTGGCTGGTGCCCCATCGCCCGCCGGTGGCAGCCGCCCGGCAGGCACCGACCCTCTCCAGCCGCCAGCTGTTGCTGCAACCGGCCCTGCTCCCCTACTTCGCCCTCACTCTGGTCAGCTATGGCGCGGTGCAGCTCTACTTCACCTACTTCAATATCTGGCTGGTGGAGCGGCTGGCCTGGGATCCGGCCCAGCTGGCGCAGGCGGCGGTGCTGGTGAGCCTGCCGATGATGGCGGGCTCCTGGCTCGGCTCCCGCATCGCCCGCCACTGGCGCGGCAGCTCTCTCGGCATCGTCGGCCATCTGGTGATGGCGACCGGCATGCTGCTCTTTATCCTGCCGAGCCACTGGTGGGGACTGGCGCTCACCTTCATTCCGGCCGGCATCGGCATGAGTCTGGGGGAGCTGGCCACCTCGGTGGCGGTCTCCAACCGCAGCCATGCCGAGCAGCAGGGACAGGCGATGGGGCTCTACCGCGCCCTCGCGGTGGGCAGCGAGATCCTGGCGGTCGTGCTCGGTAGTCTGGTACTGCTGGCAGGGAGCGAGTGGCCCTTCTACCTCGCCACCCTCTGCGCCCTTGCCAGCGCCGCCGGTTTCTATCTGCTGCGCCAGCGTGCCGACCGCCGCCAGCAGTTGGCCAGCTGCGCCTGAGCCGGCAAAAGATCACAGTTCGGCGCTCCGCCATGCGGCAAGACTTGCATCGGGGCGCCGGGTCTGGGACGGTAAGGCTCTTGCTGGTTTGTTCGATGCTGGAGGAGTTATGAGTGAGTACAAGGCCATCGCCCTCGATATGGATGGCACCCTGCTAACCCGGGATCACAAGATCTCGTCGGCCACCCGGGCGGCACTGGCGCAGGCCCGCGCCCACGGCATCAAGGTGCTGCTGGTCACCGGGCGCCACTTCATGACGGCGCGCCCCTTTCACCACGAGCTGGCGCTCGATACTCCCATCATCTGCAGCAACGGCGCTTGCCTCTACGACCCGACGACAGACCGCATTCTGACTGGCGATCCGCTGGCAAGCGCGCCGCTCAACGCCCTGCTGGCACAAGTCGAGGCGCAGCAGATGGGCGCCCTGTTCCACCTGAGCGAGGGGATCGGCTACATCGGCTGCGAGGAGCATGTCACCCGCATCCGCCACTGGTCGGCCAATCAGCCGGACCACCTCAAGATCGCCATCCATCCGGTCGAGGAGCTGGCAGGCTGGCTCGACAACCCGGTCTGGAAGCTGGAGCTGTTCAATCAGGATCCGGCACGCCTGCACCGCTTTATGGACGAAGAGCGCGACCTCATCCCCTTCACCCGCGACTGGGCTGCCCCCTACGCGGTGGAGCTGGTACAGCCCGGCTGCAGCAAGGGCAACCGGCTGGCCCAGTGGGCCGCCAGCGAGGGCATTGCGATGGAGCAGGTGGTGGCGTTTGGTGACAACAACAACGACATCAGCATGTTCGAGCAGGTGGGGCTGGCGGTAGCGATGGGCAATGCGGCGCCGCAGATCCAGCACCATGCCGACCAGGTCACCGCCGATCACAACGAGGATGGCATCGCGCTGGCGCTGCAGCGCTGGGTTCTGCCCTGAGCGGACAGGATGCAAGATGGCCAGCCGCAATGGCTGGCCACAAGAGATGGCTTAGTTGCCGAAGGAGAACTGGATCACCCGATCCGGATAGCGCAGCCGGTCATATTCACGGCGCAGGGATTCATAGTGGCGAATGGCGCGATTGCGCTTGGCGCGGTAGTAGTCGCGCTGCTCGCTGTTGGTCTCGTTGCGGATGCTGCGCTCGAGATCGTCGATATCCCGCTCGGTGCGCTCCAGCTCGTCGCTGATCTCCCGCAGCCGGGTCGCCAGCTTGTACTCTTCATAGCCGCGCTGGTACTGCTTGAGGAAGCTGGCGTCATTGGGACAGACACCGCGATACTCCTGCCCCTCCTTGCCCTTGCTGTAGGCCAGCTCGGGAATGCAGTAGAGCTCCAGCCCCTTGTCGTAACCCCGTTTCCACTCCGCCTCGTCCACCTTGAGGCCATACTCGCCGCAGGTGGAGACGTAGTCCCGCGCCTGATTGCGGGTCTTGCCCTGCTCACCATCCTGATAGCCAAGGTTGTACCAGCTCATGGTGCGGCACTCATCTTCCGACAGGGAGCTGCATCCGGCCAGCAGCAGTGGCAGGGTGAGCAACAGGATCTTCGAGGACATGGACAGACTCCGGAAAAGACAGTGGCTGGCATTCTAGTGAGGATGGGCAGGCAGGACAAGGGAGCCACTCTCGCCACTATCCGCCTCTTTTATCTGATGTTTTTATCACTATCAGGCAGGGGACGGCCACTGGAGGCTGCGTTGCTTTCCTTGTTACGGCTTGCAGGGTAAACTGCGCCATCTTTTAACTGGCGCGCAACAAAAACAATGCAAGTCCTGACCGTCGATTACCGCTCACCCGATGCGGCCCAACGCTTCACCGAATCCCTGCGTACCACCGGCTTTGGTGTGTTGACCAACCACCCCATCCCGAAAGAGCTGGTGCAATCCATCTACGACAACTGGTATCGCTTCTTCATGAGCGAGCAGAAACAGGATTTTCTGTTCAACCGCGAAACCCAGGATGGCTACTTCCCGCCATCGGTGTCCGAGGTGGCCAAGGGCCATAGCCAGAAAGACATCAAGGAGTACTTCCACATCTACCCCTGGGGCCAGATGCCGGCAGAGCTGAAAGAGCAGGCGATGGAGTACTATCGTCTGGCCAACGGTCTGGCCGCCGAGCTGCTGGGCTGGGTTGAGCAGCATACCCCGGCCGATATCGCCGCCAACTACAGCTGCCCCCTCTCCTCGATGATCGACGATAGCCAGAAGACTCTGCTGCGGGTGCTGCACTATCCGCCGTTCAACGGCACCGAGGAGCCGGGTGCCATCCGCGCCGCCGCCCACGAGGATATCAACCTGCTCACCATTCTCCCCGCCGCCAACGAGCCCGGTCTGCAGGTGAAGGGTTCCGACGGCGAGTGGATGGATGTGCCGTGCGACTTTGGCACCCTCATCATCAACATCGGTGACATGCTGCAGGAGGCCTCCCGCGGCTACTACCCCTCCACCACCCACCGCGTCATCAACCCGACCGGCGGCAGCGCCAGCAAGTCACGCATCTCCCTGCCACTGTTCCTCCATCCGCGGCCCGAGGTGGTGCTCTCAGAGCGTCATACCGCCCACAGCTACCTGATGGAGCGGCTGCGCGAGCTGGGCGTCATCTGACCAGCCCTGCCAGTCTGGCATCAATCCAAAACCGGAGCAAAAATGCTCCGGTTTTTATTTGTTGGCACAATCGCGCAAATAAGCGAATTTTATTAGGCAATCGTGCCAATAAATCGTATTTAAGGCTGGCAAGCTGCGTAGTGATTGCGGACCCCTTTCCGTAATATGAGCGCCATTCTGGCCCAGCCATGGGCCCTCGATTGGAGTTCAAATGATGCAGTCCCAATGGTCCTCCCGCCTCGGCTATATTCTCGCTGCCGCCGGCTCCGCCGTCGGTATCGGCGCAATCTGGAAGTTTCCCTACGTCACTGCCGTCAACGGCGGTGGTGCCTTTTTGCTGGTCTTTCTGCTGTTCAGCTTCACCCTGGGGGTTGCGGTGCTGATGGGCGAGACCCTGCTTGGCAGCATGAGCCGTCGCGGCGTTGCGGGTGCGTTTGGCGAGCTGCTCGGCAAGCGCTGGAGCTGGGTCGGCGTCATGGGGGTGCTGAGCACCCTGCTGATCTTCTGCTTCTACAGTGTGGTGGGCGGCTGGACCCTGGGTTATACCGGCATGGCAGCTGCCGGCCAGCTCAATCATGGGGATGCGGCGGCCCTCACCGCCCGCTTCAATGACTATGTCAGCGGCGACGTCTGGCCCATTCTCACTCATCTGCTGTTTGCCGCCCTCACTTGGATGGTGGTGCAGGGCGGGATCCAGAAAGGGGTGGAACGCACCCTGCGCTGGATGATGCCGGCCCTGTTCGTGATGATCCTGATGCTGGTCGCCTTTGGCCTCACCCTGCCCAACGCCATGGCGGGGGTACGCCACTTCCTGATGCCCGACTTCAGCAAGCTGGGGATGTCCGGCGTGCTCGACGCCATGGGACTGGCCTTCTTCTCCCTCTCCATCGGTCTGGGCATTCATACCACCTACGGCGCCTACCTGCCCTCCAGTGAAGGGGTTGGTCGCTCCAGCCTCTGGGTGGTGCTGCTGGCCAGCATGGTGGCGGTACTGGCAGGCTTGATGATCTTCCCGGTGCTGGCATCGACCGGTATCGACCCTGCTGCGGGCCCGGGCCTCACCTTCATGACCATGCCGGCGGTATTCCAGCTGTTGCCCTTCGGTCAGGGTCTGGCGGTGATCTTCTTCTCCCTGCTGGTCTTTGCCGCGCTCTCCTCCGCCATTTCGCTGCTGGAGCACCTGCAGTGCTTCCTGTGCGAAACCTGGGGCTGGTCGCGTCGCAACGCCTGCAGCGCCATCACCCTGTTCGTCATGGTGTGCGGTATTCCGGTCAGCCTGTCGTTTGGCCCGCTGCAACATGTCACCCTGTTTGGCAAAACTATCTTCGAGCTGCTCGACTTCATCACCTCCAACCTGATGATGCCGCTGTTCGGCCTGATGCTGACGCTGCTGCTGGGCTGGAAACTGGGGCGTAGGGCGCTGCCGCAAGGGCTCTCTGCCCACTGGCATCACCTGCTGATGAACTGCTGGCGCTGGATTGCACCCTTGCTGATCGGCGGGATCCTGGTTCGCGGTCTTATCTGAGGATCAATGATGATGGGTGGGCTCACCGGCCCGCCCCTCTATGGCTCTCACCTTGTCCAGGGCTCGTTGCCAACGGACTATCTCACCATCGTCAGTGGCTCTGGAGAAGGCGATGTAGAGGCCAGCCTCATGGAGCAGCACGCCACTGCTGGCCACGCTGTGACGGGATAACCCCATCTTGTCGAGGGTGGCATCCATGACTCTCTCCGCCATCGGCAAGGCATCTATCTTGCCCAGCATCAACCGCTCGATGGCCTCTGTCACCGTCTTGTAGCGCACCAGATTGGTGTAGCCCTCGTGGGTCAGCCGCACATCATCCGCATTGCCAAGCACCACCCCGACTCTCGGCAGTTGACGCAGCTGGGCCAGTTCGGTCAGTGGCCGAGGACTGCCCGGCGCCTGATAGATAAAGACCCGGTTGATAAAAAGCGGGCCCACCCATTTGAACTGCGCCTCCCGCTCCGGGATCCGCTGCACCACAAAGAGCGCGTAACCCGGCTCGACCTGAGTCAACGCCAGCGCGCGCTTGAGCGGATAGAGCCGGACGGGATAGTCACTACCCAGCTCATGCTGAACCTGCTGCACCAGTCGAATGGCCAGACCGTCGAGCTTGCCGTCGCGGGACTCGGTAAAGGGGGGCAGATCATGACTTAGCAGCGTTAATCCCGGCTGAGTCGACAAGCTCAGACTCAACAACAGCCAGGGCAAAACCATCCATCTCATACGACATCCTGTCTCATGTTTGGCACCTGCCGGGCCAGCTGATGACCGCAAGTTCCACAAGAAGCTAGCTGGATTATCGCCCAGTAACGGGTGAAAGGGGATAAAAGATAGGGCATGCCAGCCCCGCCTCTGCGGTGAACCATGAAGACAGCCCATCGCCATCAAAAAAATTTTATTTTATGTGTCAATTTTTCTTTCCATGGTTTAGGCTGTTCCCTCATTCACTATTCAGGCTGTCACCCATGTCTGCCATCCTCGTGCTGTTTGGTCGATTTTTTATCTCGCAAGAGAGGTGACCTTGCACGCACAGTTTTCTGAATGTTCATTGCAAAGGTCGCCTCGGGCGGCCTTTTTGTTGTCTGTCGTTTATTGCTACAGAGGAGTATTGCTTCGATGACGTGTTACCCGGAGGTTGTATGAGCCAGGTTCAGTGGTCTTCCCGTCTTGGTCATGTGTTGGCCGCAGCAGGTACAGCGATTGGCCTTGGTGCCATCTGGAAGTTTCCCTATGTGACCGCCACCAATGGCGGTGGCGCCTTCCTGCTGGTGTTTCTGCTGTTCAGCTTCACCCTGGGTGTGGCGGTACAGGTCGGCGAAACCCTGCTCGGCAGCCATAGCCAGCGCGGGGTGCTCGGCGCCTTCCGCAAGCTGGTGGGGCCGAACTGGCGCTGGATGGGGTATATGGGGATCGCATGCGGCTTCTTTATCTACAGCTTCTACAGCGTGGTGGGCGGCTGGACCGTGGGTTACGCCGCGCTGGCGATGGCTGGCAAGCTCAACCTGAGCGAAGGAAGCGCCCTCACCGCCCTGTTCAACGGCTATGTCAGCAACCCCTGGTGGCCGGTGCTGACCCATCTGATCTTTGCCGGGCTAACCTGGTGGTTCGTGCAGGGTGGCATTCAGAAAGGGGTGGAGCGGGCGCTGCGCTGGATGATGCCGGCGCTGTTCATCATGATGTTGCTGCTGGTGGGGGTTGGCCTCTCCATGCCCGGCTCCATGGCGGGTGTGCGCCGGCTGCTGCTGCCGGACTTCTCCATGCTGACCGGCCAGAGCGTGCTGGATGCGCTGGGGCTGGCCTTCTTCTCCCTCTCCATCGGGCTCGGGGTACATACCACCTATGGCGCCTACCTGCCCAATAGCGACGGCGTAGTGCGCTCCGGCGTCTGGGTCGTTACCCTGGCCAGCCTGATCTCGGTACTGGCGGGGCTGATGATCTTCCCGGCGCTGGCCTCCACCGGCATCGACCCCACTGCCGGGCCCGGGCTCACTTTTATGACCATGCCCGCCGTCTTCAGCCATCTGCCGTTCGGTCAGGGGCTCGGCGTCGTCTTCTTCCTGCTGCTGCTGGTTGCCGCTCTCTCCTCCTCCATCTCCATGCTGGAGCATCTGGTGCGCTTCACCACCGAGGAGTGGGGTTGGTCGCGTCGTGGCGCCTGCCGGGTATTGACCCTGCTCATCATGGCTTCCGGCATTCCGGTCAGCCTGTCGTTCGGCCCCTGGAGCGATCTGACCCTGTTTGGCAAGACCATCTTCGAGCTGCTCGACTACCTCACCTCCAACCTGATGATGCCGCTGTTTGGCCTGGTACTGACCCTGCTGCTGGGCTGGCGACTGGGTGATGCCATTCTGCCTGCAAGCCTGTCACCCGCCTTGCGCCTTGCGCTGCTCTGGTGCTGGCGCGTGGTGGCGCCTCTGCTGATCAGCGGGATCCTGATCCGCGGGATCATGTAACGTCGATCATCGCGATGAGGGCAGGCTCTGGCCTGCCCTTTTTCTTGCCGCTATCCAGAGGCAGCAGTCAGGTGCAGCAATAAGATGAGCAGGCATCAGCAGACCCAGAGCGGGAGTGGAAAAGGGCGCTTGGATAAGACGGGACAGGTTAAGAGATCGAGCAATAGAAAATGCTGATCACTGAATTTCAGGCAGAAAAAATCCCCATCTGAGTGGGGATTTTTTCTGCAACCGCAGCTGATATCTCAGCCTCGCTTGCGAATATGGTGGTCGTTACTGGGATCGAACCAGTGACCCCCTCCTTGTAAGGGAGGTGCTCTCCCAGCTGAGCTAAACGACCTGGGATTCTTGAAATGATGGTGGGTCGTGCTGGATTCGAACCAGCGACCAATTGATTAAAAGTCAACTGCTCTACCGACTGAGCTAACGACCCATCTAAATCATTTTTTTACAAACTGGTGGTCGTTACTGGGATC
>NZ_JBCGFC010000015.1:0-112162 GCF_038739615.1 Aeromonas sp. SER | reverse complement strand
ACATAAAGTTGCTTTGGTCACTTCATCAGACATTGAAAATCAAAAATTGTTTTTGATGCTCGATGCTGTGAGTGCCCACACAGATTGCTTGATTCAAATTGTTAAAGAGCGTCACGCTTATCGCGTTGAGGAGGCGCATATTACGCTTCTCACTTCGAAAGTCAAGCGGTTGTTTTCGCTTTTCTTTCGGCGCCTGCTTCGCTAGGAAGCTGGCTCATCAGTTCGGCGTGTTCCGCCGTGCTGGTAGGGGCGCATTATAGGGAGCCGCGCCGTGATGACAAGGGCTTTTTGCAAAAATGCGTTCGTTTGCTGAAAAAGCGAACTGAACGCCCCAAAACAGCCCCTTGGCACCTCTTTTACGCCGCTTTTTTGCTCAACTCTTCGCTTTGTGCCCGGATATAGTTGACCCAGCTGGTTGCCTTCTGTTGCCAGTTATCCTGTTGCTGCAGCTCACGGGCCAGTTCCAGTGCCTGGGCATACTGCTCCTTATTAAGGTGTGCCTGCACCAGCAACGCTTTGGCACGATTGCCTTGCTCGCCTTTTACCGACTTGATGGCGGCGAGCTGGGTCATGGCAGCATCTGTCTTGCCCTGTTGCAGCAGCAGTTCGGCGGCGCGCATGGCCGCTTTGGGCTGACCATGCTGGTTGGCCAGCTGTTGCCAGCTATCGACCGCTTGTGACCACTCCCGGGCACCTTCCCACAATTGAGCCAGCAGTTGGCGATTTTCAGCACTTTGCTTCATCTGTCCCTTGGCCATGGCCGCTTCCAGCAGACGGGCTCCACGATAAGGCAGCCCTTGCCAGGCATAGAGGCGGATCAGCTGATTGCGGGCAGACGCATCATCCATCAGTTTTCTATCGATAGCGGTTTGCAGCAGAGCCAACGCCTGATCGCCACGTTGGGCGGAGAGGTTGAGCGATACCACCTGCTGCCACCATTTGCTCTCTTTGGGTTCGTGGCTGATCAACTCGGCCGCCTGATCGGCCGCCACGCCATAACGTTGCTGGGCGGTGAGGGCGGAGAGACGAATAATGGCAGCCTGCTTCTGCCAACCCTTCTTCAACAACTGTTCACTCTGGCTGGCGGCGTCACCGTACTGCTTGTTGTGGTAATAGAGGCCGGCCAGACGCAGGCGCAGCCCATCGTCTTGCTTGAGCGCCAGCGCCGCCTTGTAGCTGGCGATGGCACCAGACCAGTTGGATTGCTGGGCCTGAATATCGCCGCGCAGTCGCAACAGCTGGAGCTGTTGCTGCTCGGGCCACTCTTTATAGGCAAGGGCCTGTTCGACGTAGCGGCTCGCCAGGGCGGTCTGTTGCAGGTTGGCCGCCAGTGAGGCTTGCAACTGCGCCAGCCAGGCACGCTCGGCATCGCTATTTGGCTTGAGGCCGGATGCCTTGCTCTGGGCTTGTTGCCACTGACCGGACTGATAGAGCTTCATCACGGGTTCAAGCTGACGGAAGAAGTGGGGGCTGACCTCCATCGCCAGACAGGCTTGGCCGACCAGGGCCAGCAGACAGATCCAGATCCGCAACATAGTTATGACTCCAGTTTGAATTTGAGCGTGATGACTTGCACCAGCTTGTCGGTGGCGCCCGGTCTCGGTTGATAGCGCCACTTGTTGATCGCCTGAATGGCCGCCCGCTCGAACTGACGCTTGGGTTTGGCCTCGACCACTTCCACGTCCTGCACGCCACCTTCCGCATTCACGCTAAAGCGCAGGGTGACGAAACCTTCGATCCCTGACTGTTGGGCACGATAGGGGTAGACCGGCTCGATCCGCTGCAGCGGCATCAACATGTCACCAGCACCGATACCCGCCCCTTGCTGCTGGCCGTGGTAATTGCCACTCAATACCGGTGCGGTACTGGTCGCTACACCGGGGGCATAGACCTGCACCGCGCTGAGGCTGGAAACCAGATCCAGACTCGGCTCAACAGCCGCCAAGGGGGCCGCAGCGGGCATCGGCAGCGGTGTCGAGGCCAATGCGGCGGGAGGCTCTGGCAGAGGTTCAGGCTCCTGCGGCACCGGACGCTCGCGCACCTGCACCTCGGTCACCTCGTTCTGCATATTGATGACGATGGGCTTCTGTTCGCTCGCCACCTTCTCGCCCCGGGGCGGTTCAACCAGTGTGGCCATGAACAGCAGGATGCCCAGACTGAGGGCAACCCCCAGCCCCAGGCTCATCAGCTTGTATTTCATTTCGGCGCCACCGCCACAGCGATATTGGCGATGCCTGCCGCCTTGGCCTCATCCATCACCCGCACCACCTTGCCGTGAGGCACTCGCTCGTCGGCCTGGATCACCAGGCTGGCATCGGGCTGCTCCGCCAGCAGACGGGCGATGGTGGCCTGTACCCGCTCCACATCGATCTGCTTGCGGTCGAGGAAGATCTGACCCTGAGCCCCGATCGCCAGCATGATGCTGGAGGATTTCTGCGCCTTGGCCTGACTGGCCTGGGGTCTGTGCACCTCGAGCCCGGCTTCGCGCACGAAGGAGGTGGTGACAATAAAGAAGATCAGCATGATGAACACGATATCCAGCATGGGAGTCATGTCGATCTGCACTTCGTCACGCTGGCGTTTGGATTGCCGTCTCATTGCATTACCTTCTCTTCTCGCAGGCCGTCCCGGGTCTTGGCCAGCGCACGCTTGGCCTGACTCTCGAGGCGACTGAGTAACAACACGCCGGAGAGCGCCACCACCATGCCCGCCATGGTGGGGATGGTGGCGCGGGAGATCCCGCCCGCCATGCTCTCCGGGTTAAAGCGGTTGGCCGCAGCCAACGCATCGAATACGCCGATCATGCCGGTCACAGTGCCCAGCAGCCCCAGCATGGGGCAGAGCACCACCAGGGTGCGGATGAAGATCAGATGACGGTTCAGTTCCAGCTCCGCCTGTGCCAGCCAGCGGCTGCGGATCGCTCGGGCGTGCCAGCTGTGGCGCTCGCGGCGAGCCTGCCAGCGGCCGAGCAGCTGTTGCTGCAAGGGGCCGAACCCCAGATTGAGGTAGAGCAGCCGCTCGATCATCAAAATCCACATCAGCACCAGCAGGGCCAGAATGACCCAGAGCACCGGACCGCCACGGCCCATGAAGCTCTGCAGCTGTTGCCAGATGTCGAGCATCATGCGGCTCGCTCCATCCCGTTGTTATTGCTCTCGGCACGCTCGGCCAGAATGCCGGCCACCTGCTGCTCCAGCACATTGGAGAGCTCGGTGAAGCGCGATTGCAGCAGGCTGTGGGCCAGGATCAGCGGAATGGCCGCCACCAGACCCTGTACCGTGGTGACCAGCGCCATGGAGATGCCGCCCGCCATGATCTTGGGATCGCCGGTGCCAAACTGGGTGATGGCCTGGAAGGTGCCGATCATCCCGGTTACGGTACCGAGCAGACCCAGCATGGGGGCGATGGCCGCGATTACCTTGACCATGCCGATGCCGCGCTCCATGCGAGGAGTCTCCTGCAGGATCGCCTCATCAAGACGCAGCTCGAGGGTCTCCATGCTCAGCTCGGGGTGTTTGTCTGCCACCGTCAGCACCCGGCCGAGGGCGTTGTCGGCGTGATACTCGCCGCTCTTTAGCTGGCGGCGCACCCGACCCAGTTCGCGGGAGAGGCTCCACAACCGTACCGCAGCAATTCCCAAACCGATGGCGGCCAGCAGCACGATAATGGCGCCGACCTGACCACCTTGCTGTACCTGCTGCCAGAAGGTGGGTGCCTGTGCCAGCATCGCCAGCAGAGTGCCATGAGAAGGATCCAGCGGCAGCGCTTCCCCTTCCTGACCCTGATAAGCCGCAACGGCAGAGAGCACGCTACCGGGCAGACCCAGTACCGGGCTCAAGCCTTCGGCAGTCGGTTGCAGGAAGCCGTCGCTCCCCAGCAGAGCAAAGCAGCCAACCCGGGTCAGCGACTGCTCGCTGGCAGCCCCCTTTGCATCGAGCACCTTGCCGTTGAACTGGGCAATCCGGCCAGATTCGCGGATCTCCTGCAGCAGAGTAGCGGGCAGCAGGGCGAGGGCGGCACGATCCGGCACCTGTTTATCCTGTGCCATGGCTTTCAGCGGGGCGAGACGCTCCGGGTACTGGCCCTCGACGGCGGATTCGCTCAGCAGCTTGACCGCATCGCTGGCGCCCTGACGGGTGACTGCGAAGATCTCGTTCATGTCGCCGGAGGCTTGCTCCCATTGGGCGTTAAGCTCAGTCAGCTGCTTCTCGTTGCTGGCGAACTTGCCGGCCAGCTCCTTGCTCAGGCGCTGGGCCTCGGCCAATTTGGCGCGGGCACTGTTCAGCTCTTTGGAAACAGATGCCAGATCTTGTTGAGCCTGCTGTTCGCGAGCCTGTTCCTGCTGCTGCCACTCATCATTGGCGACAGCGGCGTTGGCACCGCAGGAGAGGGCAATAAGGAGGGGGAACCACTTCATGGTGACTCTCATGATTGGGCCTCCTGACTGCGGCTGACAGAGAGGGGGAGATTGAGCAACTGGGGAACTTTCTTGTCGGCAGCCACATCCATCGCCTCGGCGATGGGGGAGAGCCACTGGCTGTCGAGGGCTTGCCACTGCTTCGCCTCGGCAGACCAGCGCCATGCCTGACTGCGATCGGCAGTCATCGCCAGCAGGGAGACCCGACCCAGCGCCAGCACATCAACCCGACGCGGGGCACCATCCAGCTCCAGCTCGGCGGAATAGCTATCCATCCGACTGCCATATTCGGCTTCGATCTGATAGGCCTGCAGCAACTGGCGGAATTTCTCCGCCTCGCTTACGTCCGCACGGGCCAAGGTCGCTTTCAACTGTTCAACCCGCGCCAGACGATCTTCCTTGCGCAGCGGGATATCGTTTTGCACCAGCTGTTCCAGGTCGGCCTGCATCTGCAGCATCAGCGGGATCAATCCCTGACGGGTCTCTTGCACCGCTTCCAGCTGCTGGCTCAATTTGCCCAGCTCATTTTGCTGATCGGCCACCAGAGATTGCATGTAGCGGTTGTAGGCTTCGAGGTCACGCAGTTGCAGCTGGGCATTTTGCAGCTCCAGTCGTGCGGCAACGGCGGCATCGGCGGCTTTTTCCACCCGCTGCTGGGAAGCTTTCCCGGCGGCTATGCTGTTCTTGAGGGCGGGAGCAACCAGCTCGTCACCGACCGCAGCAAAGTGGACTGACAGTGGCAACAGTGCCACACCCCATAACTTGTTCATGGAATCACGTCTTATTAATGATAACTATTATCATTATCTCAAATGGCGTGCGGGCTGGCAACGAGAGGATTTTCTTGGCCTTTATGCACAAAAACAGGATAATTTTTAGACACGCACGGATAAATGGCATCGAGTGCCATCTCAAAAAAACATAAATAACGAGAAAAATCTTTTCGATCAGTGTGATAGAGATCGAAAAAGGAGAAAGTCATGCTCAACGATGCTATCTGGGAACATATCGACAAGTTCACCAAGGCAACAAAAACCAGCGATATCCAGCAGCTGCTGGAGCGCTTTAGTCATCAAATGGGCTTTGATTACTTCCGGCTGCTGATTATTTTCCCCATCAGCATGCAAAAATCCCACGTGGCACTGTTCAACAACTGTCCGACCAGCTGGTTTGATGCCTACAGCGAAAACCAGTATCTGACCCAGGATCCGGTGGTCTATCTGGGGCTGAAACAGACCCAGCCGATCTTCTGGAACAAACTCGACTGCGACTCGCCCTGGCTGCCCAGCGCCAGCCGCGACGTGATGAATCTGGCTGCCGATTTCGGGGTGCGCAACGGCGTATCCTTCCCGCTCCATACCCCGCAGGGAGAGCACGGCATCCTCTCATTCATTACCAAGGACAAATCCAACACCGATCTGATGTTTGAAAACGTTCCCCTGCTGTCGTTTTGCGCCAGCTACATCTTCAACTCGGCGCTGCAGCTGATCAAAAGCCGCCCCGATCTGATGAGATATCTGACCGAGCTGTCGGATCGGGAGAAGGAGTGCCTGTTCTGGGCCAGCGAGGGCAAAACCTCCTGGGAGATCGCCACCATCCTCGGCATCAGCGAACGGACGGTGAACTTCCATCTCAATCAGGTGACCAACAAGACCGACTCGAAGAACCGCAGTCAGGCCATCGCCAAGGGGATCACCAGCGGCATCATAGTGCCCTCCCTCGACGAGGTGACCATCACCAACCTGCGCCTCTCCTGAGCGGAGGCCAGTAACAAAAAGAGCCGCAATTGCGGCTCTTTTTTTATCTCTGACAGCGACTTACTCGACCGTCACCGATTTTGCCAAGTTGCGCGGCTGATCCACGTCGGTGCCCTTGATGAGGGCAACGTGGTAGGAGAGCAGCTGCAGCGGCACGGTATAGACGATGGGGGCGATCACCTCTTCCACATGGTTGAGATTCATGACTCGCATGGTCTCGTCGCTCTTGAAGCCGGTATCGGCATCGGCGAAGACGTAGAGGATACCGCCGCGGGCACGCACCTCTTCCACGTTGGACTTCAGCTTCTCCAGCAGATCGTTGTTCGGCGCCACCACAATGATGGGCATCTCGGCATCGATCAGCGCCAGCGGGCCATGCTTCAACTCGCCAGCGGCATAGGCTTCGGCGTGAATATAGGAGATCTCTTTAAGCTTGAGCGCACCTTCCATGGCGATGGGGTACTGGCTGCCACGGCCGAGGAACAGGCTGTGCTGCTTGTCGGCAAACTCTTCGGCCAGCGTCTCGATCTGCTTGGCCAGCGCCAGACTCTCTTTAATACGCTGGGGCAGGGCGTAGAGCGCCTTGACCAGCTCGGCCTCGGCGGCCGCACTCAGATTGCCGCGGCAGTGACCGACAGATGCCACCAGCATCAGCAGGCCAGCCAGCTGGGTGGTGAATGCCTTGGTAGAGGCTACGCCGATCTCGGCACCGGCACGGGTCATAAAGGCCAGCGCCGATTCACGCACCAGCGAGGAGCCAGGTACGTTGCAGATAGCCAACGAGCTCATATAGCCGGACTCCTTGGCCAGACGCAGGGCGGCCAGGGTATCGGCGGTCTCACCGCTCTGGGAGAGGGTGATCAGCAGGCTGTTGGGACGCACCACGGATTTGCGGTAGCGGAATTCGGAGGCGATCTCCACGTCGCAGGAGACGCCGGCGATCTCTTCAAACCAGTAACGGGCAACCATGCCGGAGTGGTAGGAGGTACCGCAGGCGACGATCTGTACATGTTCCACTTTTTCGAAGATGGCGCGCGCGCCGTTGCCGAACGATTCGACCACCACATGATCGCTGCCCAGACGCCCTTCCAGAGTGTTGGTGATGGCTTTGGGCTGCTCGTGGATCTCCTTGAGCATGTAGTGGCGATATTCGCCCTTGTCACCGGCATCGTGGGAGATTTCGGACTCTTTCTCCTCACGCTCAACCGGGTTGCCGGTGACGTCAAAAATGTGCACGTCGCGGCGAGTCACTTCGGCCACATCACCCTCTTCCAGGAAGATGAAGCGACGGGTTACCGGCAGCAGGGCCAGCTGGTCGGAAGCGATAAAGTTCTCGCCGATACCGCGGCCAATCACCAGCGGCGAGCCGGAGCGGGCCACCACCACACGGCTGTCGTCGCGGCAGTCCATCACCACGGTACCGTAGGCGCCGCGCAGCTGCTTCACCGCCTTTTGCATGGCAGCCAGCAGGGAATCGGCGGTTTTCAGCTCGTGATGCACCAGATGGGCGATCACCTCGGTATCGGTATCCGAGTTGAACTCGTAGCCCAGCCCCTTGAGGGTTTCACGCAGCTCTTCGTGGTTCTCGATGATGCCGTTGTGTACCACCACGATATGGTCGGAGACATGGGGGTGGGCGTTGCGCTCTGAGGGCTCGCCATGAGTGGCCCAGCGGGTGTGGGCGATGCCGGTACCACCGTGGACGGACTGCTCGTCGAGCGCCTTGGCCAGCTCGGCCACCTTGCCCAGACGGCGTACCCGCTGCAGCGGTTGGCTGGCGCTGAACACCGCCACACCGGCCGAGTCGTAACCGCGGTACTCGAGGCGGCGCAGGCCCTCTACCAGAATTTCAGCCACATCACGTTGGGCAACAGCCCCGACGATGCCACACATACACTTCTCCTTGAGATGCAAATCGTAAATTCGGTTGGATGGTTCAGAGCTCGATGTCAGCAAGTGACCGGGGCGCAGATAAGCGTCACCCCTTGGGCTTGAATCTGTTCTCTGGCCTCGCTGGCCAGCCCCTCGTCGGTCACCAGGGTGTGGATGCTTGACCAGGGCAGTTCGAGATTGGGGATCTTGCGGCCGATCTTCTCCGACTCGACCATGACGATGACCTCCCGCGACACCTCGGCCATCACCCGCGACAAGCCCACCAGCTCGTTGAAGGTGGTGGTACCGCGATCCGGGTCTATGCCGTCAGCCCCGATAAAGAGCTGGTCGAAGTCGTAGGAGCGCAGCACCTGCTCCGCCACCTGACCCTGAAAGGACTCGGAGTGGGGATCCCAGGTACCGCCGGTCATCAGCAGGGTGGGCTCGTTCTCCAGCTCGCGCAGGGCGCCCGCCACGTTGAGGGAGTTGGTCATCACGATGAGGCCGCGCTTGTTGCCAAGCAGCGGGATCATGGCGCTGGTGGTGCTGCCGCTGTCGATGATGACGCGGTTGTGATCACGCAGCCGTTCGGCTGCCGCACGGGCAATCGCCAACTTTCGATTCGAAACTTGTTCGGGGTTCGACTCCACCACCATCTCGGAGGGGAGGGGGACGGCGCCACCGTAGCGACGCAGCAGCAGACCACCGGTCTCCAGCACTGCCAGATCTTTACGGATGGTCACTTCAGAGGTAGAAAAGTGTTTGGCGAGGGCATCGACGCTCACTTCCCCCTGCTCTTGTACCAGGGTGACTATGGTGTGGCGGCGCTGTTGGGTATTACGTTTGGTCATTTTTAAGTTTCGATTCGAAAGAACATCGAAATGTTAGCGCCTTTTTTGGAAAAATAAAACAGCAAATAGGATCCGCTTTGCTTCAATGCCAGAATGAGGAGCCGATTTGCGACGAGGATGCCATGCAAAAGAGAGTTATCTGGCTGGTAGAAGATGAGGCCAGCATCGCCGACACCCTGATTTATGCCCTGCAGACCGATGGCTTCGAGGTGGAGTGGTTCACTCTGGGCCAGCAGCTGCTGAGCCGGTTGACCCAGAGCCGGCCCGACTTTCTGATCCTCGATGTGGGGCTGCCCGACATCAGCGGCTTCGAGCTCTGCAAGCAGGTCAGAACGCTGACCGACACACCCCTGATGTTCCTCACCGCCCGCAGCGAAGAGATTGATCGGCTGATCGGGCTGGAGATCGGCGCCGACGACTATGTGGCCAAACCCTTCTCGCCACGGGAGGTGTGTGCCCGGGTGCGGGTCATCCTGCGCCGCAGCCAGCCCTCGGCCCAGCCAGCCCCATTACTGGCACTGGATGAGGAGCGAGCCCGTATTCACTTTCGCGGTCAACCGCTGGCCCTCACCCGTTACGAATATCTGCTGCTCAAGACCCTGATGCAAGCGCCGGGCCGGGTCTACTCCCGCCAGCAGCTGATGGATCTGGTGTGGCAGGATGCCGAAGAGAGTCTGGATCGCACCGTCGATACCCATATCAAGACCATCCGCGCCAAGCTGCGCGAGCATGATCCCGAAGCCAGCCTGATCCTCACCCATCGCGGGCTGGGCTATAGCCTGGAGCTGGCATGAGACTCGGGTTGCAACTGCTGTGCGGCCTGCTGCTGATCTTCGCACTGGCCGCCTGGTTCGTGCTGGAGATCTTCGTCGAGGAGATCAAACCCGGAGTGCGCAGCGCCACCGAGGATACCCTGGTCGACATGACCCAGCTGCTGGCACCGCTGGCACTCGATGATCTGCAAGAGGGCAATATGATGAACGGGCGGCTGGCCAGCGCCTTCGCCCGTCTCAACCAGAATCCCATCAATGCGATGATCGACGGCCACCTCAAACAGCAGGCGGAGTACCGCATCTATGTGACGGATCGGCGGGGGATGGTGATTTACGACTCCGACGGCACGGATCTGGGCAAGGATTATTCCCGCTGGAACGATGTCTACCGCACTCTGCGCGGCCAGTATGGCGCCCGCAGCACCCGCACCGATCCCGACGATGCCGCCAGCTCGACCATGTATGTGGCGGCACCGCTGCGGGAGGGGACAGAGATCATCGGCTCCCTCACCGTCGCCAAACCCAATCGGACCCTGATGCCCGCCATCGAGCGGGGTGAACGGGAACTGCTGCAGGCCGCCGGCCAGATGCTGTTCATCTCGCTATTGATCGGTAGTCTGCTGGTTTGGTGGCTCAACCGCTCCATCGGCAAACTGGTGCACTACGCCGAATCGGTCAGCAAGGGGGAAGCAGCGCCGCTGCCGCAACTGCACACCGTCGAGCTGGATCGGCTCGGCCACGCCCTTGAAACCATGCGCCACCAGCTCGATGGCAAGAGCTATATCGAGGGCTATGTCCACAGCCTGACCCACGAGCTGAAAAGCCCGTTGGCGGCCATTCGCGGGGCAGGAGAGATCCTGGCCGAAACGCCGCCCCCCGAGGTGGCCAGGCGCTTTATCGGCAACATCAATCAGGAGAGCGCCCGCATGCAGCAGCTGATCGAGCGGATGCTGCAACTGGCACGGCTGGAGTCGGGGCAGGGGCTGGATCGGCAAGCGGTAGAGCCAGCCGGGCTCGGCAAGCGGGCGCTCGATGCCCGCCAGATTATCGCCCAGCGCCGGCAGGTAGCGCTGGTGGCCAAGCTGGCCGGTGCCCCCAAGCAGAAGTGGGACCCGCTGCTGGTGGAGCAGGCCATCGGCAACCTGCTGGACAACGCCATCGACTTTTCACCGGCAGGCGCCAGCGTCACTCTCAGCGGCACCCAGCAGGAGGATGGCTACTGTTTTCGGGTCACCGACAGCGGCCCCGGCATTCCCGACTACGCCCTGCCACGGATCTTCGAGCGCTTCTACTCCCTGCCGCGCCCCGACAAGGGCAAGAGCAGTGGTCTCGGGCTCAGTTTCGCCCATGAGGTGGCCCACCAGCATGGCGGGCGTCTGACCCTCGCCAATCGGCCGGAAGGTGGCGCATTGGCGGAACTCTGGCTGCCATTCGCCTAGTCACCTCCCCACAACTTCACATTTACCACACAGAGTGGCGCTATCCTGCCGCTCTTTCACTTATCAACCCAAGGAATCGCCCCATGTCTCGCCTGCTTCTTTCCGGCCTGCTGGCTACCGGTCTGCTCTGCGCCGTGCCGGCCTCCGCCGCCAGCGGCTGTTTTCTCTATGCCGATGGCAACGGTCAGACTCTCTCCAGCGAAGGGGACTGCTCCAGCCAGCTGCCGCCCGCATCCACCTTCAAGATCCCGCTCGCGCTGATGGGTTACGACAGCGGCTATCTGGTGGATGAAGAGCATCCGGCGCTGCCTTACAAACCGAGCTATGACGGCTGGCTGCCCGCCTGGCGCGAAACCACTACCCCGCGCCGCTGGGAAACCTACTCGGTGGTCTGGTTCTCCCAGCAGATCACCGAGTGGCTGGGGATGGAGCGCTTCCAGCAATACGTCGACCACTTCGACTACGGCAACCGGGATCTCTCCGGCAATCCGGGCAAGCATGACGGCCTGACTCAGGCCTGGCTCAGCTCCAGCCTCGCCATCAGTCCGGAGGAGCAGGCTCGCTTCCTCGGCAAGATGGTGAGCGGCAAGCTGCCGGTCTCGGCGCAGACCCTGCAGTACACCGCCAATATCCTCAAGGTGAGCGAGATCGACGGCTGGCAGATCCACGGCAAGACCGGCATGGGCTACCCGAAGAAGCTGGATGGCAGCCTCAACCGCGATCAGCAGATCGGCTGGTTCGTCGGCTGGGCCAGCAAACCTGGCAAGCAGCTCATTTTCGTTCATACCGTGGTGCAGAAACCGGGCAAGCAGTTCGCCTCGATCAAGGCGAAAGAAGAGGTGCTGGCTGCCCTGCCCGCGCAACTCAAGAAGCTCTGATCCCCACATAACCTGACGACAGGGCTGGAGGCCAAAGCTTCGCAGCCCGCTCCGGTCATCAGGGTCAGCCCGCCGACACTGCGCTGACCGCCATCCGCACAAGAGACAAAAATGAAATTATTCCTGTGGCTGCTCTGGCTTCCGTCAAGCATGGCGCTGGCCGCCTGCGACCTCTCCGATCGCCTGAGTCGGCAAGGGGGAGTCATCCATGATCGGCTCAACCAGCTCGAATGGCAGGCGTGCAGCCTCGGCAGCGAGTGGCAGGAGGGGAAAGGGTGCGTGGGCACACCGGCCCTGCTGACGCTGCTTGAAGCCAAGGATGAAGCGGCCCGCCTTGGCGAGGGGTGGCGTCTCCCCACCATCGAGGAGCTCTTCACCCTGCTCGACGAAAATTGCCGGGCGCCGATGACAGACCCCAACTTCTTTCCGGACATCCATGACAACGGGGAAAATGCTGCTCCCTACTGGACATCCAGCACCATCGAGGAGATGCCGGAACTGGTCTACTACATCGACTTTATAAACGGAGTGATCGATGGCCATACCGATCGCTTCGCGCAAGCCGCCCGGCTGGTGCGCTCCCGCCCCTGAACAATCCGACGGCGCCTGATGGCGCCATTTTGCAACAAGTTCACCGCCACTTCACACAAGCCCATCACCACTTCACGCCGGACTGACAGACTCGCTCCTCAGAACAAGGAGACGTGTCATGGTCAAACAGATATTCACCCACAAGATCTTTCTGCTGCTGTTGCTCAGCCTGCTGCTGATGGTACCGGTGCAATCCATCATGGAGCTGAACCGGGAGCGGCAGATTTACCGCAATCAGGCGATCCAGAGCATCATGGCCAGCAGCAGTGGCCCGCAACGGCTGATGGGGCCGGTTATCGTGCAGCCCTATACCCGTTTGATGACGGTCGAGCAGGATGGCAAACGCTTCGTCCGTCAGGAGCAGACCTATCGCTACCTGCTGCCGGAACAGCTCGACGTGCAGGCCACCATGGAGGTGACCCCGCGCAAGCTCGGCATCTATCAGGCGCAGGTCTATCAGACCCGGCTCTCCCTCTCTGGCCGTTTGCCGACAGCAGCTCAACTACAAGAGAGCACGCCGCTCGCCGGGGATGACGAGCTGGTGGCAGGCAAACCCTACCTGAGTCTGGTGCTCTCCGATGCCCGCGGCATCAACAGCGTGCCCGAGTTGCAGCTCGGTAAGCAGCGCACCCCCTTTGCTCCGGGAGCCCGCCTCGGCAGCACCCAGGCCGGGATCCATGCTCCTCTCGACAGCCTGCCGCAACAGGATGGCACCTTCCATCTGGAGCTCAATCTGCAGGGGATGAACGAGCTGGAAGTGGTGCCGCTCGGCCGGGAGAGCAAGTTGCAGCTGGCAGGCAACTGGCCCCACCCCAACTTTATCGGTGACTTCCTGCCGGCCAGTCGCAGCCTCAATCAGGAGGGGTTCAGCGCCAACTGGCAGACCAGCTGGTTCGCCACCGACATGGAGAACCGCTTCAACCGGGCGATGAACGGTGGGGAGGGTGTGTTGCCGACCTTCAGCGTCAGTCTGGTGCAACCGGTGGATCACTATCAGCTCAACGAACGGGCGGCCAAGTATGCCCTGCTCTTCATCGGTCTCACCTTTATCAGCTTCTTCATGTTCGAGCTGCTCAAGGGGCTGCGGGTTCACCCGATCCAGTACGCGCTGGTGGGCATGGGGCTGGCCATCTTCTATCTGGTGCTGCTGGCCCTGACCGAACACCTCGGCTTTGGCTGGGCCTATCTGGTGGCCGCGCTGGCCAGCGTGCTGCTCAACGGCTTCTACCTCAGTCATGTGCTGGGCGGCCCGAAGCAGGGGATAGGCTTTGCTGCGCTGCTCGGGCTGGTCTATGCCATCCTCTACAGCCTGCTGCAGGCCGAAGAGATTGCCTTGCTGCTCGGTGCACTACTGCTGTTCGCCACTCTGGCGCTGATCATGCTGCTGACCCGCAAACTCGACTGGTATCAGGTGATGGGGCAACAGAGTGTCGAGTCCCGCCCAGCCGGACATGACAATAACGACTGAGGGCACAACCTCCGTCAATCTCTGACCTAGACAACAAAGGCTTCAGTCGGTTCTTCTCGAAAACAGCGGAACCGGCTGGGCCTTTGCCCGCCAATTTCCTAGCATGCAACCATGTTCCACTGGCGGACGATCACATGAAAATGCATCCGGGCAGGATCCTGCTCTATTCCGGCTTGCTATGGGCTCAGGGAGCTCTGGCCGGTACCCTCACCATTCATCCCGAACCGGTCGACGACCTCTTGCACAATCCCGGCGTTGGTATCGAAGAGTTTCACAACAGCTGGGGTCATCCCCTCTCTCTGGCTGAACATCCGGTCAGCACGGTCGACTACTTCCGCTTCTACTGGAGCGAGCTGGAGCCACGGGAGGGCGAATACAACTTTGCCCTGATCGACAGGGCCATCGATCAGGCACAGCACGCCACCCCGAAACAGTCGATTGCCCTCAGGGTCATGACCCTTGATGAGCCCTTCTCGGGCAGCAAGATCCCGGAGTGGCTCATCAACAAGGGGGTTCGGGGAGAGTGGGTGAACAACCACCAGACCTTTGTGCCCGACTACAGCGACCCGCAGTTCCTCGCCCGGGCCACCCGGCTGTTCCAGGCGCTGGGAGACCATTACGATGGCAATCCGGCGCTGAGTCATGTCGACATCGGCATGATAGGTTCATGGGGAGAGTGGCACATGAGCAACTTCCCCGGCCCGACGCTGGAGCAGCGCTACAGCAGCGAGCAGCTCAAACCCTATGTTGACCTGCAGATGGCCGCTTTTCCGCGAACCCCCAAGCTGATGCTGATCAACAACCTGCCCATGTTCGAGTATGCCGTGGGCAAGGGAGCCGGCTGGCGGGCAGACTGCCTCGGCGACTGGCACCACTTCTCCCAAAGCTGGAGCCACATGCGCAATGCCTACCCGGAACGACTGGCGAGCGCCCGCGCCGATGTGGCGAACTTCGATTCCAGCTGGCAGCGGGCGCCGGTCAGTTTCGAGGTGTGCGGCAAGCTGAGCGAGTGGCCAGGCCAGCAGCAGTACACCATGGAGGAGGTCAAGGCCACCTTTGACTGGGCGCTGGCCCAACACGCCTCCACCATCAATCTCAAGTCGGATCCGGTTCCACCCCAATATCGACCTATCGTCGACAATGCCCTGCGCAAGATGGGCTATCGCATCGTGCTGGACCAGCTGACCCTCAAGGGAACCATGAAGCCGGGGGCTACCCTTACCCTCAACGGTGACTGGCACAACGACGGGGTAGCGCCGGCCTATCGTAACTGGCCACTCACCTACCGGCTGGTCAACGAGGAAGGGCAGGTCGGCGCCATGCTGGTGACCCGCAACGACATGACCCGCTGGATCCCGGGCAACAAGGCTACCACTCGTGACAGCCTGACCCTGCCGAGCCGGATGGCACGCGGTCACTACTATCTCGAGCTGGCCTTCATCGGTCAGGACAAGCAGCCCGCTTTGCAGCTCGGCATTGCCGGTCTGGCAGAGAGTGGCTGGTATCGTCTGGCCGAGATCGACATCCAGTAACGCAAGAGGGCTCCCGCAGGAGCCCTCTTTCATCACATCAGCACGCTCTTTTTGAACAGGTCCCACACCCCGAACGAGAAGTGCTTGAAAATGTCGATGCCAAGGGCCGACTTCACCAGATAGAGCAGCAGCACCATGCCGCAGATCCCCAGCAGCAACAGCAGGGTGGTCAGCAGCACCTTGAGGTGAAAGCGAAAGCCGCTCTCCCGCCCGCGGTGACGGCGATCCCGTCCCATCAGCACCACCAGATAGCAACGCCAGCGACCGATGCCGAAGGCGCTGTTGACGTTGATGGCGTGTGACTTGCCATCACTCATCAGCCGCAGCGCCTGCTCGATACCGTCGCGCTGGGTTTCGCTCAGGCTCTCGGCCACCTCGGGGGAGAGAGCACGGTAGAAGCGGTCGATCGCCCCCTGAGTTTTCTGCGGTAATTGGCTCATTGGTTTTCTCCTGCGGGCAGGCCCAAAGCCTTGCGGTAGACCTCCATGGTCTGGCCGGCGATCCGCTGCCAGTCATACCGCTGCAGATAGTCGCTGTAATCGACCTTGCCGCGAGTCAGCTGGGCGTTGAGTCGCTCTGCCAGCGCACTCACATCGCCGACCGGGAAATAGCACTCCTGTTGCAGCGCCACCGCCAGATTGGCGGGAATGTCGCTCACCACCACCGGCAGGGAGAAGGAGAGCGCCTCCAGCAGGGCAATCGGCAACCCCTCGTGATAAGAGGGCATGGCAAACAGGGCCGCCTGTGAAAAGACGCTGATCAGCGCCTCGCCATTGAGGAAACCGGTGCGGATCACCCCCGGTGTTTCATCCGCTATCCGCTGCAAGCGCTCGCTGTAGGGGGTAGGGTGATCCGTATCCCCCACCAGTACCAGCAGCAGCTCGGTATCGAGCTGGCGATAGGCGGCGATGAGATCGTGCAGCCCCTTCTCCTCGACGAAGCGGCCCACCGCCACCAGATAGCTGCCAGCGGTCAGTCCAAAACGGGCCAGCGTAAGCTCCCTCTTGTCCGCTGCCGGCAACTCGACCCGTTTAACCCCGTTGTAGATGAGGTGGGCATCCTGGCGATCGTACTGGCGGCGGATCGCCTCGTTGATCACTTCGGAGATGACGATCACCTCGCTGGCATAACGTACCGCCCAGCGCTCGCCAAGGCGTAATACCCACTTGGCCAGCGCCCCCCACTTCTGGCGATCATAGTCTGGGCCGTGATGGGTAAAAACCACCCGCTTGCCAAGCAACCTCAGCAGCGGTACCACCAGACCCGGGCCGATGGCATGGACATGCACCAGATCGCAGGCATGGCTGCGGCAGTAAAAAGCCGCGAGCAGAGAGTGGAGGATTGCCTCCAGCGACTTCTTTTTGGGGGCGGGCAACGCCTTGAGAGCCACCCCTTCAAACTCGCCGCTTCGGTAATTCACATAGGGGGCGCGAGCCAGCACGGTCGCGGCCACTTTGAACTGGCGGTGCAGCTCCGGATAGAGGGACTGACAATGGGTTTCGACACCGCCCAGAACATGGGGGATCCCCCGGGTACCGAGCACGGTCACACTAATCTGCTTCATGATCTTCTCGAATGATTCTGGCGGGATTGCCCGCAACAACGGCGCGAGCCGGGACGGAACGAGTAACGACGGCGCCGGCACCGACACAGGCATGGTCACCAATGGCGATGGCCCCGATGACGATGGCGCCGGTGCCGAACTCGACCCTGTCCCCCACGGTGGGTGAAAGGAGCTGGCCGCTTTGGCGATCAGGCTTGTTGCCCAGGGTACAGTTGTGGCGCAGGGTGCAGTCACGCCCCATCTGCACGCCGTCACCGATGACGATATTCTGCGGGTGATAGAGGCGCAGACCCCAACCCAGCCGGGCTCTTGGCGAGATATCGAGGCCGCACAACAGCTTGAATCCCTTGAGCAGCAGCAAGCCGGGCAACGCCAGAAAGCGGCCTCCCTGATAACGGGTCTGTGCCAGCCGGTAACTGAACAGGAACAGGCGCGCCGTCTTGCTCGGATTGAGTGCCAGTTCGGCTTTCAACTCATGCCAGAAACTCATCTCCGTTTCTCCTCCAGCAACGACTGGTAGAGCGCCAGCAGAGCTTGCTGGTGGCTGGCGAGGGAGTAGTTGTCGATCAGTCGCTGACGGGCCGAACGCCCCATGGCCGCCGTCTGCTCCGGCTCGGCCACCAGCCTGTCCATGCAGCGGGCCAGCTCCTCGGCATTGCCCGCCTCGAACAGCAAGCCATCGAGACCGTCGCGGATCTGCTCCGGAATCCCGCCAATTCGAGCCCCGATCACCGGTTTGCCATAGGCCATCGCCTCCAGTACCGACATGGAGCAGTTCTCGTACCACTCGGACGGCACCACCACGGCCTTGGCGTGGCGCAGCAGATCGAGCAACGCTTCCCCCTGCTTGAACCCCAGCAGTTCGGCATTGGGATAATGCTGCCCGAGGTGCGCCAGCAGCGGGCCACCGCCCACAATTTTGAGGCCCGCCGGCCGCGTCATGCGCTGATGGGCACGGGCAAGCGTCTCGACCCCTTTCTCGGCCATCAGGCGGCCGAGGAACAGAAAGTACCCCCGATCCTCTCCGCTTTCGCGGCTCGACTCGACATCTATGCCATTGAGGATCACCTCGATGCGGGAAGCGGGTAGCCGGGTGCGAAGCATCCCGGCCATGAAGGCGCTCGGCGCCACCAATGCATCGACCTGCTCATAGTTGCGGCGCCACTGTTGCCAGGCCGCCTCGGCAGAGAGCAGCAGGCTCTTGCCCCACGACCCCTCCTGCCACTGATGGCGAAACAGCTTGAGCCAGGAACCCTTGATCCGGGTCAGATCGAACGGCTCGCCATCGACCAGCATGCTGTAGTTGGGACAGGCCACCTTGTAGTCATGCGCCGTCAGCACCGTCTTGCAGCCCAGGGATTTGGCCACCCGGATGATCGCCGGGGTGAGCTGGTGGTAGATGTTGTGAAAGTGAACGATATCGGGCCGCTCGGCACGGATAAGCTCCGCCAGCCGATCACAGGCCTCCTGATTGTGAATGAAGCGAGCGGCAATCTTCAGCCGATCGAAGAGCCCGTGCCGCTGGTGATAATCGACGTTGGCCGGAAAGTAGCCACTCTGGGGCGAGGGGAGGTTATCCGGATGCTGCATGGCAAAGTCGATCACCTGATGACCCGCCTGACGCACCATCTCCCGCTCCTGAAAGAGGACTGTCTCGGCACCGCCCTTCATGAAAAAGAACTTGTTGGCAAAGAGCACCTTCACGGCAATGACTCCTGGATCAGACGATGGGCGGGCGCCTCGCGCGGGGAGCGCTGGGGCAACAGCAGGCCGCGCACCAACCCGGCTGCATAGATGGAGAGGTTCATGACACTGCGCAGGGCATCTTGCAGGGAGCGGTTCTTCAACCACTTGAGAGCAATGAAGCCACCCAGCGGTGCCAGCGCCAGCAGCGGCAACCAGAACGGCAGCCCGGCTACGAAAAGCAGCACGCAGAACAGGAGTGCCAGCAGGTAGAGTCCGAACAGCAGCTCGGAGCGGATCACCGACAGCACCTCGCGAAAATAGGGCTGCCCCCACGCCGAGCGCACCAGCTCGCCGCTGGCAAACAGATACCCCATGCGCCAGCGGTAACGGATCAGGGCAAGGGAGTCCATGGTGTGGGAGGTGTGAAAGAAGAAGGGGACATCGAGCCGTTCCAGCCGATAACCAGCCTGACGCAGCCGGATACCCAGCTCCGCCTCTTCGTAACCGTGCAGGTTGCGATTGGTGAGATAGCCGATCTGCTCGATGGCGCAGCGTCGAAACAGACCGCCACCACACAGCCAGCGCGACTCGCCCAGCGGATAGATCTGGTTGATGCGCTGCTTGCGCGACTTGAACTCGTAGCTGTGGGCATCATCCATCTCGGCCCGCCCGGCCACGCCACCGCACTCGGGATGGGAGTGCATATGCGCAATGGCGGCCGGCACAAACTCCGGCTCCAGCTTCATGTCGCCATCGAGCAGCAGCAGGAATTCCCCTTCACTGAAGAGGTAGCCAAGCTGTGGCCCCACACCACAACAGCGATCGGCCGGGTTGGTCAGGCTGACGACAGTCACTCCCAGCTGGCAGGCGATCGCCTGGGTGCGGTCGGTCGAGAGACTGTCCGCCACGATAATCTGGTGGGTGTAGTCGGCCAGAGCGCTTCTGATGCTGGCAATGGTGTCGGCAATCCCTGCCTCCTCGTTGTAGGTCTTGATGATGACAGAGATAAGGGGGGATGGAGTCATGACACCTCACAGGAACGGGTGGCCTGCCGAACCGAAGAACGGATCACCAGAGCGGCACCCAGCACGAAATAGAAGAGAAACTGCTGCACCGGGATCAGCATCAGCAGCTGGCTGTAAGGCAAGCTCAGCAGGCAGGCGATCCCGAACGCGATGAAAGCGGGTTGATAGCTGAGCAGACGCACATCTGCCGCGCTCAGCAGCTGGCGATCCAGCAACGGACGGGGACGGCAGCACCAGAGCAGCAGAACGATCAGCACGATGAAGATCAGGGTGCCCATCAGTCCCACCTCCCACAGCAACACGCTGAGGGAGGTGGAGTCGAGCAGCACGTTGAACAGGGGGTTGAGAAAACCGGGCAGGGTGCTGCCATGGTTGGTGGTGTTGAGGCCATAACCAAACAGCAGATTGCTGAGACCGTGGTGATCACCGTTGCTGGCCCAGAAAAAGAGCGTCGTCACCCGCCCTAGCTCGCCGGTTTCCGGGTTGATGTGGTTGGGATCGAAGATATAGCCGAGGGAGTCGATAAACAGCTCAATGGCCCCCTGCTGCCCGGCCCCCTCGAACGCGGATGAGTAGGAGGCAGCCAGCACCATAACGGCCACCGCCACCAGCGCCGTCATCGCCAGCGCAATCAGCAACAGACGCTTGAGGTCATAGCTCTTCATCCCCCTGACATAGCTTGGCGAGAGCCAGACCCAGGCCAGCAGCAAGGGGGACAACAGGATGACGAACTTCACCTCGGCCAGCACGCAGATGGCAAAGGCGGCAAGAATGTGAAAAGCGACCGAACGACGCGAAATGAGGCCGTGGCGAAACTCGGAGAGCTTGATCAGCATCACCAGCAGGCAGAAGAAGCCGAGTGCACCGGTATTGCCGCCACCCATGGGATCCCCCCCGAAGGTACCGACCACCGAGTCCCACTTCTCAAACTCGCCGCGCATTGCCACCCGCTTCGGCACCACCACCAGCACCTGAAACAGCACCACCGGGATCTGCAGGTAGAAGACCCACTCCACCAGCTTCATGATGCGGTAAATCTGTGACTCGCGGCAAAAGCCGAGCAACAGGCAGGGAAGCAGCAGAGAGAGCGCCAGCTCGTTCTTGAAACCGATGATAGTCACCATGCCCCCCTGCTGAAGCAGGGTGCCCAGCAGCGCCAGCACCAGCAAACCACAGTAGAGCAGCAGCAGCACCTTCTCCTGATAGTCGAGCCGCAACGGGCTGTAACGCGTCTGCAGCGGCAGCAACATCAAGGTGGCAATGGCCAGCAGGAAGGGCAGCCAGAGGAAGGCTGTAATACCGGTAACGTACTGGGCCAGGCCGCAGATCACCAGCGACAGCAGCAGATTGGCCTGCATGATGAGGGCACTGTTCACGAGGCCAGCTCCATCCGCCCCTGCAACTCGGCAGCCCGGCGGTTGACCCGCAAAAAGACGAAGCCGTAGCGCACCGCAGTCAGCAGAGAGAAGGCCAGCACGCAGAGCTCGTACTCCTGCTGCAACCTGGGCAACAGCACGAAGGCAATCACCACGACCAGCAACTGCTCAAGCTGGATCCGCAAAAAGTAGCCGGGCGAGCCGAACACCAGCTCGATTACGGTAAGCGGGCAGATGGCTACCGCAGTAAAGACATAGGGCAACATGTAGCGGGAGGTATCGATGGAGGCGATCCACTCCGCATTGAAGAACCACTTCATCACCAGCGGATAGCAGATGAGGATCCCGAGGGTGGCCGCACTGCCCATCGCCAGCAGCAGCCGCTTCACCTTGCGAAACTCCTCCCCGTTGAAACGGCGCAGGCGAAAATCCTCCGACCATCGCGAGAAGATGGAGTGGCGGATGGCGTTGCCGACAATCACCACGGGCGCCAGACAGAAGCGGTTGACCACGGCAAAGTAGCCCGCCACCAGAGGGGAAAACCAGAAGTTGATCAGCACGGTCGGCAGATTGGCCGTCACCATCGCCAGCACCTCGGCACTGCCGACACCAGCCAGATGCGCTTTATGGCGGGAGAAGAAGTGCAGCAGGTGGCGCGGGGCAGCCTCCCTCAGCATGGCACTGTGCCAGGTAAAGGCAGACCACAACCAGCCCCCGATCACCAGCAGCAACAGACAGGCCCATAACTGATAGAAGTGCGCCATGTCTGGGGCAAGCAGCAGGCAGAGCAGCACCACGGCAGAGGCCGAGATACGCTGCAGACCGAGCCGCTGGTAGTGGCCGGCCCGCAGGGCCAGATTCTCGGCGATGAGGATCAGCCCGTGGGTCACGGTCAGCAGGTAGAGCGGCCAGAGCGGCAGCGAGAAAAAGCAGACCACCACCAGCACATAGGGGATGGGGAGCAGCCAGACCTGCAACAGGGAAAAGATCAGGTTGCCGGGCAGCTCGGCCTCCTCCAGCTTGGGCAACAGCAGTTGCGAGGCAAAGGTGGCAAGCTGGGCACCGATCAGCACCAGACTGTAGCTGAGGGCATAGAGCCCGACCGCAGCCATGTCGAACTTGTGCGACAGTGACCAGACCGAGAACGCCCCGATCAGCTGGGATAGCACGGAAGCACCCCCTATGGTGGTGATGCTGCGTAGCAGTTTCATAGCGCGCCCCGGGTGGGTGCACCACAGAATCTCAGGTTCTCCGCCCCTTCCAGATCGCGCTCGGCGACCTGGGTCAGCACTGTCCCCAACACCGCCACTCTGGCATCCCGCAGCTGTGCAAGCACGCTCAGCACCCGACTGGCCGGCAGCTGGCCGGACTGGATCACATGAATGGCACCATCCAGCGGCTGTCCCAGCAGCAGGGCATCCTTGCCGACCTCCAGCGCAGGGGTGTCCACTATGATGCGGTCAAACTGCCCGGCCAGAGTTGCCAGCAGTTCGCTCCAGCGTGGCGAGCCAAGCAGTGCCAGCGGGGAGGAGACCGGCTGGCCAGCCGGCAGCAGGGTCAATCCCTCTTTTGCCACCAGACAGGCAGCCAAATCGGCTTCGCCTGCGAGCAGCTCGGCCAACCCCGGTCTGGCTGCCTGCCCCAGCAACTGGCGACCAAGGGAGCCCCGGCGCAGATCCCCATCCACCAGCAGCACTCGCTCATGGCGGGCAAAGCTGGCGGCACAGAGAGCCGCCAGCGTCGACTTGCCCTCACCAGCACGGGTCGAGGTGATCATGATGCGCTGCAGCTGACCCTGCTCCAGCCGCATGATGGCGTAGAGGTCATCGGCACTGGCACCTACTCTGGGATTGACCGCCCCCACCCGCAGCAGAGCACTCTGATCCTGCAGGGCCGCCAGCCGCGGGATTTCACCAAGCACCCGACCACCGAGCTGGGAGACCAGCTGGCTCAGACGATCCAGGGTATTGCGCAGCGCTCCGGCAGTGATGACTACCAGCACGGCAACCATGCCCGCCATGATCACCACCATCAGCAGAAACAGCATCTTGTTTGGTTTGGCAGGCAACAAGGGCACCGATGCCGCGTCGTAGAGGATGGCATTCGACTCGTGCAGCTGAGCGTTCAGGCGAGTCTCTTCCTGACGGCGGAACAGCTCGTTATAGAGCTGACGGGTCTTGTCGATATTGTTCTTCAGGTTGTTGTACTCATCCTTCTTGACTGCCAGCGAGGAGAACTCCCGCTTCTTCTCGTCAAGCTGGGCGAGGTACTCCTGCTCCTTGCGCTGGCTGCTCTGGTAGCGATCCTCGATACCGTCGGCAATCTCCCGCATCAGCTGGTTTGACTGGGTATTGAGCGCCTTGATGCGCGCCTCTGCCTGCAGGATGCGGTCATGCTTGGGGCCATAACGCTTGGCCAGCTCGGAGAGCTCCTGCTGGGCCTTGATGAGGGCGATGCGCAGATCCTGCATCTGGGGGTGGTTGGAGACCTCGGGCAGGGAGGCCAGCGCCGCCGGATTGCGGCCGTACTCCTGAATGGACTGGAATTCGGCCTGCGCCGCCAGCCGCCGCTCGCGGGCATCCGCGTACTTGTTGGTGATGATGCCGAGCTCTTCGGTTTGCAGACCATCTACGCCGCGAAACGTCAGCAGATCATTGCGAGCAAGAAAATCGCCGAGCTGCTTCTCCTGCTTCTCCAGACTGGCCTTTATCTCCACCAGCCGGCTCTGGTTCCAGTGCGATGCCGTGGTGTTGGCATCGACCCGCTCCTCCACATTGAGATCGATGTAGGTCTGGGCCACCTCATTGGCGACGCTGGCGGCCAGCTCGGGAGAACGGGATTCGAACCCGATGCTGACCAGCTGGGTATCGCGCACCGGCGAGACGGTCAGGTGTCTGGCCAGATACTCCAGCGCATGCTGGTGGCGTGAGGAGGCATCCTCTTGATGTCCGGCACTCCAGAGCCCCTTGATGCGGCTCAGCCAGCTGTCCGGATTGGGCTGCCCGTTGAATTCCGGCAGCTCGGCCAAGCCCAGATGAGTAACCACCTTCTCGGCCACCCGGCGTGACTTGAGCAGCTCGAACTGGGTGTTGTAGTACTCGCGGCGGCTGGTATCGACCCGATAGACGGGCTCGATAGGAGAAGCGCTGTTGGCATCTGCCTTCAGCAGCAGGGTCGCACTGGATTGATAGTAGGGCGGCATGCTGAGGATAAAGGGTGCTGCCGCCAGGGTCACCACGGCGGCAAACAATACCACCTTCCACCAGTTTGCCTTGAGCACCCGCCAGGGGCCGCTGAAATCGAGGCGACTCTCTAGCGCACGGCCATTTTCAACCAACAATGAAGTCATGAAGAGCGTCCTGGATCAGAAGAAACTTTGTTCGATGGTGATGATGTCGCCGGGATTTAGCTGCCGTTGCAGGCTCACCTCTTCCAGCAACTGATCGCTGCCATTGAGGCGCAGGCTGATATCCCGTCTGGCGGCGCGATCGGTGAAACCACCCGCCAGCGCGACGGCCTTCTCCACCGTCAGGCCGGGCTGGTATTCGTAGCCACCCGGGTGAGCCACCTCGCCAGCAACAAACACCTGGCGGAAAGTGGTCACGTTGACCGTCACCATGGGGTCGAGCAGTACGCCGTGCTTGAGCCCTCTGGTCAGCAGCTCGGCCACCTCAGTGGTGGTATGGCCCATCAGCAGCACCTGACCCAGATAGGGGTAATTGACGTGGCCACTGGTATCGACCTTGAACTTCATCGACAGATCCGGCTCGCCATACACCCGGATTTCGACCTCGTCCCCCGGCGCCAACCGGTAGGCGGAATCGTTGCCTTGCGGGCTCTGGCCAGCCCAGACCGACAGGCTGAACAACCAGCCAAGCAGAAGCACCATCACGCTTTTGTTCATGTTAAATGGCTACCTTGAGTGAAAGAGAAAGCTGTTGTTTGTCGTAACCGAGGGCACGGCCATAGCAATTGCCGCCGATGTCGATGGGCTGCCCGGCAAAGCTGGAGCCGGAGTCGGCCTGCTGGTAGTGGAGCCCCAGATTGACGGAGGGACGAATGTCGTAGCTGATGCCCATGCCCCAGCGATGGATATCGTCCTGACGGTGGCGGTTGTCGTTACCACAGACCACCGACTGGTGATAATCATCCCGGATATCGTGATAAGAGAGCGTGGTCGCAACTCCGGGTGACCAGTGGTGCTGCCACTCGGCGCCATATAGCTGGCTGCTGACATAGCCGCCGTCACCACCCGGATCACGAATGGTCCGGCTGGAGAGCAGCGCGAGCTTGCTGTAATCGAGCGGTTGCCACTCCAGACGTAGATCCCAGTTCAGCCCTTTGAAACTCTCTGCCTGCGGATCGTTGACGAAACGCTTGTAGATCCCGCCGATATTGGCATCGATCCGGGTCTTGCCAGTCAGCTGGCTCATCACCCCGGTGATGAGAAAAAACTCGTCGGAATCCTTGCGCGGATTGGCCGGATAGCGTCGCAGATTGGTCTGCAGGGTGTAACGAAAACGGCTGACATGGCTCACCTGATCGAACAGCTCGACAATAGCGGTGTTCTCCTGCCACTCCTGCTCGGCCATATAGCGTTCAAAGTCATGCAGGTAGAGGTGCTTGTCGAGATAGCCCAGCTCCTTGTGGGAGAGCGCCAGCTCCAGCTTGCCTCTGGCATCGGGAGCGCCGTAACTGTAGCGGCCACCCACTTCGCTGCGTTTGAAGCGCAGCGGCTCATTTATCTGAAATCTGCCGAATGTGGCATCACCACAGAGCGCACGACCTTTCTTATCAGCGTCGCTGGGACAAGGAGAGGCATCTCCCTGCAACATAAAGCCTTCGGTCAGCCCCTCGCCACGCGCCTCATGGCCCAGCCGATACTGGTACATCAGTTTGAAGGCGTTGCGCAGGGAGAAGCGCCAGCTGCCGTCAAACTGGAATTGGTGATCGGCATAGTCATCCGCATGGCTGCTGCCATAGCGACGATAATCACCCAGATAGCTGAACTGATAACGATCCAGGCCGCGTTCACCCACCATGCGAAATTCCGGGGAGATCCCGACGAAATCGGAGTCAATCGCCTGACCACTGTCACGCAGCCACAGCAGGTTGCTGTCGTGGCCGTAACGGCTCTCCACCTCGGTCTGGATCTCCAGACCAAGCGGCCCCTGATGGGATACGGGGGTGACCTCGGCGCGGACTGAAAGAGAGGGGGAGAGCAGCAGTCCGACGCAAACGAGGCTAGTAAGCGGATGCACCGACAAACCCCTTGAATACAGTCAGGAAAATGACTTTGAAATCCAGTCCGAGCGACCAGTACTGGATGTACTTGAGATCGAACTTGACCCGCATCTCCATCTTGTCGAGGGTGTCGGTTTCACCACGAAATCCATTTATCTGGGCCAGCCCGGTAATCCCCGGTTTCACCTTGTGACGCAGCATGTAACGCTCCACCAGTGAGCGGTACTGCTCGTTGTGCGCCACGGCATGGGGACGCGGCCCAACGATCGACATGGAACCCTGAATCACATTGAAAAACTGCGGCAGCTCATCCAGCGAGGTACGACGCAAAAACGCACCGAATGGCGTCACTCTGGGATCGCCTCTGGTTGCCTGAGTCACCACGGCATCATTCTCCATGACGCGCATGGAACGGAATTTCCAGACCTGGATCCGTTTCCCCCCCAGACCGTAGCGATCCTGCTTGAAGAGCACAGGTCCGGGTGAAGAGAGACGCACCCCGAGAGCTACCAGCGCCATGACCGGAGAGATGAGCAGCAGGATGAGTGAACCCAGCACCAGATCTTCAATCCGTTTGAGCAGGGCGGCGCCACCTTCAAACGGGGAATCGAAAAAGCTGAAGGTATAGATATCGCCCACCCGATCGATGTGGGATACGGTCAGACCGTACTCGTAGAAATCGGGTACCAGATAGGTATCGACCGTGGTATCGGAGAGTTCGTAGAGGTAGTGATTGATGCGCTCCCGGGCAGTCAGGGGCAGCGCCAGATAGACTTCGTCGACCAGCCCTTTGCGGGCCAGCTCGAGCAGTTCGTCGACATCACCCAACAGAGGACTGCGAGTCGGGTAACCGAAGCGCTCTTCGCTGCGGGCATCGAAAAATCCGAGCATCTGGATATCGTGACGAGGACTCTCCCAGAGGGATTTCTCCAGCGCCAGTCCAGCCGGAGTCACGCCAATGATGGCCACACGACGACAACAGGAAGCACCGCTGAACCAGAGGGTCACCAGTCGGTAAAGCACCCGATAGCCGGTGGAAATAAGACAGGCCATGGCAAGCCAGAGCACTGCCAGCTCAAGCGGGAAAGGGTGGTAGGGTTTAAAGATGGGAACCAGATAGACCAGCAGGTAGAGCAGGGTAGCTGTTACCAACCAGGAGAAGATGAGGCGCAGCAGAGACTGCGCCAGATTTTTACGAACTCGGCTGCAATAGAGCCCGGTATTCTGGGAAACCAGAAAGAAGACCACCATGCCCAGCGTGGCCAGTGACATCTCGTCCAACCCATGAAACAAACCAAAGTGCCGCGAAAGCAGCACCATTGAGACTGAAATTCCCACCAGATCGACAAAGCGGGAAAACAGACTGTGGCTCGCGTCTGCGAGCTTGATGATTCGTTTGTTCATGGGTCGCCTTCATACTGATATCACTTATCAGTTTTCTTGACCGGACGAGCCCAGTTCTTGATGTGACGCTGGGGTACCCGGGTTATCACGAGTTCATTTTCACCCACGTCCTTGGTAATAGTAGAGCCGGCACCCAGGGTGGCCCCCTTGCCGATGCGAACAGGCGCTACCAGTTGGGTATCAGAACCGACGAACACATCGTCCTCGATGATGGTCTGGAATTTGTTGACCCCGTCGTAGTTGCAGGTGATGGTACCGGCACCGATATTCACCCCGGCTCCGATCTCGGCATCACCCAGATAGGTCAGATGACCGCACTTGGAACCAACCCCAAGACGGGCCTTCTTCATCTCGACGAAGTTGCCAACGTGCGCATCCTGCTCCAGAACCGCCCCCGGGCGCAAGCGGCTAAACGGACCCACTGAGCACTGATCTGCCACCTGTGCACCCTCGATAACCGAGTAGGGTTTCACCTCGGTGTGATCGCCAATGACGCAATCTTTCAGTACGCAACCGGCTCCGATACGAACGTGATTGCCAAGAGTCACCTTGCCCTCAATGATGACGTTTGCATCAATAACGACCTCTTCACCAATTTCCAAAACCCCACGCAAATCAAAGCGTGCGGGGTCGATCATGGTTGCACCTGCAATCATCAGTTTCTCGGCCTGCATCTGCTGATAGCTGCGCTCAAGTTGAGCCAATTGAACCCGATTATTAGCCCCTTCCACTTCAGCGGCGCGCTCCGGATGAACGGCTGCAATCGGGCAATTATCGCCGTGAGCCATCGCGATCACATCGGTCAGATAGAACTCGCCCTGAGCGTTTTTGTTGTCGAGACGAGACAACCATTGACGCAACTGGCCCCCATTGGCCACCAGCACGCCGGTGTTTACCTCACGGATCGCCAGCTGTTCAGCGTTGGCATCCTTCTGCTCGACGATGCCGACTACCTGACCACTTTCACGGACGATGCGGCCATAGCCGGTGGGGTTGTCCAGCACCACGGTCAGCAGTGCCATCCCGTTTTCCGCTTTGGCGGCGAGCAAGCGCTGCAGGGTCTCGGGCTGGATCAGCGGGGTATCGCCGTAGAGCACCAGCACGTCGTCCTCATCCTTCCAGAACGGGATGGCCTGGGCGACGGCGTGACCGGTTCCCAGCTGCTGGGCTTGCAGCACCCAGTTGACATCAGCCGCCACGATCCGCTCTTTCAGCAGCTCGGCACCGTGGCCATAAACCAGATGCAACTGCTCGGCGCCGACCTGACGGGCGGTATCGATCACATGGGAGACCATGGGTTTGTTAGCAACCGGGTGCAGTACCTTGGGCAGGGAAGAGCGCATGCGGGTGCCTTTACCCGCAGCCAGGATCACGACGTTGAGGGACATAAATTGACCTTTGGAACATGAGGAAATACTCGGCGGAGTCTATCCAACGGGCAAAAAAAAAGCGACCCGAAGGTCGCTTTTTACATCACCGTTATTAGCGGTAGTTCTTTTTGACGATATCGATGACTCGCAGTTGAGCCATCGCCTTGGCCAGCTCGGTAGCGGCCTGGGCGTAGTCCATATCGCCATGGGAGCTGTGGATCCGCTCTTCGGCTGCGCGCTTGGCTTCCTGGGCTTTCGCCTCATCCAAGTCGTCGGCACGAATCGCGGTGTCCGCCAGCACGGTCACGGCTTCGGGTTGTACTTCCAGCATACCGCCGGAGATGTACAGCACCTCTTCAGTTCCATTCTGCTTCACCAAGCGGACCAGGCCCGGCTTGATGGCAGTCAGCAACGGAGCATGACCGTGGCGGAGACCCAACTCACCTTCGGAGCCTGATACCTGAGCGGATTGCACGCGACCGGAAAACAGTTTTCCTTCGGCGCTCACCACGTCCAGGTGAAAGGAGATCATCTCAGCCATGGGCCCTCCAGTAGAGGCTTACAGTTTCTTGGATTTCTCGACGACTTCGTCGATACCGCCAACCATGTAGAACGCCTGCTCGGGCAGATCGTCATACTCGCCTTTCAGGATGCCCTGGAAACCACGGATGGTCTCTTTCAGCGGCACGTATTTACCCGGAGAACCGGTAAACACTTCTGCTACGAAGAACGGCTGGGACAGGAAACGCTCGATCTTACGGGCACGGGCTACGGTCAGTTTGTCTTCTTCTGACAGTTCATCCATACCCAGGATGGCGATGATGTCCTTCAGCTCTTTGTAGCGCTGCAGTACGGTCTGAACGCCACGGGCGGTTTCGTAGTGCTCTTTGCCAACTACCAGCGGATCCAGCTGACGAGAGGTAGAGTCCAGCGGGTCAACGGCCGGGTAGATACCCAGTGCCGCGATCTGACGGGACAGTACGACGGTCGCATCCAAGTGGGCGAAGGTGGTCGCCGGAGACGGGTCAGTCAAGTCATCCGCAGGAACGTAAACGGCCTGTACGGAGGTGATGGAACCGGTCTTGGTGGAGGTGATACGTTCTTGCAGAACACCCATCTCCTCGGCCAGAGTCGGCTGGTAACCTACTGCGGAAGGCATACGGCCCAGCAGTGCGGATACTTCAGTACCGGCCAGGGTGTAACGGTAGATGTTGTCCACGAAGAACAGCACGTCACGACCTTCGTCACGGAACTTCTCGGCCATGGTCAGGCCGGTCAGCGCTACGCGCAGACGGTTTCCGGGCGGCTCGTTCATCTGACCGTAAACCAGAGATACTTTGTCCAGTACGTTGGACTCCATCATCTCGTGGTAGAAGTCGTTACCCTCACGGGTACGCTCACCTACACCGGCGAACACAGAGTAACCGCTGTGCTCGATCGCGATGTTACGGATCAGCTCCATCATGTTTACGGTTTTGCCTACACCGGCACCACCGAACAGACCCACTTTACCACCCTTGGCGAACGGACATACCAGGTCGATAACCTTGATGCCGGTCTCCAGCAGCTCGGTGCTGTTGGACTGATCTTCGTAGCTGGGGGCTTCACGGTGGATTGACCAGCTCTCTTCTTCACCGATCGGGCCTTTCTCGTCGATTGGCTCGCCCAGTACGTTCATGATCCGACCCAGGGTCGCAGTACCGACCGGAACCTGGATGGATTTACCGCTATTCATTACTTCCAACCCACGACGCAGACCGTCGGAGGAACCCATGGTGATGCAACGAACGACGCCGCCACCGATCTGTTGCTGAACTTCCAGCACCAGACCCTGGCCTTGACCTTCGCTAACGACCTTCAGTGCATCGTACACCTGGGGCACGGCATTCTGCGGGAACTCGATGTCCACTACAGCGCCGATGATTTGGACGATGAAACCGTTACTCATGTCAAATCCTCTAAACCTTTGATAACCCTTGCCTTACACCGCAGCAGCACCGGATACGATCTCTGTCAGCTCCTGGGTAATACTGGCCTGACGGGCCTTGTTGTATACCAGTTGCAGATCGTTAATCAGGTTACCGGCGTTGTCAGTCGCGGCTTGCATGGCAACCATTCGGGCTGCCTGTTCACTGGCCAAGTTTTCCACTACACCCTGGTAAACCTGAGATTCGACATAGCGAACCAGCAGGGTATCCAGCAGCTTCTTGGGATCCGGCTCATAGAGGTAATCCCAGTGGTGTTTCTTGGCGAGCTTGCTGTCTTCAGTTACGGGCAAAGGCAGCAGTTGATCGACCCGTGGTTGCTGCACCATGGTGTTGACGAACTTGTTGTACACCAGATACAGCTTGTCAATCTCACCGTTGTCGTAAGCCTTCAGCATGACCTTGACTGAACCAATCAGGTCATTGACGCTCGGGTTATCGCCCAGTCCTGCGACGTGAGCTTTCACCTTGGCGCCGTGCCGTTCAAAGAAGTTGGAGGCTTTGTTGCCGATCAGAGCCAGGTCAACCTTGGCACCTTTCGCGCTCCATTGCTTCATATCATTGAGGGCAGCCTTGAACAGGTTGATGTTCAGACCACCACACAGGCCACGGTCGGTGGAGACGACGATGTAACCCACTCGCTTGACCTCACGTTCGATGAGGTAGGGGTGCTTGTATTCCAGGTTCCCCTGAGCGATATGGCCGATCACCTTGCGCATGGTTTCAGCGTACGGACGGCTGGCAGACATGCGATCCTGCGCACGGCGCATCTTGCTTGCTGCCACCATTTCCATAGCGCTGGTGATCTTCTGAGTGTTTTTCACACTCCCGATCTTGTTACGTATCTCTTTTGCGCCGGCCATCTCTTCTCTCCATCAGGTGGCAGCTTGCGCTGCCACACACGCTTACCAGGTCTGGGTTGCCTTGAAGTTGTCCAGCAACGCAGTCAGCTTGCCAACGATCGCGTCGTTGTAGTCAGCCTTGGCATTGATTTCAGCCATCAGCTCGGCATGCTGGGTATCGGCGAAAGAGAGCAGAGCGGCTTCGAAATCGAGGATCTTGTTCAGCTCGACATCGGAGAGATAGCCTTTTTCCGCGGCGAACAGCACCAGAGACTGGTGAGCAACGCTCATCGGAGAGTACTGCTTCTGCTTCATCAGCTCGGTCACTTTCTGACCGTGGTCCAGCTGCTTGCGAGTCGCATCGTCCAGGTCGGAAGAGAACTGGGCAAACGCAGCAAGTTCGCGGTACTGAGCCAGCGCGGTACGGATACCACCGGACAGCTTCTTGACGATCTTGGTCTGGGCGGCACCACCCACACGGGATACGGAGATACCCGGATCAACCGCAGGACGAATACCGGCGTTGAAAGACTGGGAAGTCAGGAAGATCTGGCCATCGGTGATGGAGATCACGTTGGTCGGAACGAACGCGGATACGTCACCAGCCTGGGTTTCGATGATCGGCAGCGCGGTCAGAGAACCGGTTTTGCCCTTCACTTCACCCTTGGTGAACTTCTCTACGTACTCGTCGTTGACGCGAGCAGCACGCTCCAGCAGACGGGAGTGCAGATAGAATACGTCGCCCGGGAATGCTTCACGTCCTGGCGGACGGCGCAGCAGCAGGGAGATCTGACGATATGCAACGGCCTGCTTGGACAGGTCATCATAAATGATCAGGGCATCTTCACCGCGGTCACGGAAGTACTCACCCATGGAGCAACCGGAGTACGGAGCCAGATACTGCAGGGCAGCAGCTTCGGAAGCAGAGGCAACCACCACGATGGTGTTGGCCAGAGCACCGTGCTCTTCCAGCTTGCGCACCACGTTGGCGATGGTGGAGGCCTTCTGGCCAATCGCAACGTAGACACACTTAATGCCGGAGTCTTTCTGGTTGATGATGGTGTCGATCGCGATGGCAGTTTTACCTACCTGGCGGTCACCGATGATCAGCTCACGCTGGCCACGACCGATAGGGATCATGGCGTCGATGGCTTTCAGACCGGTCTGGACAGGCTGGTCAACAGACTTACGCTCGATAACGCCCGGGGCAATCACTTCTACCGGAGAGAAGCCATCGTGCTCGACCGGACCTTTACCGTCGATAGGCTGACCCAGGGTGTTGACCACCCGGCCCAACAGACCACGACCAACCGGCACCTCCAGAATGCGGCCAGTACCTTTTACTTTCATCCCTTCGGCCAGATCGGCATAGGGACCCATTACTACGGCACCAACGGAGTCACGCTCCAGGTTCAATGCCAGAGCGTAGCGGTTGCCCGGCAGCTCGATCATCTCACCCTGCATGGCATCGGCCAGGCCGTGGACACGAATGATACCGTCGCTTACAGAGACGATGGTACCTTCGTTACGCGCTTCGCTCTTTACATCAAACTGCGCAATGCGCTGCTTGATCAGCTCGGCGATTTCAGTGGAATTCAGTTGCATGCTCTAATACCCCAATCAAGATTGCAGCGCGTCAGCCATGCGATCCAGCTTACCGCGGACAGTTCCGTCGATAACCAGATCACCGGCCTTGATGAGCACCCCGGCCATCAAGGACGCATCGATGCTGCAATTCAGCTTCACTTTGCGCGCGAGACGTTGTTCCAGAGAAGCCTGAATATTGGCTTTCTGCTGGTCGGTCAGTGCAATCGCCGATGTCACGTCAGCCTGAACTTCTTTATCCAGTTCAGCCTTGAACACCACAAATTCGGCAACGACCGCCGGCAGCACACCCAAGCGACCATTCTCAGCCATTACCCGGATCAGGTTCTGGCCATGCTCGTCGAGTTGCTCACCGCAGATGCTGACAAACAGTTTTGCCAGCTCTTCGGCAGCCACAGAGCCGTTTACCAGGGAGTGGATGGTCTCGTTCTTCACTACTTCCGCAGCGAAGCTGAGCATCCCCAGCCACTGATCAACCGCCTTGTGCTCAACGGCAAACTCGAAAGCAGCCTTGGCGTAGGGGCGAGCGATTGTAGTCAGTTCAGACATAGCCCCGTTCCCGTTACAGTTCTGCTACCAGTTTGTCGACGATGTCGCTGTTGGCAGCCTGGTCGATTTGGCGCGCCAGGATCTTCTCTGCACCAGCAATGGCAAGAGCAGCAACCTGCTTGCGCAGTTCTTCTTTGGCACGATGACGTTCAGCTTCAATCTCGGCACGGCCTTGAGCCAGGATTTTTTCCCGCTCAGACTGGGCTCCGACAGTTGCCTCATCAATGATCTGGGCCTTGCGTTTGTTGGCCTGTTCAATGATTTCAGCAGCCTGGAGCTTGGCTTCTTTCAGCTGATCGACGGCGTTGGCCTTGGCCAAATCCAGATCTTTCTTGGCACGCTCAGCAGAAGAGAGACCATCAGCAATAGCTTTCTGACGGGCTTCGATGGCAGCAATCAACGGCGGCCATACGTACTTCATGCAAAACACTACGAAGAAGAAAAAAGCAATTGCTTGGCCGAGGAGGGTGGCGTTGATATTCACAGCCGATGTCCTCTTTAGTTAGTTAATGGGTTATGCCTGGAGATGTCGTAACGACTTAGCCAGCAACCGCAAACATCACGTACAGACCCAGACCAACGGCGATCATCGGGATCGCATCGACCAGACCCATTACGATGAAGAACTGGGTACGCAGAACAGGGATCAGGTCAGGTTGACGAGCAGCACCTTCCAGGAATTTACCACCCAGAATACCGATACCGATGGAAGCGCCGATAGCAGCCAGACCCATCATCATTGCAGCAGCGATGTACAGCAGGTCCATGTTCAAGTTTTCCATGAGGATCTCCATTTATTTAGATGTAATTGATTGTATAAAAAGGATTATTTGAGTCGCATCATCAATGGTCTTCCTGCGCCATCGACAGATAGACGATGGTCAGAACCATGAAGATGAATGCCTGCAAAGTGATGATCAGGATGTGGAAAATTGCCCAAGGCACGGACAGAATCCACTGTGACCACCAGGGTAGCAAACCCGCAATCAGGATAAAGATCAGTTCGCCAGCATACATGTTGCCGAACAGTCGAAGACCCAGAGAGACCGGTTTGGATACCAGCGTAACAGTTTCCAGGATGAGGTTAACCGGGATGGCAGCCGGGTGATTGAAAGGCTGAAGCGTCAGCTCCTTCACAAACCCGCCGATACCCTTGACCTTGATGCTGTAGTACAGGATCAAGAAGAACACGCCCAAAGCCATGGACATGGTGATGTTAACGTCAGCGGAGGGAACCACACGCAGATAGGGAATACCCATCAATTGTGCAGCGTGAGGGATAAAGTCAACAGGGATCAGATCCATCAGGTTCATCAGGAAGATCCAGACAAACACCGTCAGCCCCAAAGGTGCGATGACCTTGTTGCGACCGTGAAAGATGTCTTTGACGTTACCATTCACAAACTCGACCAGCATCTCCACAAAGCACTGCAGCTTACCCGGCACCCCGCTGGTAGCGTTGACGGCTACTTTGCGGAACAACAGGATAAACAGGGCGCCTAGCACGACGGAAAATACCATTGAGTCGATATTGACCGTCCAGAACCCGGACCCGACTTGCAGGTGGGTCAGGTGGTGGGAGATATATCCCTGAGGAGTCAGGACTTCTCCGGTTGCAGACATGAGTTTTCCTAATAGTGGTTGTTAAGCGTGAATGAGACTATCCACTGTACAACGAGGGCGAGGATATAAGTGGCGAAAAACGAGACGGTAACGACCTCGACTCCCGCACCAAACATCAGGGCGAATAGACCTGTTGTAGTAATGAGCTTAATCCCTGCCCCACCATAAAAGTCCCGCAGAACCAGACCCACACTCTCGGCCGTTACCTTGCGGCGCAGTACCCAGAGAGTGAACAAGGCCTGAGGAACCCAGTACATCCCCCCTCCGTAAAGGGCGGAATAACCGGCGCTGGCACCAGTCAGGTAATACCAGACGGCACTCATCGCCAGGATCAGGACCAGCTGACAAACGAGCATAACCAAGGCCAGTGTCAAACCTTCCAAGGCTATTTTCTGCTTCACCAACCTACCCCTGAACATTACAGAACTGTAAAAAATCGGGATCCGAAGACCCCATGTTAACAGCTCTAAAAGCCGGTCAAATTATACCCTTGAGGGCCACTATTGCAATATGACAAAAATCCTTAATTTTTGCGGCTTTCAGCGCAAAATCAGGGTTATGCCCATATCAAAAGGAATGGATGTTTTATTACTACAAAAAGCGTAAAAATCACGATTCCGACACGCCAAAATAGCCCAATATGCGGTCCAAATCGGACAAGTTCTCGTAACTAATTACTAACTTTCCGCTATCCCGCTTGCCAGGCTGAAGTTGTACCTGATTGCCAATTTTTTCAGCCAGCTGGCGCTCCAGGTAACCGATCTGCGGATCGCGGGCCGGTTCGACCCTGTCTTTTGCCGGCTCCAGCGCCTTTTGCACCAGCTTTTCGGTATCACGCACAGTCAGCCCTTTCTGGGCAACCAGCTTGGCCAGTTCGGACTGGGCCTGGCCACTCAGGGCCAACAAGGCACGGGCATGGCCCATGTCGAGATCGCCATGCTCGACGAAACGCTTCACGTCATCGTTGAGCTGGTTGAGACGCAACAGGTTGGTCACCGTGGTGCGGGACTTGCCCACCGCCTCGGCCACCTGCTGGTGGGTGAGTTCAAATTCGGTCAGCAGTCGCTGCAGGGCGACCGCCTCTTCGATGGCGTTGAGATCTTCGCGCTGGATGTTCTCAATCAGCGCGATGGCCACCGCTGCTTCGTCAGGAACATCCTTGACGATGCAGGGAACCACTTCAAGCCGGGCCAGTTGGGACGCGCGCCAGCGCCGCTCGCCAGCGATGATTTCAAAAGAGTGTTCGGCGACCGGACGCACCACGATGGGCTGGATCACCCCCTGGGCGCGGATGGAGTTGGCCAGCTCTTCCAGCGCATCCTGCGACATGTCCTTGCGCGGCTGGTACTTGCCCGAGTGCAGCCACTCGACTGGCAGCTTGCGCAGCTCACCCTGATTGGTGGGGGCCATGGCCTGCTCGGTACGTTGATCGCTCATCACCTGTTTCTGGCGGGCAGCCGTGCTGGTACTGAGCAGAGCATCCAGCCCCTTGCCCAGTCCACGTTTTTTCGGAGTCATACGCTCTCTCGGTCTGCGATGGTCGCCTGACGTTCCTGCTCCTGACGGCGCAGGATCTCGCCAGCCAGAGCCAGGTAGGCCTTGGCGCCCACCGATGATTTGTCATAGTGCATGGCCGGCGCACCGAAGCTCGGCGCCTCCGCCAGTCTGACGTTGCGGGGAATGATGGTGCGGTAGACCTTGTCGCCGAAGTGCTGTTTTAGCTGATCGGACACATCATTGGCCAGCCGGTTGCGGTGATCGTACATGGTACGCAGCACCCCTTCGATCTTGAGATCGGGATTGACCACGGCGGCCAGCTTGCTGATGGTATCGACCAGAGCAGTGAGCCCCTCCAGCGCATAGTATTCGCACTGCATGGGCACCAGCACGGAGTCGGCGGCGGCCATGGCATTCACGGTCAGCATGTTGAGGGACGGGGGACAGTCGATGAAGACGTAGTCGTACTTGTCCCGCACCGAGGCCAGCGCATTGCGCAGGCGGATCTCGCGGGCGAAAAACTCCATCAGGCGGATTTCGGCCGCGGTCACGTCGGCGTTGGCAGCGATCAGGTGATAGCCACCGGAAGTTTCGGGGATAATCACCTCGCTGATGGGGGCATCTTCGATCAGCAGCTCATAGGCGGTGCGCTCGACTTCGTACTTGTCGACGCCGCTGCCCATGGTGGCATTGCCCTGCGGATCCAGATCGATCACCAGCACCTTGCGCCGGGTGGCGGCCATGGAGGCGGCCAGGTTCACACAGGTGGTGGTTTTACCCACTCCACCCTTCTGGTTGGCTATGGCAATGACTTTTCCCACACTATCCCCTAAATGAAACTGCGACCCTATTCGGGCTGGATATGTTTGAATTCCAGCAGATGACGTTCGCCTTCCAGCTCCGGCACCCGCAACTCATGACAGGCTACCAGACGGATATTGGCAGGCAACTGGGCCAGCTCCTCTGCGGGATATTGTCCCTTGAGCGCGAGGAAGCTGCCCTGTTCTGACGGCAGGTGGTGACACCAGCTCAGCATGTCCTCCAGCGAAGCGAACGCTCTGCTGAGTACACCATCAAACCCGACTTCGGGTTGATACTCTTCCACCCGGGATTTGATCGGCGTCACATTGGTCAACCCCAGCTCCAGAATGACCTGGCGGATGAAGTTGATCCGTTTGCCCAGACTGTCCAGCAGAACGAACTGCTTGTCCGGGTTGATGATGGCCAGCGGCAGTCCAGGCAAGCCGGGACCGGTCCCCACATCGATGAAGCGCTCCCCGTGCAAGTGGGGGCTTACCACCAGACTGTCGAGGATATGCTTGACCAGCATGGCGTCCGGATCACGAACCGAGGTGAGATTGTAAGCCTTGTTCCACTTGTGCAGCAACTCGACCAGCTGCACCAGTTGGCTCTTTTGGGTATCGGTGATAACAATTCCGGCCTGCATGAGCAGGCCGTTCAATCTTTCCAGCATATTTTCCAACGGTAAGAATCCTCAGGCGGTTTTACGCAGCAGGCCGTGTTTTTTCAGGTGCACCAGCAGAATGGAGATGGCCGCCGGGGTGATGCCGGAGATGCGGGAAGCCTGACCGATGGTCTGCGGTTTGGCATCGTTGAGCTTGGCTTTCACCTCGTTGGAGAGGCCATTCACATCGCGATAGTCGAGATCCAGCGGCAACAGGGTGTTCTCGTTGCGCAGCTGCTTCTCAACTTCGTCCTGCTGACGATCGATGTAACCGGCGTACTTGATCTGGATTTCCACCTGCTCGGCAGCGGCAGGATCCGCCACAGCAGGGCCGATCCCGTCGATGGTCATCAGGGCATCGTAGGTCACTTCCGGACGGCGCAGCAGCTCTTCCAGGCTCTGTTCGCGGGTCAGCGGGGTATTGACCAGGGTGTTGACCGCCTCCAGTGACGGATGCTGCGGGTGGATCCAGGTCGAGCGCATGCGCTGACGCTCCAGCTCAACCTGTTCCATCTTGGCGTTGAACTTGCTCCAGCGCTCGTCATCCACCAGACCCAGCTCGCGACCAATGGTGGTCAGGCGGATATCGGCGTTGTCTTCACGCAGCAGCAGGCGATATTCGGCACGACTGGTGAACATGCGATAGGGCTCGCGGGTTCCCAGAGTGGAGAGATCGTCCATCATCACGCCCATGTAGGCCTGATCCCGACGCGGATGCCAGGGATCCTTGTCCTGCGCACGCAGGGCCGCGTTCAGACCAGCCATCAGGCCTTGTGCCGCCGCCTCTTCGTAACCGGTCGTCCCGTTGATCTGGCCAGCGAAGAACAGGTTTGGAATGCACTTGCTCTCCATGTTGGCCTTGAGATCCCGCGGATCGAAGAAATCGTACTCGATGGCATAACCCGGGCGGGTGATGTGGGCATTCTCGAAGCCACGCACGGAGCGAACGATCTGCACCTGCACGTCAAACGGCAAGCTGGTGGAGATCCCGTTCGGGTAGAGTTCGTGAGTGGTCAGCCCTTCCGGCTCGACGAAGATCTGGTGTGCAATCTTGTCGGCAAAGCGGGTGATCTTGTCCTCGATCGATGGGCAGTAGCGCGGGCCAATCCCCTCGATCACCCCGGCGTACATGGGGCTGCGATCCAGGTTATTGCGGATCACATCGTGGGTGCGCTCGTTGGTATGAGTTACGTAGCAAGGCACCTGACGGGGATGCTGGCTGGCATCACCGATGAAAGAGAATACCGGACGCGGATCGTCACCGTGCTGCTCCTGCATTACGGAGAAATCGACGCTGCGGGCATCGATGCGGGGCGGTGTGCCGGTCTTGAGGCGATCGATGCGCAGCGGCAGTTCGCGCAGGCGCTGGGCGAGGGCGATCGAGGGAGGATCCCCGGCACGGCCGCCCTTGTAGTTCTCCATCCCGATATGGATCAAACCATTCAGGAAGGTGCCTACGGTCAACACCACAGTCTTGCCGCTAATGCGGATCCCGCTCTGGGTCACCACACCGGCAACACGATCCCCGTCCATGATGAGATCGTCACAGGCCTGCTGGAAGATCTTCAGGTTGGGGTAGTTCTCCAGCATCTGGCGCACGACAGCCTTGTAAAGCAGGCGATCCGCCTGAGCGCGGGTAGCGCGTACTGCCGGCCCTTTGGATGAGTTGAGAGTGCGGAACTGGATCCCGCCAAGATCGATGGCTCTAGCCATGATCCCGCCGAGAGCGTCAACTTCCTTGACCAGGTGTCCCTTGCCGATCCCGCCGATCGCCGGGTTGCAGGACATATGCCCCAGCGTATCGATATTGTGGGTCAGCAACAGGGTATTCATGCCCATACGGGCTGCCGCTGTTGCTGCTTCGGTTCCGGCATGACCGCCACCGACGACGATCACATCAAATTGTTCATGGTATTGCATTGGGATCACCTTGATCTGCACGCCTGAAGATCTGTATTTGCCTGGGCTAAAAGGCGGAACATTCTATCTGTTTCACGCCCTGAGGGGAACGTCTACTTAACGTTCAGTATGAAGAGAGGATCCACTAAATAGATCTTAAGGATCTTTAGATCGATCTTTTACTGGATCTTTTATTAGGATCAGCCAGATCTGTTGATAAGCACTTTTTGATCATAAAGATCATTCAGTTAAAGGCGATCCCAGCTTGTGGAAAAGCTTGGATCCTGGCTCCTTGAACCGTGGGACAACCCTGACTTTTATGCACAGTGCAAACCTGCACAAGATCTCATTCATAGGATAACTATAGGTTTTACAGAGGTTAAACCTGTAGTTATGCACATTTATATGGATTGCTGTGGGTAACCGTGTAGAACAACTTGGCAAGATCCAGCTGTTAATAACCTGGTGGATAGCCGATCTGGGGATAAGTCGGGAGATCGCACTTTTATTGCGGATCTCCCGTGAGTGATCAGGCGATCATGGTCATCCAGTTATGGATCCAGGCTTCTGCGGCATCTTCCGGTATCTCGTAACGGGTTACATCGATGTCGAGCCGTTCTCCGATCCGGCTGGCACCACACTCGGCCAGCAGCCGATCCACTGTCTTGCCGCCCTGACAGAAGGTGTCATAACTGCTGTCACCAAGGGCGATCACTCCATATTTCAGTGAGTTAAGGTCCGGATGCTGCTCGGCAAGATCCTTGGCGAAGGGCTGCAGGTTGTCGGGCACATCCCCGGCACCATGGGTGGAAGTGACCACCAGCAGGATGGATCCGGGCTCATCCAGTACCTCGGTCAGCGAGGCTGGGTTGTGGATCCGGGTCTGGTGACCCGCCTGTTCCAGCAGATTGGCCACATGATCGGCGACATATTCGGCGGCCCCCAGCATGGAACCGACGACGATATTGAGTTTTGCCATGGAATGGATCCTGATTCAGAGAAAAGAGGCGAAGCCGGATTCTAACTCCAAAGGATGTGGATAAATATGGATAAAGCTTGGGGATAATGGATCCACTCAGAGATAGCTGTGGATCTTGTCTCTGTAAGATCCGCCGGGTGGCGTTGTTGAGCGGATGAAATAAAAGAGGCTTGTCAGGAGCCTTGGGGGTCATTTCCCGATGGCATCTTAAGGCTGCTGGGCTCTTTCTACTTCCTTTTCAGCAAATGCTTGAGCATGTGAAATGGTGGGGATTTCCCTTTATTGCACGATATAAAGCGGCGGTAAGGAGGTGCTTACTTCATGTGGTGCCTGCGTCGCCTCTAGGTTTGTGGACGAAAAATGCACAAAAAAGCCCGGGACGAACCCGGGCTTTTTATTGTCTGCCGAACCGGCTTATTTGCCGATGCAGAAGCTGGAGAAGATGCGGCCCAGCAGATCGTCGGAGCTGAATTCACCGGTGATCTCGGAGAGGGACTCCTGCGCCAGGCGCAGCTCTTCGGCCACCAGCTCGCCAGCCACGAACACTTCCAGCTGCTCCTTGGCCACCAGCAGCCGCTCGGCGGCGCGCTCCAGAGCATCCAGATGGCGGCGGCGGGCCATAAAGCCCCCTTCGGTGTTGCCCTGGAAGCCCATGCAGGCTTTCAGGTGCTCGCGCAGGGCAGGCAGCCCCAGCTCGGTCTTGGCGGAGATGCGATAGACTGCGTGGCCCTGCTCCTGACTCGGTGCTAGATCTTCGCCAGTCAAGTCAGCTTTGTTGCGAATGACGGTGAGACCGATGTTTTTTGGCAACCGATCAACAAATTCCGGCCAGATTTCGCGCGGGTCTACTGCGTCTGTGGTGGTGCCATCCACCATAAACAGCACCCGATCGGCCTGCTCGATCTCGGCCCAGGCGCGCTCGATACCGATCTGCTCCACCTTGTCCTGGGTGTCGCGCAGGCCGGCGGTGTCGATGATATGCAGTGGCATGCCATCGAGATGGATGTGCTCGCGCAACACGTCGCGGGTGGTACCGGCAATCTCGGTAACGATGGCTGACTCACGGCCTGCCAGAGCGTTGAGCAGGCTCGATTTGCCGGCGTTGGGACGACCGGCGATCACCACCTTCATCCCTTCCCGCAGCAGGGCGCCCTGCTTGGCTTCACCACGCACGTCGTCCAGCTCGGACATGATGGCGTAGAGGTCGCCCGCCACCTTGCCATCGGAGAGGAAGTCGATCTCCTCGTCCGGGAAGTCGATGGCCGCTTCCACATAGATACGCAGCCGGGTCAGGTTTTCCACCAGCTGCTGGATCTTGCTGGAGAACTGCCCCTGCAGGGAGTGCATAGCGCTGCGGGCAGCCTGTTCGCTGGAGGCTTCAATAAGATCGGCTATCGCCTCGGCCTGGGCCAGATCCAGTTTGTCGTTGATGAAGGCGCGCTCGCTGAACTCGCCGGGGCGGGCAGGGCGGATCCCTTCAATTTGCAGAATGCGGCGGATCAGCATGTCCATGATGACGGGGCCGCCGTGGCCCTGCAGCTCCAGCACATCTTCGCCGGTAAAGCTGTTGGGGGCCTTGAACAGCAGGGCTATGCCCTGATCCAGTACTTCGCCTTGCTCATCCCTGAACGGCAGATATTCGGCGTAGCGTACCCGCGGGCACTTGCCGAGCACTATCTCGGCAACCTGTTCGGCGGCGGGACCGGATACCCGGACTATGCCGACGCCACCACGGCCGGGGGCGGTGGCCTGGGCCACGATCGTATCTGTAGTCATCTTGCTTGGCTCGTTTGTTCGCTGATAGGAAAACGTAGTGGGAGACATTGTAATAAAAAAGGCGGCCCGAAGGCCGCCTCTTTTGTCATCACGGGAAGATTAGCTGCGCATCAGTTGCGAGTGTGCAGGCCTTTCTTCTCCAGCTGACGATAGATGATGGTCTGCTGGGTAATGGAAATGACGTTGCTCACCAGCCAGTAGAGAGTCAGGCCAGCCGGGAACCAGAGGAACATGAAAGTGAAGATGATCGGCATGAACTGCATCACTTTCTGCTGCATCGGGTCGGTCACGGTGGTCGGGCTCATCTTCTGCAGATACCACATGGAGGCACCCATGAGGATTGGCAGCACGAAGAAGGGGTCCTTCACTGACAGGTCGGTGATCCACAGGGCGAACGGCGCGTGGCGCAGCTCAACAGACTCCATCAGTGCCCAGTAGAGAGCAATGAAGATGGGCATCTGAACCAGGATCGGCAGACAGCCACCCAGCGGGTTGACCTTCTCCTTCTTGTACAGCTCCATCATGCCCTGAGACATCTTCTGGCGATCGTCGCCGAAGCGCTCGCGCAGGGCCGCAATCTTGGGTTGCAGCATGCGCATCTTGGCCATGGAGGTGTACTGGGCCTTGGTCAGCGGGAACATTATGCCGCGCACCAGCAGGGTCAGCATGATGATGGCCACACCCCAGTTCTGGACGAAACCGTGGAACACGGTCAGCAGCCAGTGCAGCGGTTGGGCGATAAACCACAGCCAGCCGTAATCGACGGTCAGGTCGAGGTGGTTTGCCACCTTGGCCATCTGGTCTTGCAGCTTGGGACCAACCCACAGTTTGCTGGTCACTTCAGCCTGTTGACCGGCAGCCACGTCAACAATCGGCGCCTTGTAACCGATGATGGCCTGGCCTTTGCCCGGGATCACACGGCTGTAGAAGCTGTTGGTATCGTTTGCGTTCGGAGCCCAAGCAGAGACGAAGTAGTGTTGCAGCATGGCGACCCAACCACCCTTGGTGGTCTTGCTCAGGTCGGCATCCTTCATCTCGTCGAAGGTGTACTTCTTGTAGCGGGTATCTTCAGTGGAGAAGGCACCGCCGCGGTAAGCACTGGCTACCATGGCATGGCCTTGCTGGTCTTTCGGAGTCGCCACGGTCTGCTTCAGCTGACCGTAGAACTGCACCTGTACCGGCTCGGCGGATTTGTTGTCGATCTTGTAGTCGACGCCAACGGCATAGTCACCACGCTTGAGGATGAACTCCTTGGTGAAGACAACGCCCTTGCTGTCGGTCCAGGTCATCGGAACGACGACTTGATCCTGACCATCAGCCAGCTGGTAGCTGGTCTGGGCGGCTTCATAGGTGGGACGACCCTGGGCCTGGCTGTCAGGACCATCGCGACCAACCAGACCGCTCTGGGCAACATAAAGGTGCTCAGGTTGGCTGGTCAGCAGTACGAACGGTTGATCCTTGCCTTCTTCCAGCTTGTGGGCCAGCAGTTCAGCAGAGACGATGTCGCCACCCTGGGTATCCAGAGTCAGCTTGAGCACGTCGGAGGAGACGGTGATCAGCTTGCGTGCGGCAGTCGCATTGGCTTGCTCGGAAACCTGAGGAATATCACCGGATTGACCGGCTTCAGGTACGAAATGTTCGGTTTGGGCCACGGTAGTCGGGGCCGGCTTGGGAGCCTTGTCGGACTCCCACTGTTGCCAGAGCAAAAAGCTCACGAACAGCAAACCGATCAGGAGTAGATTGCGTTGTGATTCCATAGTCTTCAGTTTCTTCGCTTTGGTTGCGGAACCGGGTCATAACCACCCTCGGATAAGGGATGGCATTTTAATAGACGTTTGCTGGCTAACCAAACGCCTTTTATGAAACCGTGAAGTCGGATTGCTTCTATCGCAAATTGGGAACAAGTCGGGGTAAAACGGCAGCGCGGCCCCAGCAGGGGACTAATGATTAGCTGATACAGACGTATCAGTTTGATAGCTACCCATTGCAACGGCGTGACAGAGTGCGCCATAGCTTTTCCAGTAACTTGAACAGTTCCTCGTTATCCATCTCTTTCACACCGGCCTTGGCGATCACCACGATGTCGATAGCGGGCAGCTGATGTTGTTTGAGGCGGAAACTTTCCCGAACCACCCGTTTGACACGGTTACGCCAAACGGCACGCTTGAGTGCTTTTTTGGGCACAGCGAGACCAAGACGAGGGTGTTCGAGCGAATTGGGAGAGGCGAGAAGAGTAATCTGCGGAGAGGCGGCCCGGACAGGCTCGGCGAAAACGCGTTTGAAGTGTTCGGGAGTTAACAGACGTAACTCCCGAGAGAAGGTGTGCTGGGTAGGCATTAGACTACCAGGCGGGCACGACCCTTGGCACGACGAGCGGCCAGAACTTTACGACCGTTGGCAGTTGCCATGCGGGCGCGGAAACCGTGAGAGCGCTTGCGCTTCAGGTTGGACGGTTGAAAAGTACGTTTCATGATTCGATTCCGTATTACTGTACAGTTTTGATTGTCACACTTAGCCGACGCGCCAGCTATAGCGTGTGACGACTAGCAAAAGAGGCCGAATTCTAAACAGAGTTCGGCTTTTAGTCAATCCGCCGTTCCCTCTCATCCTGCGGTGGTCTTGAAAAGGCCGCTGCCGAGTGTGAGGATCCAGAGGATCGAGGGCTCCGGATTATACTGGCAACCCGGTGTTAAACAAGGGATCCCTCAATAAAAAAGGCGGCCAGGCCGCCAAAGAGAGAGCTATTTAAGGACTTTCCGCAAGAACTCCCGGGTACGGGGATCCTTGGGATCGACCAATATCTGATCCGGCGGGCCTTGCTCCACGATCCGGCCACCTTCCATGAAGATCACCCGATCGGCCACATCCCGCGCGAATTCAATCTCGTGGGTCACCACCACCATGGTCTGGTGCTGGCTAGCCAGCTTTTTCATCAGCCCGAGCACTTCATCGACCCATTCCGGATCGAGCGCCGAGGTGGGTTCGTCAAACAGGATCACCTTGGAGTGGGCCGCCATGGCACGGCCGATGCCGACCCGTTGCTGCTGGCCGCCGGAGAGGGAGGCCGGATAGGCGTCCTTCTTGTCGGCAAGACCTATATCCTCAAGGATGCCGAGGGCGGTAGCACGGGCTTCCGCCTTTGGCTGTTTCCAGACGGTGATCAGCCCTTCGGCAATGTTGTCCTGCGCCGTCTTGTTGGCAAACAGGGCGTAGTTCTGGAACACGAAGGAGGCGCGCTTGCGCAGCTCGATGGCCTGCTGCTCGCTGGCATTTGCCAGATTGAGCTGCAGATCGTCGATGGCAAGCGAACCCGCATCCGGGGTCTCCAGCAGGTTGAGGCAGCGCAGCAGAGTCGACTTGCCGGTGCCGGAGGGGCCGATAATGACCACTATCTCCCCCTTCTTTACCTCCAGATCGATGCCGTTGAGCACCTGATTGCCCTGATATGCCTTGGAGAGGCCGGTTAGCTTGATCATGAGAGCCCTCCTTTAATAGGCACGGTTGAGACGAATTTCCAGCAGGTGCTGCAAGCGGGTAAAGAAGATGACCACCACCCAGTAGATAAGCGCCACCGCCATAAAGCTCTCGAAGAACTTGAAAGAGGAGGAGGCTTCCATCTGCGCCTTGCCCATGATCTCGGCCACACCGAGGGTAAAGGCCAGCGAGGTGCTCTTGATCATGTCGATGAAGTAGTTCATCAGCGACGGGGTGGCTATGCGTGCCGCCTGCGGCAAGATGATCCGCTGCATTGCCTGCAGCCGGCTCATGCCGATGCTGAGCGCCGCTTCCATCTGACTTTTATGGATACCCAGGATCGACGCTCTGATCGACTCGGCCATGTAGGCGGCAAAGTGGAGGGTCAGACCTATGATGGCGGCGGTAAAGGCATCCATCCCGGAAAATACGTGGAACAGTTGTGGCAGCCCGTAATAGAGCAGAAACAGCTGGACGAGCAGCGGTGTACCCCGAAAGAACGAGATATAGAGCATCGCCAGCCAGTGGATCACGGGGATGCGAAAGACCCGTACTATCGCCAGTGCCAGCGACAGTACGAGTGCCAACGCGAATCCCCACAGGGCCATCTCCATCGTGGTGCCCAGATATTTGAGCAGGATGGGAAACAGCCCTACGGTGTACTCGATATCGAAGTGCATCATTTATTTGTCGGTGATGTCGGACGCGAACCATTTCTCGGAGATTTGACGCAGGGAGCCATCCTTGCGCATGGCGGTCAGAGCTTCATCGACCTTTTTCAGCAGCGCCTGCTTCTCTGGAGTCTTCAGGAAGGGCAGGGCGTTCTCGATGGTTTCGAACGGTGCGCCAGCCTGTTGCAGCGGCAGCTTGGACTCCTTGATCAGCTGGGCGGTGGAGACGCGGTCCATCACGAAGGCGTCAATGCGGCCCAGCGCGACATCCTGTTCGAAGGCGGAGTCATAGGTGCGGATATCGATCTTGTGGTTCGGATCGTTCTTGCGCAGCAGCTCTTCAAAGTTGGAGCCAAGGTTGACCGCGACCTTTTTGCCTTCCAGATCCTTGATGCCGTGGATGGTGTTGTTGCCCTGACGGACCACGATCTGGGCGCCGTCATAGACGTAGGGCTGGGAGAAGTCGTACTTCGCCTTGCGCTCGTCGGTGATGGTGATCTGGTTGGAGATGGTATCGACACGGCCGGTTTCCAGCATGCCGAACAGACCGGAGAAGCTGGCGGTCACGAACTCGACCTTGTAGCCGGTGCGTTCGCCGATCTGGTTCCACATATCCACTTCAAAGCCCTGCAGCTTGTCCTGCTTGACGAAAGTGAACGGGAAGTACTTGCCGGACATACCGACCTTGATGGTCTCCTGGGCGATGGCCTGACCAGACAGGGTAGCCAACAGGATGGCTGCGCCGGAAATAAGCTTGATGGAAGTTTTCATGGGGTTTCTCTCTCTAAATGTCTTGTATTTGTAGTTGTAATAACTGCTTTGGCACTGATGTTATTGGAATAAAATTTAAAAAATAAATGACATTTGGTTATATGAAATAACAGGAGTGCAGCACGAGATCCGCTAGTTGCAGCAGTGGATCAAGCTGTGGGTAACTTTGGGGATGAAAGATGATCCGGAGGCGCTGGATCCTTGAAAGTCAAGGATCTTATTTGCTGGATCCGCGGGGTCACGGCTGGAGATCCGGCGGCGAAAAACGTAGAATAGCCGGTCTTTAGTTAATCAATCGACAGGAGTTTAGAGTGACTGCTTCGCTATGGCAGCAGTGCCTTAACCGGCTGCAAGATGAGTTGCCCTCGGCAGAATTCAGCATGTGGATCCGGCCGCTTCAAGCGGAGTTGAGTGACAATACTCTGACCCTGTATGCACCGAATCGCTTCGTTCTGGACTGGGTACGAGACAAGTACCTCATCCGGGTGAACGGCATCATTAACGAACTTTGCGGGGTCGATGGCCCCGCCCTGCGTTTTGATATTGGCAATCGTCCCCACCCCGTCACCGTCGCTGCAAGCAGAGTGCCGGCGCAGGGTGCTGCGCCTGTGAATAACTTGCAGAAGAGCTGGGAAAGCAAGCCCGAAACCAAGCCCGAGCCGAACCACAAGAGCAACACCAACGTGAACTATACCTTCGAAAATTTCGTCGAGGGTAAGTCCAACCAGTTGGCTCGTGCGGCGGCCCGTCAGGTGGCGGACAATCCGGGTGGTGCTTACAACCCGCTGTTCCTCTATGGCGGTACCGGTTTGGGTAAAACCCACCTCCTGCACGCCGTTGGCAATGCCATCAAGGAGAGCAAAAAAGATGCGAAAGTCATCTATATGCACTCCGAGCGATTTGTGCAGGACATGGTGAAAGCGCTGCAAAACAACGCTATTGAAGAGTTCAAGCGTTACTACCGCAGCGTCGATGCCCTGCTCATCGATGACATCCAGTTCTTCGCCAACAAGGAGCGCTCCCAGGAGGAGTTCTTCCATACCTTCAACGCTTTGCTCGAAGGCAACCAGCAGATCATCCTCACCTCGGATCGCTATCCGAAAGAGATCAACGGTGTCGAGGATCGCCTCAAGTCCCGCTTCGGCTGGGGCCTGACCGTGGCGATCGAGCCGCCTGAGCTGGAGACTCGCGTCGCCATCCTGATGCGCAAGGCGGACGAGAACCAGATCCACCTGCCGGACGAAGTGGCCTTCTTCATTGCCAAACGGCTGCGTTCCAACGTCCGTGAACTGGAAGGGGCTCTCAACCGGGTGATCGCCAACGCCAACTTTACCGGTCGCGCCATCAACATCGACTTCGTACGCGAAGCGCTGCGCGATCTGCTGGCGTTGCAGGAGAAGCTGGTCACCATCGACAATATCCAGAAGACGGTGGCGGAGTACTACAAGATCAAGCTTGCAGATCTGCTCTCCAAGCGCCGTTCCCGCTCCGTGGCCCGCCCGCGCCAGCTGGCGATGGCACTGGCCAAGGAGCTGACCAACCACAGTTTGCCGGAGATAGGTGATGCCTTTGGTGGCCGTGACCATACCACCGTTCTTCATGCCTGCCGCAAGATCGAGCAGCTGAAGGAGGAGAGTCACGACATCAAGGAGGACTACTCCAACCTGATCCGTACCCTTTCTTCCTGATAACGGAGAGCACAGATGCAGCTCGAAATTAGCCGTGAGGCCCTGTTACGTCCTCTGCAACTGGTGTCCGGTGCCCTGGGTGGCCGACCGACCCTGCCGATCCTCGGCAACGTGCTGCTTGATGTCAGCAACGGTCTGCTGTCGCTGACCGGTACCGATCTCGAAGTAGAGATGATCGGTCAGGTCTATCTGAATGGTGCCAGCGAAGATGGCCGCACCACTGTGCCGGCGCGCAAGCTGCTGGACATCTGCCGTGGTCTGCCGGAAGGTGCCGAGATCCGTCTCAATACCGAAGGCGATCGCCTGATCATCCGTTCCGGTCGTTCCCGTTTCAATCTGTCGACCCTGCCGGCAACCGAGTATCCGAACATCGAGGATTGGGAGTCCGTGCTCGAGTTCGATATCAGCCAGCTGGAGCTGAAGAAGCTGATCGATGCGACCCAGTTCTCCATGGCCAGCCAGGATGTGCGTTACTACCTGAACGGCATGCTGTTCGAAAGCGAAGGTCACGGTCTGCGTACCGTGGCGACCGACGGTCACCGTCTGGCCACCTGCCGCCGCGAGGTAGTAGGGGAATCGCTGCCCGATCATCAGGTTATCCTGCCGCGCAAAGGGGTGCTGGAGCTGGTGCGTCTGCTGGAAGCGGAAGAGAAGCCGGTGCGACTGCAGATCGGTCGCAGCAACCTGCGTGCCGCCCTCGACGGCTTCATCTTCACCTCCAAGCTGGTGGATGGCCGTTTCCCGGACTGGCGTCGGGTCATTCCGCGCAACAGCGACAAGGCCCTGATCGCCGGCCGTGAGGATCTGCGTCAGGCGTTTGCCCGCGCGGCGATCCTCTCCAACGAAAAATTCCGTGGGGTGCGTCTCAATCTGCAGGAAAACCTGCTGCGCATCACCGCCAACAACCCGGAACAGGAAGAAGCGGAAGAGCTGCTTGACGTACAATACGCTGCTGGCGAGATGGAGATCGGATTCAACGTCTCTTATGTGCTGGACGTGCTGAATACGTTAAAATGTGAGCAAATCCGGGTTAGCCTGAGCGATTCCGTCAGCAGCGCCATTATTGAGGATTTTGAAAATCAGGATGCTCAGTACGTGGTAATGCCGATGCGGATCTAGTCGTGTCTCTGGTCAAACTCCAGCTCAGCGACTTTCGCAATATCCAGCAAGCCAGTCTCGCGTTGTCACCCGGCCTCAATATTTTGGTCGGGTGCAATGGCAGCGGCAAGACCAGCGTGCTGGAAGCCATTCACTACCTTGGTCTGGGGCGCTCCTTTCGCACTCATCTGACCGGGCGGGTTATCCGCCAGGGGGAGAGGGCGTTTACCCTGTTTGCCCAGTGCGAACTGGATGGGCGTCAGGTGCCTATCGGTCTTGCCAAGGACAAGAGTGGCGAGACCCAGCTCAAGATTGCCGGGACGCAGGCGCAGCGATTGGCCGATCTGGCCGAACTGCTGCCGGTGCAACTCATCCATCCGGATGGCTTCAATCTGTTGACCGGGGGGCCGCAGGCTCGTCGGGCCTGGCTCGATTGGGGGGTGTTTCATCAGGAACCCACCTTCTTCGCCCTGTGGGGGCGGGTGCGGCGGCTGCTGAAACAGCGTAATGCGCTGCTGCGCCAGAGCACCCAATATCGCCAGCTGGCGTTCTGGGATCAGGAGCTGGTGCGGCTGGGTGGTGAACTGGCAGGCTTTCGCGCCAGTTATTGTCAGGCCATTACGCCCCTGATCAAGGAGATGACGGCGGATTTTCTGCCGGAATTCGATATCAGTCTTGGTTTTTACCGGGGCTGGGAGAAAGATACCCCCCTCAACGAACTGCTGGAGGCGTGGTTTGAGCGGGATCGGGCGCTGGGCTACACCGGTGTCGGTCCGCAGAAAGCCGATGTGCGCCTCAAGGCGAACGGGGTGCCTGCGCAGGATATTTTGTCCCGGGGTCAGCTCAAGCTGCTGGTTTGTGCCATGCGCTTGGCCCAAGGGCTCTATTTGAATCAACATAGCAGCCGTGGCTGTATTTTTTTAATTGACGATTTTGCCTCTGAACTGGATGTCGAGAAGCGTCGCCTCCTGGCCGCAAGGCTGAAGCAGTGCGCGTCCCAGGTGTTTATCACCGCCATCGATACCGGTCAGCTCGCAGACATGATGGATGCGAATGACTGCAAGTTGTTCCACGTGGAACAAGGCAAGATCTCCGAAACGTTAGAGAAGGCAGAGAGTAAGCTATGAGTGAAAATACTTACGACTCCTCGAATATCAAGGTGCTGAAGGGCCTGGATGCGGTCCGCAAGCGCCCGGGGATGTATATCGGCGATACGGATGATGGCTCGGGTCTGCACCACATGGTGTTCGAAGTCGTCGATAACTCCATTGACGAGGCGCTCGCTGGCTACTGCTCCGATATTCAGGTCAAGATCCATTCCGATGGCTCCGTCTCCGTGCGCGATAACGGCCGTGGTATTCCGGTCGATATTCACCCGGAAGAGGGCCGCTCCGCTGCCGAAGTCATCATGACCGTGCTGCACGCTGGCGGTAAGTTCGATGACAACTCCTACAAGGTTTCCGGTGGTCTGCACGGCGTCGGCGTTTCTGTTGTTAACGCACTCTCTGACAAGCTGCTGCTGACCATTCGTCGTAACGGCCACGTCTACGAACAGACCTATCATCTGGGTGAGCCGCAGGCTCCGCTCAAGCAGATCGGCGACAGCACTGGCACCGGGACCGAAGTTCGCTTCTGGCCGAGCCCGACCATCTTCAGCGACACCCTGTTCCACTACGAGATCCTGGCCAAGCGTCTGCGCGAACTCTCTTTCCTCAACTCCGGCGTTTCCATTCGTCTGATGGATGAGCGTGATGGCCGCGAGGCGCACTTCTGCTACGAAGGCGGCATCAAGGCGTTCGTTGAGTACCTGAACCAGAACAAAACCCCGATCCACCCGAAGGTGTTCCACTTCACCACTGAACAGGATGGCATCGGTGTGGAAGTAGCGATGCAGTGGAATGACGCCTATCAGGAAGGGGTCTACTGCTTCACCAACAACATTCCGCAGCGCGATGGTGGTACCCACCTCGTTGGTTTCCGTACCGCGCTGACTCGTACCCTCAACTCCTACATGGAGAAAGAGGACTACAGCAAGAAGGCCAAATCTGCCGCCAGCGGTGATGACGTGCGTGAAGGTCTGATTGCCGTTATCTCCGTCAAGGTGCCGGATCCCAAGTTCTCCTCCCAGACCAAGGACAAGCTGGTCTCTTCCGAAGTGAAGACTGCTGTCGAGCAGGCGATGGGTGAGAAGCTGGCCGACTTCCTGCTGGAAAACCCGGGTGATGCCAAGATCGTGGTCAACAAGATCATCGATGCGGCCCGTGCCCGTGAAGCAGCCCGCAAGGCCCGCGAACTGACCCGCCGCAAAGGCGCGCTGGATATCGCCGGTCTGCCCGGCAAGCTGGCTGACTGTCAGGAAAAAGACCCGGCTCTCTCCGAACTCTACATAGTGGAAGGGGACTCTGCTGGCGGTTCCGCCAAGCAGGGTCGCAACCGTAAAAACCAGGCCATTCTGCCGCTCAAGGGCAAGATCCTGAACGTGGAGAAGGCCCGTTTCGACAAGATGATCTCCTCCCAAGAGGTGGGCACCCTGATCACCGCACTGGGCTGCGGTATCGGTCGCGACGAGTACAACCCGGACAAGCTGCGTTATCACAACATCATCATCATGACCGATGCGGACGTCGATGGTGCGCACATCCGAACCCTGCTGCTGACCTTCTTCTATCGTCAGATGCCGGAAATCATCGAGCGTGGCTATGTCTATATCGCCCAGCCGCCGCTCTACAAGGTGAAGAAGGGCAAGCAGGAGCAGTATCTGAAAGACGAAGATGCGCTGCTGCAGTACCAGACCGCCATGGCGCTGGACGGTGCGACCCTGCACGTCAATGAGTCTGCCCCGGCCATCGGTGGCGAGGCGCTGGAGCGTCTGGTCAACCAGCACCGCTCGGTGACTCACCTGATCACCCGCATGTCTCGTCGTGCACCGGAAGCTGTACTGACCCAGCTGATCTATCAGCCGGAGCTGAACGAAGCGCTGCTGAACAGCGAGAGCGATCTGCTGGCCTGGTGTCATGGTATGGAAGCCGTGCTCAACGAGAGCAACCAGGGTATCCAGTATCAGATGCAGGTTCGCCGCGATGAAGAGCGCCGTCTGTTCGTGCCGCATGCCGTGGTACGTCAGCACGGTGTCGACCGCGAATACCCGATCAGCTATGACTTCCTGCAATCCTCCGAGTACCGTCAGTTGGTCTCGCTGGGCAAGGAGATCGCCAACCTGATCGAGGAAGGTGGTTACATCAAGCGTGGCGAGAAGGTGAAGCCGGTCTCCAGCTTCGTAGAAGCGGTCGAGTGGCTGATGGGCGAAGGCAAACGTGGCATCTACATCCAGCGCTATAAAGGGCTGGGCGAGATGAACCCGGACCAGCTGTGGGAAACCACCATGGATCCGGAAGCCCGTCGCATGCTGCGCGTCACCATCGATGATGCCGTCGGTGCCGACCAGCTCTTCTCCACCCTGATGGGTGATGCAGTAGAGCCGCGTCGCGACTTTATCGAGACCAACGCCCTGCGCGTAGCCAACCTCGACGTCTAATTCAGACTCGCTGATTGCAATAAAAAGCCGCTCACAAGAGCGGCTTTTTTACATCTGCAGTCTGCTTTATCAGAGCATTTTGCTCATGATGACCAGGTTGTGGGGTAGCACAGCGTCATCGCTAGCCGTGCGATGACGCAACGCTGGCACTATGTGGTGGATAACCCTGAACCCCAGCTTGGTATAGAAAGGCTCGGCGGTCTGGGTACCGAGATTGACCTCGTAAACCCCTTGCTGCGTCAGGTACTCCTGCACGGTATTGGCGAGCAGGGTGCCGGTTCCTGCGGGTTGCCCAGGTTGCACCACCACAGTGCCGATATAGGCGTATCGCCGATTGTCTGTGGAGTAGATAGACCCGGACATACCTCCCTGCAGTTCACCATTCTCATCATGCAGCATCAAAACAAAGGTCGGCCGGATTTTGGGATCCTGCTCGTTGACCGCTTCGATATAGAGGATTTTGCCTGCTGGCTGAGAACCGCAATGCGCTCTGAATATTGCAGTGTGATCCGGGCCTGCGGGCATATGAACGGCTTCGTGCTGATAACCGCTTTGAGTGAGAGGGGTATAGAGCTCCTGATACGTGGTGAGTATCACCACCTCATTGATGAGGTGGCCCTGCTGCCGTTGTTCATCGATCAGCTGATCCAGATAATCGAGCGGAGTACCGAGAAAGCTGGCTTCCGGGTAGTGGACGATGACGTTGGGGTTGAAGCCAAACTCCTGCTCACGCAGTTGCAGCAGGGAAAAAAGTGCCAACTGCTTCTCGCTCAGTTTATCGGCTGTGCAGTTATCTGGCTGATACAGTTTGAGTGGATTATGTCGAGTGGTCATTGTTTATCCATAAAAAGATGCGCGCAGATGATAACACAGCCGATCGGATAGGGTCGTTCCACGTGGAACATTGAACCGGATTACCTCAGCTCAGGTGCCGGGCAGTAGAGGCGCAGACGATGGCCATCCGGATCGAGGGCCATGCAGGTGTAGCCAAACTCCATCTTGGTCGGCGCCTGGATCAGGGTGAGCCCGCGCGCCAGCCATTCGGCTGACAGGCGATCGACGGCATTATCATCGGGGAGGGCGAAGGCCAGCTCCATCGCTCCGGCCGTTTGGGTCACGGCAGGTTCAACTGTGGCGTTGGACCAGAGTGCCAGTCTGGCGCCCGATTCGAACACGAACATGGCAAAGGTAGGTGACTCCTCCACCGGCTGGCGACCGAACAGCTCGCGGTAGAAGAGCGCGCTGCGGGTCGGGTTGGCAACGTAGAGGATGGTGAATTGGGGGACTAACATGGTGATGCTCCTTGCTGATGAGATGGCGCATTGGCGCCGACCCTGTCAGCATGGCGCTACCTGCTGTCAGTTTCTGTCAGCAATGAATTTCGGCTGCGGGATCTGCTGGGTGGCGCGCCACTCCTTCAGCAGGCTCTCTCTGCTTTTTGGATAGCGGCAATCTTGCGGTTGCATCCGGGTGATGCGATCTACCCGAAAGTGGCGAAAGCCCTGACGCAGTTCGCACCAGGCCACCAGTACCCGTACCTGTTCGAAGTAGCCGAGGGCAAAGGGCCAGACGGTGCGCTCAGAGGCCTCATCTTTGAGATCGCGATAGCCCAGGATCACCTTGCGTTGCTGGCGGATGGCGCAGCGCAGCGGGGCTTCATCGGTGAGGCTGTCGCTGCGGGAGGTGCCGATCAGCAGGGCATTGCTCTGGAGCTGCTGGCGATAGTCGGCGGGCAGCACGGCTTCTATCTTGGCCAGCGCACTGCTGGCCGATGCACTCAAGGCTCCATCACCATGGGCGACGACCCAACGTGACCCCAGCACCAGCGCATCCAGCTCCTCTTCGCTGAACATCAATGGCGGCAGCATGAAGCCGGGACGCAACACATAGCCGATCCCGGGTTCACCCTCGATATGGGCGCCTTGTGCCTGCAGGGTGGCGATATCCCGGTAGAGGGTGCGCAGGCTGATGCCAAGCTGGCTGGCCAGCTCCGCACCTGTGATGGCGTAGCGATGGCCGCGCAGCAACTGGAGCAGGGCCAGCAGGCGTTCGGAACGGGACATGGAATGACTCCTCGGGTCTCTGGTTAGCCTGCCATAGCGGAGTGAGCGGGTACAGCGGGCATCATCAGGAGTTATGGCCACGAAAAGAGCGTCGCCACTCGCTGGGGGAGATGGCAAAGCGAGCACGAAAGTGATTGCGCAGGGAGGTGGCACTCTTGAAGCCGACCAGCTCGGCAATGCGATCGATGGAATGGCCGCTTACCTCCAGCAGCTCCTGACTGCGCCTGAGCCGTTCCGCCAGCAGCCATTCACCCACCGAGAGGCCAGTTGCCTGATGAAAACGGCGGGTAAAGGTGCGCCGACTCATCAGGGTATGGGCTGCCAGAGAGTCCAGGGTGTGAGGCTCGGCCAGATGGGCACGCAGGTGATCGAGCAACTGGTTCATCCTGACATCGCGGGTGGAGGCGGGCACCGGCTGCTCGATAAACTGGGCCTGCCCCCCTTCCCGGTGGGGCGGGATCACCAGCCGCCGTGCCACCTTGTTGGCGATGGCCGAGCCGTGGTACTGGCGTACCATATAGAGGCAGCAGTCCAGCCCGGCGGCAGTGCCTGCCGAGGTGACCAGCCCCTCGTCATCGACATAGAGGGCGTTGGTATCGAGCTGCACGGAGGGAAAGCGGCGGCAGAAATCCTGTTCGTACTCCCAGTGGGTCGATGCCTTGCGACCATTGAGCAGCCCGGTGTAGGCGAGCACATAGGTGCCGAGACAGAGCCCGACCAGCCGTGCACCTCTGGCTCTGGCGGCAATCAGGGCATCGAGCAGTGCTGCGGGTGGCCGTGCTGTCGGGTCGTGCCAAAAGGGGATGACGATGATCTCCGCCTCGGCCAGCACCTCCAGCCCATGGGGAGCTTGAATGGTGAAGCCTTGCGCCGAGTGTGAATGAGGGTTGCCATCGCCGCAGCAGATCTTGAGCTCGAACAGCGGCTGGCCCGGCAGGATATCGCCGAAGATGAGGCAGGGGACGGCGCAGTGAAAAGGGCTGAAGTGATCGAAGGTCACCACGGCAACGATCGGGGTGGGCATGGTGTTGGCTCCTCTCTGCGCGCAGACCCCTCATCATAAGCGTTCGGCAGTGAAAGCCGAAGGGCCATCTCTGGCATGGCCCTCTTGTGGATCACAGTGATATCGCCTCGCCATCTTGCGGCACCCGTACCCGATCCATCATGCCCCGTTCCGCCAGATAGTCGTGCAGCTCCTGGCGTGACAGCACGGCGTGATTGACCGCCTCCATATGGCTGGCGATCAGCGTGGCCTGCGGTGCGGCCTGATAAACGGCGGCGACATCCTCCTTGCCCATGATGATGGAACCGAGCCCGGGCACCTGTGCATCGCCACAGTTGAGGATGATGACCTCGGGTTGATGCTGTTGCAGGGCTTGCTCGACCCGGGGATGCCAGATGGTGTCACCGGCCAGATAGAGGCACTGTTCATCGGGGTGGGAGAAGACCACGCCGCACACTTCTCCCATGCGCTCGCCCAATACCGCCATCAACTGGTCGCTGCCGTGCTGGCCACCGGTCTGCTGCAGGTGAATGCCGGCAAACTCGGGCTGGTCGCTCAGCAGGCGCACATCCTCAAAGCCACTGGCACGAATGGCATCGGCATCTTTCTGATGTTGTACCAAGAGCGGCAGATGTTTGGGGATTAGCGCTCTGGCGGCGTCATCCCAGTGGTCGGGATGGTCGTGGGTGACGATAACGGCATCCACATCGACCAGCTCATCGAGCGGCAGCGGCAGCTCGACCAGCGGATTGCGCAGCTGGCTGTTGGCGGTGCCCTCAAAGCCGGGGAAGGCCCCTTTGGCCGAGAGCATGGGGTCGATCAGAAAGCGGGTGCCGGCATAGTCGAGCAGCAAGGTGGCGTTGCGAACCTGGGTAATCTTCATGGGTATGGCTCCATGTTGGCTGGTGGATATGCAACCAATTATGGGAGACGGAGCGAGTTGCCATCAGTGGCCCACGGGTCGATTATCATCACTATCGGGCCAACAGGTTGATGTTCTACAGGTCGGCGCGGCCATTTAAAAAATTTGAAAAAATCCCCTTGAAAGGAAAAAGTGAGCCCCTATATAGGTAACAAGGCCGGAACGCTCGACAGAGGTTTCGACCAGGCGCCCGTCCATAAGGAGGGCAAACAATCCGTTATCGCTCACAAGAGGGTAATACTATGCGTTCTATCGACTTTTCTCCGCTCTATCGTTCTGCCATCGGTTTCGATCGTCTGGCCAATCTCATCGAATCTGCGGCCAGCAATGGCAATGCCGGTTATCCCCCCTACAACATCGAGCAGTTGGGTGACAACGACTACCGCATCAGCATGGCGGTAGCGGGCTTTACCCAGGAAGAGCTGGAGCTGAGCTTCCAGGAAAATCTGTTGACGGTGAAGGGCAACAAGCAGGCCGACACCGGGCGCAACTATCTCTATCAGGGGATTGCCGAACGTGGTTTCGAGCGTCGCTTCCAGCTGGCCGACTATGTGCGGGTGAAAGGGGCCGACCTGAAAAACGGCTTGCTGCACATCGAGCTGGTGCGTGAAGTGCCCGAGGCTATGAAGCCGCGCAAGATCGAGATCAACGGCTGATAGCCTGAATTCACTGAAATTTTAAAATTTCCCGGGTGCCGATGACGGGCCTGTGGAGAGTTGAACCTGTTGCTTATTAGAAGGATAGGATTATGCGTAACCTCGATTTTTCTCATCTCTATTCCAACGCCGTCGGCTTCGAGCGGATGGCCCGTGAGCTGGAAGGTCTGTTTGAGCAGAAGACCGCCGCTTACCCCCCGTACAACATTGAGAAGCGCGATCAGGATGGCTATCGCATCACGGTCGCCGTGGCTGGCTTCGAGCGCGAAGAGCTGGAGCTGGAGACCGAAAACGGCGCCCTCAAGGTGAAGGGGCGCAAAGGGGCTGCGGCCGGTGAGCGTCAGTTCCTCCATCAGGGGATTGCCGAGCGTGACTTCGAGCTCGCCTTCAAGCTGAGCCAGCACGTGGAAGTGCAGGGCGCCAAGCTGGAGCATGGTCTGCTGACCATCGATCTGGCACGCGAGCTGCCGGAGGCGCTCAAGCCCCGCGCCATCCCGATAGGCAAACCCGAGCAGCTGGCGCTGCCCGGCTAAGTAAACCGGATCGCGACAGACAACAAAGGCCTGCATCTGCAGGCCTTTCTGTTTTTGGCTGGCCGGACTGACTTAGCCGGCGTAGAGGGCATTGATTTCGTCGGCCAGAATGGCGATGCCGCGGCGCACCAGCTCCTCGCTCTGGGAGTAGTTGAGGCGGATGCACTCCTGGCTGTGGCGCCACTCAGGGTCATCGATACCGGGGAAGAAGTAGTGACCCGGCACGATCAGCAGGTTCTTCGCCTTCAGTCGCTCATAGAGCTCCTGACAGTGGATCGGCAAATCTTCAAACCAGAGCCAGAGGAAGAGGGCGCCTTCCGGCTTGTGAATGTGGAAGCGCGGGTCGGGGATCGCTTCGCGCAACAGCTGCACCGCCAGCTCCGCCTTCTGCTGATAGAAGGGCTTCACCACCTGTTCGCTGAGGGCGATGATCTCGCCGCTCTCGATCATCGGGATGGTGATAGCAGGCCCCAGACTGCCCGGCGCCAGATTGATGATGCCGCTCAGGTTGGTGATGGCCTGAATGATCTTCTCGTCAGCGATGACGATGCCGCAGCGGGTGCCCGGCAAGCCGAGCTTGGAGAGGCTCATGCAGAGGATTGTGTTGGCATTCCAGAACGGCTTGGCTTCGCTGAAGATGATGCCCGGGAAGGGGACGCCGTAGGCGTTGTCGATCAGCAGCGGGATCCCCTTGTCGCGGGCGATCTGATCGAGGTGTTCGATCTCTTCGTCGGTCAGCACGTTGCCGGTGGGGTTGGTCGGGCGGGAGACGCAGATCACCCCGATATCGTCACCCACCTGCAGGCTCTCGAAATCCACGTGGTATTTGAACTGGCCATCGGGCAGCTTCTCAATGGTGGGCTTGTAGGCCACGAAGTAGTCGTCTGCTAGCGCCGAGTCGGCATAGCCGATGTATTCGGGGGCGAGCGGGAACAGCACCTTCTTCTTACGGCCATCGGAAAATTCACCAGCCAGCAGGTTGAACAGGTAGAAGAAGGCATTCTGGCTGCCGTTGGTCAGGGCGATATTGCGAGCTGAGATATCCCAGCCCAGCTCCTTGCTGAGCAGTCCGGCTAGCGCCCTGGTGAACCTGTCTTTGCCTTGCGGGCCATCGTAGTTGGCCATCGCCTTCACCAGTTCGCCGTTGTCGAGCAGGGTTTTGGCCTCGGCCTGAAAGCGTTCCAGCATGGCGGGGATGGGGGCCGGATTGCCGCCACCCAGCATGATGGCGTCCGGATTGGTCAGCCCCTGATTGAGGTCATCCATGAGTTGGGTAATACCGGCGTGGCGAGTGAACTTCTCGCCGAACAAGGAAAATTCCATTCAGTGACAGATCCAGATTTGATTTACGGGGATGTAGCACCATAGCTCAGTTTAAAAGCGGGTGTCGATCAAAAAGATGGGACGTTCCACGTGGAACATGGCATAAAAATTAAGCGCTGAAGCACAGCAGTTTCGAAAGAAACATTAACCTGACAAGCGCACAGGAAAAATGGATTTATTTGAACCAAATCAGCTGGTTGTAGCGTCTCTCTGGTGGGGAGTGATGTAGCGTGCAGGAGTCTGCCCGGTGTGTTGCCTGAAGAAGCTGATAAAGGCGCTGTCGCTGGAAAACTCCAGAGCTGAGGATATGCGACTGATGGATTGTCCCTCGGCCAACAGCTCCATCCCCCGCAGCAGTCGCCACTGCTGACGCCAGGCTTGGTAGCTCATGCCGGTCTCCCGCATAAAGATACGGCCAATGGTTTTGTCGCTGGCACCAATCTGTCCGGCTAACTGATTTAGCCGCTCCGGCAGGGCATCCCCCCGCTTCAACTGCTGTAGCCAGTCGCCCAGTCTGGGATCGGTTGGCAGCGGCAACTGCCACGACTCCCGCGGCGCCTGCCCCAACTCCTCCATAAACAGTGCCACCGTCCGTTGTTGCTGCTCTTGCGGTTTGTCCCACGGCCAGAGCGCCATCCGTTCGATCAGTTCGTGCAGCAGCGGATTGACCGCCAACACCTCTACCGTGCCGGGCAACTCGGGGTGCGGTTGGAAGTAGAGAGAGCGGTAGGCCACCACACCGCGCATCAAGATCCTGTGGGCGGTGCCCGCTGGCAGCCAGGCGGCGCGGGTGGGTGGCAGCAGGCAGACCCGACCTTCCAGCTCCATGGTCATGCAGCCGGATTGGGCGAACAGCAGCTGATGGCGTTGATGTTGATGCAGGCCCGAGTCGTGCCAGCCGAGGGCGGAGGCGATGCCGATCACGCTGCCCGTCAGCTGGTCGGGGTCAAAAGGGTGATCGGGAAGAATAAAGGCCATATGTCCGATTTTTGATGTTTATAGTCCTGCTTATTGTAATCAGACAGTCGGCATCTCTCTAGAATGGCGACCTCTTGTGAAGGAGGTTTGTCATGAACAACAAGTTGCCACCGCTCTGGCTGGTGGTGGGATTGATGATGTTTCCCCAGATTGTGGAGACCATCTACAGCCCGGTACTGACCCACATCGCCAGCCAGTTTCAGGTGAGCGAGGGGCAGGCATCCCAGACCCTGTCGGTCTATTTTCTGGCGTTTGCGGTGGGCGTGGTCTGCTGGGGACGGCTCTGCGATCTGATCGGGCGCCGTCCCGCCATGCTGGCGGGTCTGCTCACCTATGGCGTCGGCACCTTGCTGGCGCTGCTGGCTAATCAGTTTGAAACCCTGCTGCTGGCCCGGGTTATCTCGGCCTTTGGCGCTGCAGTGGGTTCCGTGGTGACCCAGACCATGCTGCGCGATAGCTATCAGGGCAGCGATCTGGCGCGGGTCTTCTCGGTGATGGGCATAGCGCTCTCCCTGAGCCCGGTGCTGGGGCTGCTCAGTGGCGGGCAGCTGGCGAGCTGGTTCGGTTATCTCGGGGTGTTCAGCGGTTTGCTGATACTGGCGGTAGGCTTGCTGCTGGTTACCTGTTGGCAACTGCCGGAAACCCGTCCGGCCACCACCCGGCAAGTCGCACTCTGGCCGCTGGCGTGCCGGATGATGAAGGATGGCGGGCTCTGGCGCAGTGCCATGCTGGTCGCCCTGTTCAACACCATGCTGTTTGGTTACTACAGTCTGGCGCCGTTCCTCTTTGCCGGATTGGGATTGAGCACCAGCGAGTTTGGTTATTCGGGGATCTTGCTGGCGCTGGCGACCCTGCTTGGCAGCCTGCTCAACAAGCATCTGCTGGGGAGGGGGTGGCTGCCGTCCTCTCCGATCAGACTGGCTTGCGTTTTGGCACTGGTCGCCGGGCTGCTGGTCTGGACGACTCAGGCCAGCCTCTGGTTCCTGCTGCCCATGATGGGAATCGTGGTGGCCTTCGGACTGGCGATCCCCAACGTGCTGAGTCAGGCGCTGCTGGCCTATCGCGAGGTGGCGGGCAGTGCTGGCGCCCTGTTCGGGCTTGGTTACTACCTGCTGCTCAGTCTGGGATTGGCGGTGGCGGCCGGATTGCAGGATCTCGGCCTGTTGCTGAGTGGCTGCGGTCTGCTGGCACTGCTTTGCTGCGGGCGTCGTTCCACGTGAAACGTCAGTTGCCGATAAAGCGGTAGCCGATACCTGATTCGGTCTCGATAAGCGTCGGTTGCTGGGGGTTATCCCCCAGCTTTTTACGCAGGCTGGCGATAACGATGCGCAGGTAGTGGGTGTCCTCCTTGTGGCTTGGCCCCCAGATGTCGTTGAGCAGCTGGGTCTGCATCACCAGCTTGCCGGGGTGGCACACCAACGCCTGCAGCAGCGCGAACTCCTTGCGAGAGAGGGGGATCTCCTCGTCTTTCATGGTCACCTTGTGGCTGCTGATATCGAGCGTCAGGCCGCATTGGGGGAAGTGGCGCCGCTCGCCACTGCTGACACCAGCCCGCTGGCGCAAGAGTACGCGAATGCGGGCCATCATCTCGCCGATGCCAAACGGCTTGCTCATGTAGTCGTTGGCACCGGCATCCAGCAAGCGCACCTTCTCCTGCTCCGAATCACGGGCCGACAGCACCAGCACCGGGTTGGGGTGGTGTTCGCGAATGGCCTGCAATACCTGAATACCATCGCCATCCGGCAGACCGAGATCGAGGATCACCAGATCGGGGTTGAGGTGGCGATACTGCTCCAGCCCCTCGGTGACGCTGACCGCTTCGCTCACCTGATGCCCCTCGGCAATCAGGCTGATCCGCAGAAAGCGGCGGATCGCCGCTTCATCATCTATGACCAGAATGTGCGCCATCAAACCTCCGGTGAATTGAGCGCGAGCGGCAGGGAGATACGCATGCAGGTGCCGTTGCCATTGGGGCCGGAGAAGGCCCAAATCTTGCCGCCGTGGGCCTCTATCATAGCGCGGGAAATGGCGAGGCCAAGCCCGGTGCCACGGCTGCCGCAATCGCCCACCGGCTGGGTGTAGAAGAGATTGAAGATCTTCTCCCGATCCGACTCGGCGATACCGACCCCGATATCGATGATATCGATGATAAGGTCGGGTTCGGCCACCATCACCTTGAACTCGATGGGGGTGCCTGCCGGCGAGTAGCGGGAGGCGTTGTCGAGGATGTTGACCAGCACCTGCTCGATCAGGGCGCCATGGACATAGAGCTGGGGCACATGCTGATCGATGTGTACCAGCAGCTTGTGCTGGCGCCAGGAGGAGTCGAGCCGCTTGCGGGCGCTCTCCACCAGATCGGTCAGGTCGACCCAGTCCCGCTTCAACTGGAAGTCGGGGGAGCCGATACGGGTCATATCCAGCAGGTTTTGCACATAGCTGTGCAGGCGGCGTGCCTCGTCCTGTACCGAGTGGAGCAGTTCGTTGCGATCATCCGGCGGGATCCGGTCACCATATTCCAGCAGGGTGCTGCCGGCCCCCATGATGGTGGCCAGCGGCGTCTTCAAGTCGTGGGAGACCGAGGAGAGCAGGGCGGCGCGCATCCGGTCTGTTTCCGCCTGCAGCTGGCTGTCGGCCAGCCGCTCGTTGAGGTCGATCCGCGCCAGCGCGGCGCGAATGTCGGTGAGCAGCGCCTGAAGTTGATGCTCGGCGGAGGAGGAGAGCGGATTGGCCAGCGTTATACCGATCACCAGGTCATCGCTGAGGTGGTGATACTGCGCCTCGGCGGCATTGAGGGTGGCGGTGTGGGCACCGGCGCTCTGCTTCTGGGCCAGACACCAGTCGATGGCCGCCTTGTCGGTCTGGCCGGGTCTGTGCTTCTCGTTGCCGAGTCGGTCGTGAAAATCCTTGTCGATCACTACGGTCGGCTGGCCAAGCGCCAGCGAGATCGCTTGTGCCCCTTGTCTGAGCACCTCCTCCGGGCTGTTGGCGGTCGCCAGCCCCTGACTGAGGGAGAGCAGGGCATTGCCCAGCTGCTGGGTCTCGCGCAGGCCGATCAGCTGTTGCCGCTGGCGGGAGGCTAGGCGCCCCGCCGTCATGCCGACGATAAGCAGCACGAATAGGGTGAGCAGGTCGCTGTGGTTGGCGACGCTCAGGGAGAAGTAGGGGGCGGTGAAGAGCAGATTGTGGGCGATAAAGCCCAGCACTGCTGCCAGCGTGGCGGGCACCAGACTGGTGGTAAGGGCAGTCGCCAGCACCCCCAGAACGAAGATGAGCGGCAACGCTGCGGGGGGCAGCCAGTAGGATAGCCCCCATGCAATGGCCGAGGTGATGCCCATGATGGCTACCGCCAGCAGGCTGTGGTGAATATCCTTGGGTGTCGGGGAGCGCATCCCCACTCTGTGTTTTTGCTTCTCGGTATCGACCAGGGTGATCTCCAGCCCCTGTGCCTGCTTGAGCAGGTGCTGCACCAGCGAGCGACGCCACGGCGCCTTGTGGGGTTTGCCAAGCAGCAGCTGGGAGACCTGCTGCTGCTCGGCAGTCTCCAGCAGGGTATTGGCGACAGCAGGACTGGAGAGGGTCAGCACCTTGGCGCCCAACTGGGAGGCGAGCGCCAGCGCTTGCTCCACGTCGGCCGAGCTGCGGCCATTGCTATCCACGTGCACTACCAGCCAGGGTAGCTGGCGACGCTGGGCAAAGCGGTGGCCATAGCGCACCAGCGCAGCCCCGTGCTGGTTGCCGAGGCAGACCATCAGCTTGCCCCGCAGCGGCAATGTGGTCTTGCCCGCCGCCTGCCATTGCAGTTGCAGATCGCCCTCCACATGGCTGGCTGCGGTTTGCATCGCCAGCTCCCGCAATGCAGTGAGGTTGTTGAGGGAGAAGAAGGATTGCAGGGCGGCCTTGGCCTGATGGGGTACATAAACCTTCCCCTCGCGCAGGCGGCCGAGCAGCTCCTTGGGGGGGAGGTCGATAAGGATAATGCTGTCTGCATCGAGCAGAACCTGATCGGGCAGGGTCTCTTTGACCCTGACCCCGGTCAGCTGCCACACCAGATCGTTGAGGCTCTCCAGATGCTGGACGTTGAGTGTGCTATAGACGTCGATACCGGCGTTGAGCAGCTCCTCGACATCCTGCCAGCGCTTCTCGTGGCGGCTGCCAGGGGCGTTGCTATGGGCCAGCTCGTCCACTACTGCGATGGCCGGCTTGCGTGCCAGCAGGCCGTCGAGGTCCATCTCCTCCAGCCGCTGCTGACGGTGCATGTGGATCTTGCGCGGCTGGATGGCGAGTTTGTCGAGCAGGGCCAGCGTCTCCTGCCGGCCGTGGGTCTCCACCACGCCGATCAGGATGTCGACCCCCTCCTTGGCCTGTTCCCGCACCGCCTGCAACATGGCGTAGGTCTTGCCCACGCCGGGGGCGGCCCCGAGAAAGACTTTCAGCTTGCCCTTGTGCTCTTGCTCCAGACTTGCCAGCAGGGCGTCAGCCCTTACCTCATCACGCATGCTTATCCCTATCGAGCCAACTGCCCGCGTCGAAAATGGAGGTCAACGCCAGATCGGCAAGGAGCGCCCTCAGGCGCCCTTTTGATGATCCAGTTGCAGGTTCAGCTGGAGAATGTTGACCACCTGCGGGCCAAGGATACCAGCTTGTGTGGCCGACTTGACCTGCTCCGTCAGTTGGGCGGGATCCAGTCCACGTTCTCTGGCGACGCGATCCACCTGCGCCAGCACCGCATCGAGTGGCAGATGGGGATCGAGGCCAGAGGCGGAACGGGTCAGCATGGCAGGAGAGCTGGTTTCAGGCTGTGCCTTGGCGGCCTGTTCGGCGAACTCTGCCCGCAGCGGTGAGCTCATCCCCAGATTGCTGGCACTACCGCCAATGGTGTTGAAATCACTGGCGGAGGGGCGGGGGTGGAAGTAGTCAGCCCGCTCGAATTTCTGTGCCAGCAGGGCGCTACCGATGAGTTGCTGCTTGCTGTCGGTCAGCTGGCTGCCGTTGGCTTGCCAGGGGAAGAGCAGCTGGGCCAGTCCGGTGACGGCCAGCGGATAACCCACTCCCAGCAGCAGGGTCAGGGTCAGCAGGGTTCTGATTGCGATCATGATGGATATGCTCCGAATTCGTTGTGTGGATGCGGGCTGACCCGCATCCCGGTTATGCCGTTACACCAGACCCAGGCCGGTAATGACCAGGTCGATCAGCTTGATGCCGATAAAAGGCACCAGCAGGCCGCCGACACCGTAGATCAGCAGGTTGCGGCGCAGCAGGCTAGCGGCCGATCCCTTCAGGTCGACACCGCGCAGGGCCAGCGGCACCAGCGCTACGATGATCAGGGCGTTGAAGATGATGGCCGACAGGATGGCGCTCTGCGGGCTGCCCAGCTGCATCAGGTTCAGTACCCCCAGTTGCGGGTAGGCGGCGATGAACAGGGCCGGCAGGATGGCAAAGTACTTGGCCACGTCGTTGGCGATGGAGAAGGTGGTCAGGGCGCCACGGGTCACCAGCAGCTGTTTACCGACCAGCACCACATCCAGCAGCTTGGTGGGGTTGGAGTCGAGATCCACCAGATTGCCCGCCTCCTTGGCGGCCTGGGTACCCTCGTTCATGGCCAGACCCACATCAGCCTGTGCCAGCGCCGGTGCGTCGTTGGCACCGTCACCGCACATGGCGACCAGACGGCCATCGGCCTGCTCCTGCCGGATATAGGCCAGCTTCTTCTCTGGCGTTGCTTCGGCGATGAAGTCATCCACCCCGGCTTCGGCAGCGATGGCGGCGGCCGTTTTCGGGTTGTCACCGGTGATCATCACGGTACGGATCCCCATGTGGCGCAGGATCTGGAAGCGGGCCTTGATGCCGGGCTTGATGATGTCCTTGAGGTAGACCACCCCCAGCAGCTGCTCATGGGTACAGACCAGCAGCGGAGTACCACCCTGGCGGGCGATGTTGTCGACTGACTTGAGCACCAGCTCCGGCACCGCTTTGCGGTCGAGGGAGAGGTAGTTCAGTACCGCATCGACAGCCCCCTTGCGATATTGGTGACCGTTGCGATCCAGTCCGCTCAGACGGGTCTCGGCGCTGAAGGGGATCACCTTGTCATCGTCCAGCTGGCTCGGTTTGGTGTGGCTCTTGCCCGCCAGGGTCAGGATAGATTTACCCTCGGGAGTGTTGTCACCCAGCGAGGCCAGCATGGCCGCTTGTGCCAGCAGGGCCGGGTCGATGCCCGGTGCCGGGATCAGTTCGTCAGCCATCCGGTTGCCGAAGGTGATGGTGCCGGTCTTGTCCAGCAGCAGGGTGCGCACGTCACCGGCCGCTTCGACGGCCCGGCCCGATTTGGCAATCACGTTCAGTTTCACCAGTCGATCCATACCGGCAATGCCGATAGCGGAGAGCAGGCCGCCGATGGTGGTCGGGATCAGGGTGATAAAGAGGGCGATCAGGTAGAGGCGCGGGACCTGAGTGCCGTTGTAGTCGAGGAACCAGGGCAGGGTGGCGACCACCAGCAGGAAGATGAGGGTCAGACCGACCAGCAGGGCATCCAGCGCCATCTCGTTGGGGGTCTTCTGGCGCTTGGCCCCTTCCACCAGTGCAATCATGCGATCCAGCGTGCTTTCGCCCGGATTGTTGCTGACGCGTACCCAGATCTCGTCTGAAACGACGGTGGTATTGCCGGTTACACCGCTGCGATCGGTACCCGACTCGCGGATGACGGGGGCAGATTCACCGGTGATGGCGGCCTCGTTGACCGAGGCGATACCGGCGATCACCTCGCCGTCGGCCGGGATCATCTCGCCGCTGCGTACCAGCACCAGATCACCCTTCATCAGGCTGGTGGCGGGGACCCATTCGCCCTGACCATCTTTTGCATTAGCCACCCGACGGGCCTTGAGCTGGCTCATGCCAGCCTTGAGGCTGTCGGCTCGCGCCTTGCCGCGACCTTCGGCCAGCGTCTCGGCGAAGTTGGCAAACCAGAGGGTGAGCCAGAGCCAGGCAGTCAGCTGCCAGGCCAGCGAGGGGGCGACGCCGGAGAACGGCTGCCCCAGCAGTGACTCCACCGTCGCCATGACTGCTGCCAGCCAGAGGGTGAACAGAATGGGGCTGCCAAACAGCGCCTTGGGATTGAAGCGGTAGATGGCTTCAACCATGGCCTGCAGGATCTGCGATTGCTGTTTTTTGCCCTTCACCAGCATGGTGTCGGGACTCATTGAAGTGGACTTGCTCATTTAGAAAGCTCCCAGCATCAGATGTTCTGCCACGGGGCCCAGTGCCAGCACCGGCAGGAAGGAGAGGCCGCCAATCAGCAATACGGTGATGATCAGCAGGGTAATGAAGAGTGGGCCGCGGATCGGGAAATCCCCCTCGCTTATCTCCTGGCGCGGAGCGCGGGCGAGCTGGCCGGCGATGGCCATGATGGGGATGATGTAGCCGAAGCGACCGAGCAGCATGGCCAGACCGATGGCAACGCACTGCCAGTTGTCACCGGCAGCAAAGCCGGCGAAGGCTGAGCCGTTGTTACCGGCAGCCGAGGCGTAGGCATAGATGAGGCGTGACAGGCCGTGGGGGCCATCATGGCCGATGATAGTGGCCGCATCCGGCATCAGCAGAGTGACACCGCCGATCACCAAAACCCCCACCGGCATCACCAGCATGCTGGCGACGACCCACTTCATCTCGGTGATACCGAGGCGCTTGCCCAGATAGGTCGGGGTACGACCCACCATCAGACCGCACAGGAAGACGGTGAGCAGCACGAACAGCATCATGCCGTAGATGCCGGCACCCACGCCGCCGAACACCACCTCACCCAGTAGCATGTTGATCATGGCGACCATGCCGGAGAGCGGAGCGAAGCTGTCGTGCATTGAGTTGACCGAGCCGTTGGAGGCAGCGGTGGTCGCCACTTCCCAGATACTGGAGAGCACCGGGCCGAAGCGGCTCTCTTTGCCCTCCCAGTTACCCGCTTCGCTGGCAAGATGAGTCAGGGCCGGATCCAGCTTCATCTCCTGAGTGATGGAAACGAAGAGTCCCAGTGCCAGCATGATGGTCATGGCAATGACGATAGCGCTGCTGTGGGCCATGTCCTTCACATAGCGACCCAGGGTAAAGACCATGGCGGCAGCCAGGGTCAGCAGGGTGACCATCTCCAGCCAGTTGGAGAGGGCGGTCGGGTTCTCGAACGGGTGGGCGGAGTTGATGCCGAAGAAGCCGCCGCCGTTGGAGCCGAGCTGCTTGATGGCAATTTGCGAAGCTGCCGGGCCGAGCGGCAGCAGCTGCTCCTGACCTTCCAGAGTGTGGAACGGCAGATAGGCTGACAGGCTTTGCGGAACCCCCTGCCATACCAGCAGCAGCGCCAGGATCAGCGACATCGGCAGCAGCACGTAGAGGCAAAAACGCACCAGATCCAGCCAGAAGTTGCCAAGGTGGGTTGTCTGCTGGCGGGCGATACCGCGGAACATCGCAACCGCTACGGCAGCACCTGTGGCGGCAGAGACGAAGTTCTGGGTGGTCAGGCCCACCATCTGGCTGAAGTAGGAGAGGCTGGCCTCACCGGAATAGGCTTGCCAGTTGGTGTTGGTCATAAAGCTGACCGCAGTGTTGAAGGCGAGTTGCCAGTTCAGGCCGGGCAACTGCTGCGGGTTGAGGGGCAGCAGACCCTGCGCCATCAGGATCAGGAACAGCAGGCCGAAGCCGGCGCCATTGAAGGCCAGCAGGCTGAGGGTATAGGACTTCCAGTCCTGTTCCCGTCCGTCCGTGCCGCAACATAACAGGGTGGCACGCTCCACGGGGGCCAGCCAGCGGCACTGGCCTTCAAATACCCGGTAGAGATAATTGCCAAGCAGCGGCGCTGGCAGCAGAACCAGCAGCACAAATGCGACGGGGTAGATCATTTCTTGCCACATAGCGGATTCCTCACTCGTGACTGCGCGTGAGTGCGCGCAGCAGATAGACCATCAAGGCGAGGACCAGCAGCAGATATAGCCAATTCATATCGACTCCATTGAGATAATTAGCTGCGAGAGCCGATGTAAAACCATATCGACTCTGTTGGTGTCATTGACGCTGAAATGGTAAGAAGAACCGGCGTAAAGGCGCCATAAAGCGCCATGTGGCAGGCGTAAAATCGGCGTAAAGAACGAGGTTTTGGTGGCAAGTCGGGATCAAAAAACCCGGCCTGAGCCGGGTTTGAACGCTGGTGGATGAAGATGACCTGATAGTGGCGGGTCAGCCTGCAACGTGCTTATCGCATTGTCACAAACTCTTCTGCGCTGGTCGGATGAATGGCGACACAGTTGTCGAAGTCCGCCTTGGTGGCTCCCATCTTCATGGCGACGCCAAAGCCTTGCAGAATCTCGTCCATGGCAAAGCCGATGCCATGCAGACCGACCACCTTCTCTTCAGGGCCGACGCAGACCAGTTTCATCCGGGTAGGTTGGCGATGCTGGGTCAGCGCCGAGTACATGGCGGTGAACTGGCTGCGGTAGATTTTCACCTGCTCCTCGCCATATTCGGCGATGGCTTCCGGCTCGGTCAGGCCAATGGTGCCGATGGGCGGGTGGCTGAAGACCACGGTCGGCACCAGATCGTAGTTGAGGTGCTCGTTCGGCTTGTTGTTGAACAGCCGCTCGGAGAGGCGTCGGCCCGCTGCGACGGCTACCGGCGTGAGCTGGATGCGACCAGTGTTGTCACCTACTGCATAGATGCTGGCAACGGCAGTATTCTGGAACTTGTCGGTCGGGATAAAGCCCTTCTCGTCCAGCGCGATACCGGCGGCGGCCAGATTCAGGTTGTCGGTAGCCGGGACGCGACCGATGGCCCAGATCAGGCAGTCTACGGTGAGGTGGCGACCATCTTCCAGCTGCAGGGTCAGGCTGTTGTCAGCGTTCTTGAGCACAGCCTTGGGAATAGCGTGGGTATGCAGCTTGGGTCCTTCCTGTGCCATGATCTCCACCAGTGTCTCGTGGATCATGGGATCGAAATTGCGCAGCGGGGCGTGTTTGCGCACCACCAGATGAGTCTCGGAGCCCAGTGCCTGCATCACCCCGGCGATCTCCACCGCGATATAGCCGGCACCCACTACGGCAACCCGTTTCGGTTGTGCCTGCAGTTCGAAGAAACCGTCGGAGTCGATACCCAGCTCGGCACCCGGGATGGCCGGGATTTCCGGGCGGCCACCGGTAGCGATCAGGATGTGATCTGCGGTGTATTGCTCACCATTGACCTCGATCGTGTTGCCATTGACGAAGCGGGCGAATCCCTTGATGACGGTGATCTGGTTCTTGCCCAGCACATTCTGATAGGAGGTGTGAATGCGGCCGATGTAGGCCTGGCGGGACTCGACCAGCTTGGCCCAGTCGAAGTGGTTGAGAGTGGTGTCGAAGCCGTAATCGGCGCCATATTTCAGGGCATCGGCGATCTGGCCGGCATACCACATGGCTTTCTTCGGGACGCAGCCTACGTTGACGCAGGTTCCACCCAACTCTTTGGCTTCAATCAGGGCAACTTTCTTACCGTACATGGCAGCCCGGTTGGCAGAAGCGATACCGCCGCTGCCGCCGCCGATGGCGATATAGTCAAAATGCTGTGCCATTGCGAGGTTCTCCGCTCATTAAGAATGCAATCACAGCATGATGGGGATAAAGCGGCTGGCTCACAAGAGCCAGCGCTCAGTTATGTTGGATCGGCAGGCGAATATGGAACTCGGCGCCGTTGCCCGGTTCGCTGGCACAGTGGATGCGGCCGCGCAGCAGTTGTACCACCAGGTTGTAGATGATGTGGGTACCGAGGCCGCTACCGCCCTGACCCCGCTTGGAGGTGACAAACGGATCGAAGATGCGCGGCAATATCTCCGGCGGAATGCCGCGACCGTTATCGCTGTAGTCGATCAGCAGCTCTTCTCCCTGTTGCTCCACCTTGATGGTGATCTTCTTGGGTTTGTCCCAGTTGTCGAAACCATGGTTGATGGAGTTGAGGATCAGGTTTGAGTAGATCTGGGTAAAGCTGCCGGGGAAGGAGAAGATCGACAGCTTGGGATCGCACTGGATATCGACCTCGCACTGGGCCTTTTTCAGCTTGTGACCGAGGGAGACGACCACCTGATGGAGGTTGTCGGCGAGGCTGAAGTTGTAGCGAGCCTCCGATGACTGATCGACTGCCACCTGCTTGAAGCTGGCAATCAGTTCGGAGGCGCGGCGCAGGTTGCCTTGCAGCAGCTGCATGGACTCGTCGAGGTTGACTGTGAACTCGTTGAGATAGGAGCGTGACAGCTGTTTTGACTCAATGTGTGATTTGAAGTCGGCAACCCGCTCTTGCAGATAGGAGGAGGCGGTCACACTGATACCGATCGGGGTGTTGATCTCGTGGGCCACACCTGCCACCAGTGAACCGAGGGAGGCCATTTTTTCCGACTCGACCAGTGTCTGCTGAGCCTGCTTCAGATCGTCGTAAGCCTTGCCCAGCTGGGTGTTGGCTTCGCTCAGGCTGCGTGTCCGCTCGGCAACCTTGCCTTCCAACTGCTCGTTGAGCTGGATAATCTCCCGCTCGACCTTCTTCAATTGGGTGATGTCATAGCCAAACCCGATCTGGTATTTGAGGTTGGGCCCTTCGTAGAAGGGGACAAAGGTCCACTGCAGCACAAGTTCATGGGCCTGCTGGTCATGCATGATGACCACCTTGTCGGCGAGTGAACCCTCTGCCGAGAGGATGTTGCTCAGCTCCTGACGCTGGGTGCTGCTGACAAAGAGATCGAGCCAGTTGTGTTGCAGCAGCTCCTGCTGGTGGTAGCCGGTTAGCAGGATGGCTGCCGGGTTGATGCTGGCGATGGTGAGATCCGGCTCCATGCAGCAGATGACCATGTTGGCCGAATTGATCAGAGTGGCAGAGAAGTCGCGCTCCTGTTGCAACTGTTCCACGGCCTGATGGCGGGCCAGCAGCTCATCGCGCAGCCGGGTGCGCATCTGGTTGAGGGTCGCAACAAGGGTATCCAGTTCATCAGGCTTTTTGCGGGGCAGGGGGCGACCTTCCAGTTCAAGCTCCATGTCGAGCCGATCCAGATTGAACTTCTGTGCATAGCTGGCGATGCGGTTTATGTGACGAACCACCAGGTAGTAAATGATGATCAGGATGCAAAACGAGACTACCAGCGTCTTGATAGTCTGGCTGACCATGATCAGCACCGATTTCTCGATCAGGCGCTGGTAGATCTGCTCCAGCGAGGCTGCTACGAACAGCTTGCCCACCACTTCGCCTTGATAGGTGAGGTTGAATTCGCGGGAGATGTCGTAGCTTTCCCGCTCCACCCCCTGGGTCAGTAGCGGGACTTCGGAGTTGCCGAGCATCTCCTTGACCATCACGAACTGCATGTTGGGCAGGTTCATGATGCCCTCGATCTGTACCTTCACCTGCTCTTCATCAAGGTTCCACAAGCTGGCGGCGATAGGTTGCAGAAAAGAGGCCTCGATCTGGCCGATGCTGTCTTCGATAACGGCAACGTCCTTGCGGTAATCCCAGGCAAGTTGCAGTGCAGTGATGATCATCGCCAGTACGGTACTGCAGACCAGAATATAGGAGAGCAGACGGTATGAGAGTCCGTTACTGCCGACGGCCCTGGCGGTCTTGAAGAAATGTCCTGACATGGCGTCCTTGCGGTCTGGATGTGATGTTTTTTAGTTTAACTGCTTCATGGACTTATGTCGTCTTTCCTGCAAAGCATAAAAAAGGCCCCGTTACGGGGCCTTTTGCTTGAGATGAACGCTTAGTTTCCGCTGTTTGCCTTGGGCGGAATGGTCTCATCAAAGACCGGCAGCGGTTTGTGCTCGGACGCCAGGAAGGTGTAGATAACCGGCAGTACGAACAGGGTGAACAGGGTGCCGATAGCCAGGCCGGCCACAATGACGATACCGATACTGAAGCGCTGGGCGGCCCCTGCGCCAGCTGCATAGAGCAGCGGGATCAGACCGGCAATCATGGCGGCTGTGGTCATCAGGATCGGACGCAGACGCACTTTGGCGGCCTGCATCACGGCTTCCATCCGGTTCATGCCGTGCAACAGCTGCTCCTCCTTGGCCACTTCGCAGATCAGAATACCGTGTTTGGTAATCAGACCCACCAGGGTGATGAGGCCCACCTGGGAGTAGATGTTCATGGTCGCCAGACCCCATGCGAGCGCGATCAGGGCACCACTGATGGCCAGCGGAACCGAGACCATGATCACCAGCGGGTCGCGTACCGATTCGAACTGGATGGCCAGCACCAGGAAGATGATGGCCAGTGCCAACGCGAAGGTGGCGTAGAGCGCATTACCTTCGGTAACGAACTGGCGAGCTTCACCCATGAAGTCGTAGCGATAGCCTTGCGGCAGCTTCTCGTCGGCGGTGGTCTTGAACCAGTTGATGGCGTCACCCATGGCAACCCCAGGCGCAGGAACGGCACCTATGGTGGCGGAGTTCAGCTGGTTGAAGTGGGGCAGGGCGCGCGGCTCACCGACCACTTCGATGCTGATCAGGCTGCCAAGCGGGATCGACTTGCCGTCAGCGGCGCGGACGTAGTATCCCTTCATTGATTCCGGGTTGAGGCGGTATTTGCGCTCAACCTGCGGGATCACTTCATAAGAGCGGCCATCCAGGTCGATACGGTTGACGTAACCGTCCGCCATCATGGTACCCATGGTGATACCTATGTCCTGCATGGTGATGCCGTAGGCACCTGCCTTGTCCTTGTCGATCTTGATCTTCATGGTGGCAGAGTCGTAGTTCAGATCGAGATCCGAATAGACGAACTGACCATTGCTCTCGGCTGCGCTGAGCATCTCGCCAGCCACCAGGAACAGACTTTCGAAGCTGTTCGGGGTAGTGATGACGAACTGGATCGGCAGACCGCTGGAAGCACCCGGCAGTTCAGGGAACTGGAAGGTGGTGATGGCCATACCCGGGATGTCTTTCACCAGTTTGGCGACGCGATCCAGCACCTCTTTCTGGCTCGCTTCACGCTGGCTCCAGGGCACCATGGAGGCGATACCGAACGCCTGGTTGGAGTTGAATACACCGGAGAATACCTGTGAGTAGGCGATTTCCGGCTGCTCATCCAGGATCTTGTTCACGTCCGCCATGGTGTTTTCGATGTAGTCCAGGTTGGCGTTGGAGGGGGCAGTCCCCAGTACCGCCATTACCCCTTTATCTTCCGACGGTGCCAGTTCGCTCGGGATGAATTTGAACAGCAGCGGCAGGCTGGCAAAGACGATGATGGCAAAGAGCACTACCACGATGCGTTTTTGCATCACGGCATGCAGCATGCGGTCATAGCGCTCGGTCATCCGCTCCAGCAGGTGGTGGACAGTGCTCTCGAACTTGCTTGGCGTTTCGTTGGCCCGGAGCATCTTGGAGCACATCATCGGCGACAGGGTCAGGGCGATGATGCCCGAAACGAACACGGCGCCCGCCAGGGTCAGGGCAAACTCCTTGAACAGCGAGCCGGTGATACCCCCCATCAGGGCGATCGGCGCGTATACCGCCGCTAGGGTGACCGTCATGGCGATAACCGGCACGGCGATTTCGCGAGTACCGATAATGGCTGCCCGGAAGGGCTCTTCACCCTCCTTGATGTGGCGGTCCACGTTCTCCAGCACCACGATGGCGTCATCCACCACCAGACCGATGGCCAATACCATCGCCAGCAGGGTCATCAGGTTTATCGAGAAACCGAACATATCCATCATCATCACCACGCCGATAAGACTGAGCGGGATGGTGATGATCGGGATGATGACCGCGCGGAACGAGCCCAGGAACAGGGTAATCACCACCAGTACGATGGCGGCCGCTTCCAGAATGGTCTTGATAACCTCGCTGATCGATTCGTTGATGGCGATGGTGGAGTCATACAGCACGTTCACCTGCATGGTGCTCGGCATGTTGCGCTTCAAACTCGGCAGCAGCTCCAGTACATCGTGGGCGATGTTGATGGGGTTGGCAGTCGGTGCGGCGTTGACCGCCATAACCACGGCTTCACGGCCGTTGGCGCTGGCGCGGTAGACGTCGTGGCTCTTCTCCATCGTGACCTTGGCGATGTCGGAGAGACGGATCACCTTGCTGTCACGGCTGGCTACCACCAGACGCTTCAGCTCTTCGATATCACCGACCTGCGTTTCGGCATTGCCGTTGAAGAGGGTGAAGTAACCGGTCGCCTGACCTGTGGCCGACTGATAGTTGTTGCTGTTGAGCACTGTCATCACGTCGCTGGCGGTCAGATTGAACGCCGCCATCTTGGCCGGATCCAGCCATACCCGCAGCGCAAACTTCACACCACCGTAGAGGTCAACCTTGGAGACCCCGCCGACGGTAAAGAGCTGCGGTTTGATAACCCGCTCCAGATAGTCGGTGATCTGGCTGGAGTTGAGCTCCGGGCTGGTGAAACCGAGGTAGAGCACCGCTGTCGTTGAACCGGTGGAGGAGGTGACCGAGGGGTCTTCCGCCTCTTTGGGCAACTGGGAGCGCACCGAGTTGACCTTGGCCAGGATGTCGGACAGCGCGGCATTCGGGTCGGTGTTGAGCTTCATGTACGCGGTGACGGTGGAGCTGCCCAGCTGGCTGGAGGAGGTCATGAAGTCGATGTTGTCGGCTTGCGCGACCGCCTGTTCGAGCGGCTGGGTGATGAACCCCTGGATCAGGTCGGCACTGGCACCGTAATAGCTGGTGCTGACCGTGATCACCGTGTTGGTCACCTCGGGGTATTCCCGTACCTGCATCTTGAAGACTGCCTGAAAGCCCAGCAGGGCGATCAGGAAGCTGAGCGAGATTGCCAGCACGGGTCGTTTTATGAATATGTCAGTAAATCGCATCGCAGATCTCCGCGCTTACAGCATCGGGGTTTGTGCCGGAACGGCCAGAGCATCGTTCTCGACCACATGCACCTTGGTGTCATTGCTCAGACGAACCTGGCCTGACAGTACGATCTCGTCGCCAGCCTGGATGCCGGAGAGCACGTGCACGTCATTGCCACGGCGCTCACCCGCCTTGACGACTACCTGCTTGGCGCGTTTGACCATCACCTTCTTGCCCTCTTTGTCGGTCTCTTCGCTCTCTTTGAGCACGTAGACGTTCTGACCGTAGAGTGTGAAGGAGATGGCAGACTGTGGCACCACGATCTGGTTCTGTACGGTAGGCAGGATGATGCTGGCGCGGGCAAACATGCCGGAGCGGAGCTGGCCATCGTTGTTCGGGATATCTGCCTGCACCTGGATCAGGCCGCTCTGGTAGTTGACGGCAGGCTCGATGGCGGTGATATGGCCATCAAACTGGGTCTGGGGATAGGCATCCACATTGATTTTGATGATCTGGCCCAGCTTGATTTTGGAGATATCGGTCTGGGGTACGGTGAAACGCAGACGCATCACGCTGGTGTCTTCCAGACGCACGATATCGGTACCCGGTTGCAGGTACTGACCGAGGAACACATTGCGCAGACCGACCACGCCGCTGAAGGGGGCGCGGACTTCACGGCGGGCAATGGTCGCCTTCAGACTCTCGATATCCGCTTCTAGCGAACGATAGGCTGCTTCCGCCTCATCCAGTTGCTCTTTGGAGATGGAACTGGTTTTGTAGAGGTTCTGGAAGCGGTCGAATTTGGCTTTTGCCGCCGGCAGCTTGGCCTGAGAGGCGCGCAGATTGGCTTTCTCCACGCTGGAGTCGAGGCTCAGCAGCAGCTGGTCAGCCTTGACCGGCTTGCCTGATTCGAAGGTGATGGCATCAATGGTACCGGCCAGCTCGGTCGAGAGGGTAACCCCCTGATTCGGCTCGATGAAGCCGATCGCCTCGATGGTCGGGATCCAGTCTTGCGCCTTGGTGACCATCGCGGTTACCGGGAAGTCTGGCTCCGGCCGGTTGGCCATGTATTTGGCGATCATCTTCTGTTTAAACAAGTTGAAGCCGATGACGCTGCCAAACAAGGCGATCGCTATCAGCAACATAATGGCCATCCACTTTTTCATGAACAGGCTCCTGAGGTGGAAGTATTGGGAGATAAAATTGCATTCCAGCTGGCACGAATAACAGTTTCCAACTGCTGTTCGGTCAGCGTGATCTTGTGAACCCCGCACTGCAGGGCCAGGTGTACCACACTGTCCAGGCTCAATACCTGGAGTGCTCGTATCGGTAAATCAATAAACAATTCTTGCTCAACACCTCGCTCAAAAAATCTGTCCAGTGGCTCCCATGCCGACAGCAGAACAGGATTGGTGGCCAGCTCGGCCCCGAGGGGCGAGCTCTCATACTGTAATTTGCATTTCAGAGCGTTGGGTTCGTTCACAAAAATGGCATGAATATTGAGCCATAATTGTCGAAATTGTTGAAATGAAACTTCATTGAAATTCACTTCTCTTATGACCAGCGGTACGCACTGCAATATCGTGTGCTGATGCAACTGTCGAATCAGATCATCCTTGTCATTGAAGTAGCGATAGATGGTGCCGGCAGCGACGCCGGCTTTCTTGGCGACTTCGGCGATCGACAGGCCATGAAAACCCCGTTCACCCAGCACCTCATGGGCGGCATTGAAGATGATCTCTTTCTTGTCGTGACTCATCAGAATGAACTCGTGAATGAACGTTCATTCATTCTAGGTGGGGAAGAGATCAAGTCAAGGCGGCAACATGGTTAATACGGAAAATAGCGCCGAAAGCGATCATCCAGGCGAACCAGCGGGTGTGTTGTTGGGGGAAAAATGAGCCAAAAACGCGCTATTTGTTTGAAAAAACAACGCTTGGCGCAAAGGGACAAAAAAAGTGTAGACAAGCATGCCCCCCATCATTAATATTGCGCCCCGTTCGACAGCGTAGCGCCCGTAGCTCAGCTGGATAGAGCGCTGCCCTCCGGAGGCAGAGGTCACAGGTTCGAATCCTGTCGGGCGCACCATCCAAAGTGCGCCGGTTAAACGGGCGTTGTTGTAGAACGAAAACAGCTGTGGTGGCTGTAGCTCAGTTGGTAGAGTCCCGGATTGTGATTCCGGTTGTCGTGGGTTCGAGCCCCATCAGCCACCCCATTTTACAGCTTGTCAGGTACGCGAAGGTGGCGGAATTGGTAGACGCGCTAGCTTCAGGTGTTAGTGCCCCCCGGGTGTGAGGGTTCGAGTCCCTCTCTTCGCACCATACTTGCTGTATAACGAGGATGACCATCAGGTCGTCTTTGTTTTTTGTAAGACAAAATATTCTCGGTGATTAGCGCAGCCCGGTAGCGCATCTGGTTTGGGACCAGAGGGTCAAAGGTTCGAATCCTTTATCACCGACCACATTCTGAAAAACCTCGCTTCGGCGAGGTTTTTTGCTTTCTGCCGCTCCTATCCTCGTTTTCCACGTTGCTGTAACGTCTGTTTACACTCTATCCGGACAGTCTTGCCCTCTCTTCAGTTATCCTGCCAGCTGGAGTCCTTGGTGACCGGATGTCACAGACCTCTTTCAGGCTTGTTTTTATGCATAACAGAATTTCGATTTTCTCCCGCTACCCCGCACTTATGGCGGCCATGGTACTGGGCGGGTGTACCCTTAAACCGCCATCGACCGATGAGATGCTGAGCACGATCGTGGTTGCCCATCCGCAGAGCGAGTCAGCCCCCTCACTTTTGCTGACCAACAATGGTTTTTGTGTCGGCATTGCCCGCCAGCAGGCGGTGACACAGGTTTGCACTGATAAAGATGCACAACCATTGGAGTGGGATCTTGGCGAGTTGAAGTTGCAGCAGACCTGCCTGCAGGCCAAGAACAGCAATGAGCTGATGTTGGCGCCCTGTGATGGCCATGCGCAGTGGGTGTGGCAGGAGGACAAACTCTTTAACAGCAAGGTCTCCCGTTGTCTGGATGTCGCTGGCCGACGTCACTCTGCGAATACGCCTCTGCGTCTGGCTGACTGTTACGGTGGGGCCAACCAGAGCTTTCTGGTCGGGGGGATTGAATGATTCGCCCGTCACCTCTGATTGCTGCGTGTCTGTCGCTCTCTTTGGGAGGGTGCCAGAATCTCGACTCTTCTGATCTGCTGTTGGGCACTGTGGTGATTGGCGCCATCGGTGCCGCTGCGTATTACGGCCACAAGCAGGAAAAGAAAGAGGCTCGCGCCCGGGAAGAGCATGGCGGGCAAATCGTGGCAGCCAATGGCAAATGTCTCGATATTGCAGGTGGTGTGCGTAATGGCAACCGCTTGCAGCTATGGGATTGTCACGGTGGGGATAACCAGCGTTTTCGTCTTGATGGCAATGCCATAAGGGTTGGCGACAAGTGTCTGGATGTTGCCGGTGGCGGCCGCGATGCCGGTGCCAAGGTGATTGCCTGGGATTGCCATGGTGGCGATAACCAGCAGTGGCGCTGGGAGCGAGATCGGCTTATGAGCCGCAGCAGCAAGCTCTGTCTGGATGTTGCTCAGGGGGGAAGCGCTAATGGCACTCCCCTGATCCTCTGGCAGTGCCACGGCGGTGACAACCAGCGCTTTCGGCGGAAGTAATAAAAACGGGAACCCGATGGTTCCCGTTTTTATTTAGCTGGTGACCGGTTCCTGTTCGAAACAACGCTCCAGATAGACGGCAACACCATCTTCATCGGAGGTGAGTGTTTGCTCATGCTCCGGTAGTGCCATTTTCAGGCGGTCGTGGGCGTTACCCATGACGATGCCGCGACCCACCATGCTCAGCATTTCGAAGTCGTTCATGCCGTCACCGAAGGCGATGGCCTGGGACATCTCCAGCCCGTGTTGCTCCAGTACGGCGCGCACGGCATTGCCCTTGTGGACGCCGGCGTGCATCACTTCGAGGCAGTCCGGCAGGGAGAAGGTGACGTTGAGCTGGTCGCCGTAGTGCTGGTTGAGGTGCGCCTCGATCTTCAGCAGCTTCTCGTGGTCGCCGATGTAGAAGACCTTGTTGATCTGCTCCATCGACTCCTGTTTCAGGTCATCGACCAGACGATAGGTGAAGCCGGACTCGTCGTGGAATTGCAGCAACCAGGGCAGCTCCTCCTCGACCACCCAGTCATCGCCCTGATAGACGTTGAGATGGATGGATGGGTCACGTTCGAGCGCAACCAGCTCGGCGGCGATGTCGGTCGGCAGCGGCTGGTTGAACACCAGTTTGCCCTGTTTGTCATGCACCACGGCGCCGTTGGAGGTGATAAGGTAGATATCCAGACCGAGCGCATCGCGGAAGCTGCGTACATCGACGTGGTGACGGCCGGTGGCGACCACGAATTTCACGCCCTGCTCAACCAGACGGCGGACGGTCTCCCGGGTACGGGAGGAGATCTGGTGCTGCTTGTTGAGCAGAGTTCCATCGAGATCGGATACAACTACCTTGAACATCTTTACCTCGGCATCAATTGAAAGCGGGGGCAGTTTACCCCAGCCTGCATGGTCACCCCATTTATTTAGGGTTACAAAAAATAGCCAGCCTAGTAGCGGGCGAAGAAATCGAGCATGGCGGTCAGCGCGGGCTGGCGCTTGTCGTCGGATTCGATGAAGAGCTCGTGCCAGGCCCCTTCAATCCGCAGCGGTTTGCTCCCTTCGCAGTTGGCTTTGGTGCAAAACACATCCTGCGCTACGTTGTCCACCACGCTGTCGTTGCCAGCCTGCAGTAGCAGCAGCGGCGTCTTGATGGCGCCCGCATCGGCGATGGCGGCATCGGCACCGGTGATCCCCTGATAAATCCAGTGGGCAGTCGCCCCTCCCAGCTTGATCTGCGGGTGCTGCTCATAAATCTGGCGGAAAGCCTGATAACGGGAGTGGCTGTGAGTCAGCTCGTTATCGGCAAAGCCATGATCCTGATAGGGGCCCTGACCCGGCCCATAGGGTGGTTCGCCAAACCAGCCGCCGACTGTGCCTATGGTGGTGGCCAGTCCCTTGGCCAGCCATTTGGGCAGGCCGCCCAGATTGATGCCCAGCATGGGGGAGGAGAGCACGGCGGCACGGATATCATCGGGCCAGCGCTCCAGATAGCGGGCCGAGATGGCCCCCCCCATGGAGTGAGCCAGCAGGAACAGCTTGGCGGGCTTGTCCGCCATGATTATCTGGTCGTGAAACTGCTTCATATCGACGACATAATCGTCGAACTGGTCGACATATCCCTTGTCATGGTCGCTCAGCATGCGGCCGGACATCCCCTGACCACGATGGTCGATAAGGTAGAGGCTGTAGCCCTGGCGCCAGAGATCCCACGCCAGCTCCTGATACTTGAGGTAGCTTTCTACCCGGCCGTTGACGATCAGGATGGCGCGATCAACCTTCTCCTGCCGCAGCGCGGCATAGCGGATGGCGACGCCATCCTTGCCCTTGAACTCTCCTTCTATGGCATGCTGGCGCCAGAAGTCGGGCAGGGTTTGCTGGTAGAGGGTGGGCACATCGGCTTCGCTGGTCAGCGCATAGGGATTGGTCACGGCAAGGGCTCCGGCAGAAAACAGGGTCAGGGCCAACAGGGGGATCGAGAGGGATTTCATCAGGCACACTCCGTTTGCCAGTATTGATAAAGCATTGCGATGTCGCCGGAACAGAGCAGCGACATGGCGCTTTGCAGTGTGGGCAGAGGCCAGTCCCACCACTGCATCTCTTGCAGCATGGCGATCTGCTCATCGTTGAAACGGCGGCGGATCGGTTGGGCCGGATTGCCGCCGACTATGGTGTAAGGGGCCACATCCTTGGTCACCACGGTACGAGTGGCGATAACGGCGCCATCACCTATGGTGATGCCGGGCATGATCATCGCTTCCGAGCCGATCCAGACATCGTTGCCGATCCGGGTATCTCCTTTGCGCAGAAAGCCACTACGGGCCCCTTTGCCAAAGGTATCGGGGTTGAACGGGAAGGTGGAGACCCAATCCAGCCGGTGGCCCTGATTGCCTGCCAGCATGAAGGTGGCGCCCGAGGCGATGGAGCAGAACTTGCCGATGATCAGGCGGTCTACTTCTGTACCCCACTCGCCGCTGTCCCAGCTTGCTCTGGTCGAGCCATCCCCGAGTAAATAACGGACACAGTGATCCTCGAACGGCTTGCCGTGGTAGTAGCCGGAGTAGTAGCTGTAGTCGCCGGTCTCTATGTTCGGGTTGGTCAGGTGATCCCGGATGATTTGCGATTCCAGCCAGCTGCCAAAAGGGTTCTCCATCACTCCTCCTGTTGGTCGTCCTGCTCACTCTGCTGGGCCCAGCCTTTACGGGTCAGCTGCATCCGTTGCCACCACTCTTCGTCTGCCAGGATTTCACCGGCAGGGCCGAGCTGGGGGTAGGGCATCTCTTTCTCTTTGCAGAGCTGGGCATAGATGGGATATCCACCCTCGAACAGGATGCTGTTTTGCTCCTCCGGAGTGAGCGGACAGCCGCGCTGATAGCAACCGGCCTGCTCGCGCTGGCGCTGCGCCTCGTAGAGGATAGCGGCTGCGGCCACCGAGACGTTGAGGGACTGCACCATGCCCACCATGGGAATGACGATATGGTGATCGGCCAGGGCCAGCGCCTCTTCACCGATGCCGTGTTTCTCCTGTCCCACCAGAATGGCGGTCGGTTTGGTGTAGTCGATGGCGCGAAAATCGACCGAGCTGTCGGAGAGATGGGTTGCCAGGATCTGCATGCCGGAGGCTTTCAGCTCGGCGACTGCGCTGCCGATATCCGGGTGCAGTTTTACATCCACCCAGTTCTGGCTGCCGCGGGCGGTGCCCTTGCGCTTGTGGATCCAGGTTTTGGGCCAGACTGCATGTACCCGGTGGATGCCGATGGCATCGGCGGTACGCACGATGGCGGCCAGGTTGTGAGGTTTATGTACCTCTTCCATGCAGACGGTCAAATCGAGCTGACGCTGGGCCAGCATATCGGTGATGCGCTTGAAGCGTTCGGGGGTCATGGTTGTCTCTTAAAAAGCAGCAGGCGGCTTGCGCCGCCTGTGTGATCAGTTCTTTTGCCGGCTCACCTTGAGCACGTTGGGCATGACGCGGATCTTGCGCATGATGTTGGCCAGATGGATACGGCTCTTGGTGGTGATGAGCAGGCTCACCTGATAGACCCGGCCATCCTTCTCTTCGGTGCTGATGGCGTGAATGTTGGCACCGGTGGCGGCAATCACGTTGGCCAGCTCGGCCAGCGCACCCTGATGATTGATGATCTCGATGCTGATGCCGGTGCGGAACTCCTGTTCCTGCTCCTTGTCCACTTCCCACTGTACCGGCAAGTACTTGTCCGGCTCCTTGCTGTAGCCCTTGATGTTGCGACAGGCTTCCTGGTGGATCACCAGACCCTTGCCGGGGCTGATGTGGGCGATGATGGCATCCCCCGGGATCGGACGGCAGCAGTTAGCGAAGGTGACCAGCATGCCGTCGGCACCCTTGATCGGCATCTTCTTGCTGCTGGTTTTGGGCTGTTCTTCCGGCGGCAGTTCATCCCCCAGCATGCGGCGCGCCACCATGACACTCATGGCGTTGCCGAGGCCCACATCGGCCAGCAGGCCTTGCAGGTTCTCGTGCTTGGTATCGGCCAGCACCTGTTTGATGCGCGGCTCGGGGATGTCTTCGATATTCTTGGCGCCCAGCGCATGGTTGAGCAGGCGACGACCCAGCACCACCGACTCTTCGGTGCGCAGATTCTTGAGGAACTGGCGGATCTTGGAGCGCGCCTTGGTGGTCACTACGAAGTTGAGCCAGGCTGCGTTGGGACGGGCGCCCGGCGCCGTGATGATCTCCACCGTCTGGCCCGAGTGCAGCGGGCTGCTGAGCGGGTAGGGGTGGCGGTCGACCCGCGAACCGACGCAGGCGTGGCCGATGTCGGTGTGCACCGTGTAGGCAAAGTCCACCGGTGTGGCGCCGGCGGGCAGCTCCATGATGCGCCCCTCGGGGGTAAAGACGTAGATTTCGTCGGGGAAGAGGTCTGTTTTGACCCCCTCGATAAATTCAAACGAGCTGCCAGCGCTCTGCTGCAATTCCAGCAGGCTCTGCATCCAGCGCTGGGCGCGGATCTGGGCGGTAGTACCCGAACTGTCGCCATCCTGCTTGTAGGCCCAGTGGGCGGCAACCCCTTTATCGGCCATCTGATCCATAAACTCGGTGCGGATCTGCACCTCCACCGGTACCCCGTGCGGCCCCACCAGCGAGGTGTGCAGCGACTGGTAGCCGTTGGTCTTGGGGATGGCGATGTAATCCTTGAAGCGGCCGGGGCGCGGCTTGTAGAGGCTGTGCATCTGCCCCAGCACCCGGTAACAGGTATCTATGTCCTTCACTTTTACCCGAAAGGCGTAGATATCCATTACCTCATGAAATTGCAGCTCTTTTTTCTCCATCTTGTTGTAGATGGAGAACAGGTTCTTCTCGCGGCCACTGACCTGATGCTCGATCCCCGCCTCTTTCAGACGACCGCTGATTTCGCTCTGGATGGAGTCGATGATCTCGCGGCGATTGCCACGGGCGCGGCGCACCGATTCGCGCAGCACGCGGGAGCGCATCGGATAGAGCGCCTCGAAGCCCAGCTCTTCCAGCTCGTTCTTCATGGTGTGAATACCGAGGCGGTTGGCGATGGGGGCGAAGATTTCGAGGGTTTCCCGGGCGATGCGGCGGCGCTTGTCAGGGCGCAGAGAGCCCAAGGTGCGCATATTGTGGGTGCGGTCGGCCAGCTTGATCAGAATGACCCGGATATCCTGGGTCATCGCCATCACCATCTTGCGGAAGTTCTCGGCCTGGGCCTCTTTGCGATCGCGAAACTTCAGCTTGTCGAGCTTGGAGACCCCGGCTACCAGCTCGGCGACCGCATCGCCAAACTGTTCGGCCAGATCGGCCTTGGTGATCGGGGTATCCTCGATGACGTCGTGCAGCACGGCGGCCATCAGGGTTTCATGATCGAGGCGCATATCACCCAGAATTCGGGCTACGGCGACGGGGTGGGTGATATAGGGCTCGCCACTGGAACGCATCTGTCCCTGGTGGGCATCACGGGCCACCACATAGGCTTGCCTGAGCTTCTCGACCTGCTCTGGAGGCAGGTAGGAACTGGCTATTTCTTTAAGATTTTCAAATAAATACAAGACAGTCCCCGCAGCGGTGAAACGGCAATTCGTGGAGTTGAGCGTGTAGACCTGAGTTTGCGAGGTTTTCGAGCGGTTGTAAATGGGGATGAACAGTCGGCACCCGGGCGGGTGCCGACTATGGGGAAAGAGTGACTTAACCGCGGCCTTCGGCGATGGCAGCAACAGCAGCCAGCTCGGCGGCTTCCTGTTCTTGCTGCTCGTAGCGGTCCTGGGTGTCCATTACCTGGTTGTTCACCAGACCCAGCTCGATCTCACGCAGGGCGATCACGGTCGGCTTGTCGTTCTCTTCTTCAACCAGCGGATCTTTGCCTTGAACCGCGATTTGACGGGCGCGGCGTGCGGCGACCAGCACCAGGTCAAAACGGTTACCAACCTGTTTTACAGCATCTTCTACAGTAACGCGTGCCATGCAGGACTCCAGTTATGTGGGCTTTCTGTGTTTAGAAAAGCGGTGTTTAAAAATGACGCAAAAGTTTACTCGTTTTTGGCTTATTCTGCCAGTAACTGTTGCAGCAAGTTTTGTTGTGCCTGCTGTTGATGACGCATCTCCAGCCGTTGGCACTCAATAATGGCTCTGAGCTGGAACAGTGCCTGCTCGAACTCTTCATTGATAATCACGTAGTCATATTCGTCGTAGTGCACCATTTCGGCAATGGCTTTTGCCATCCGGCCGGCGATCACTTCTGCGCTGTCCTGACCGCGGCCAATCAGGCGGCGTTCCAGCTCTTCACGGCTGGGAGGCAGGATGAAGATGGACTTGGTCGGCATCAATTCGCGGATCTGGCGGGCGCCCTGCCAGTCGATGTCGAGGAATACGTCGATACCCTGCGCCAGACAGGCTTCGATGGCGGCGCGGGAGGTACCGTAGTAGTTGCCGAATACCTCGGCCCACTCCAGAAAATCGCCGCGCTCGATCAGCTCCTTGAACTCTTCCACCTTGACGAAGTGGTAGTGGACGCCGTGCTCTTCGCCGGGACGGGTGGCGCGTGTGGTGTGGGAGACCGACAGCTGCATCTTGCCAGCTTGATTGTGGTTGGTCAGCAAGGCGTTGAGCAGACTGGACTTACCTGCGCCGCTCGGGGAGGAGATGATATAGAGAGTGCCTTGTTGCGCCATGTTATTACCTTTAATCGGAACCCGCATTTTGGTTGTAGCAGAGGCCGCCGTCTTGTGCCCGAAAGGGAGACAGCCAAACGCATGATGCGGATAAATTCTTGGATCAGGGGGATGTAAAGGCGGCGAATTTTAACAGAAGGTGGCGAATAAAAAAACGGCCGGAATCATATTCCGGCCGATCAAAGTGTTCGTAGCTTGTTGCGGGAGCGTAACCCACATCGGCCGTTATTCTGCCTGTCGCTCCGGCATGGGGCCATCAGGTTATCCCTGCCTCACAGCTCGGGATTTCCGAGCTGCTTTCAGTCAGGCAGATGGCGATCGGCGCAGAGGCGATCGAAGGCGGCGATGACCTGCTCGCTGGTGATTTTGCTCATGGCATCGGGATCCTTGAGGCGGGTGCGCCAGCCGAGCTCGGCCAGCGGTTTGCCGGTCTCCTGCTCAATCAGGGTCTGATAGGCGCTGACGACATAATCCCGGCAGAGATAGGGGCCGGTGCGGGCCGGATTGTGGTGGGCATAGAGACCGATGACCGGTGTGCCGACAATGGTGGCCATATGGGTTGGGCCTGTGTCGGGGGCCAGCACCAGACTCGCCTCACCAATCAGCGCCAATAGCTGCTTGAGATTGGTTTGCCCCACCAGATCGACCGGTTTGCTCTGGCTTAAGCGCTGGATGTCGGCAGCCAGATCCCGCTCCAGTTTGGCAGGCCCGCCACAGAGATAGACCTGAAAGCCCTTGCTGGCGGCGTGATCCGCCAGTGCGGCATAGCCCGCAGCCGTCCAGTTTTTGAACGCCTTGCTGGCGGCGGCGCAGATCAGCAGGGTCGGTTTGCCACCAATCTTCTCTTTCGCCCAGGCTTGGTGTTCGGGGCTGATGGGCAGCTGCCAATCCGGGGTCAGATCCTTGATGCCGAGCTCTTTGGCAAAGGCGAGGAAACCGTCCTGCACGTGGGGAGAGGCGGGCGAGGGCACCTTGTGGTTGGTGAACAGCCACTGGCCGTCGTTGGCCCGCTCCCGATCAAACCCGAGTTTGACCTTGGCCTTGATGCCGAGGGTGGCGATGCTGGCGCGCATGGCCGCCTGCAGATGCAGCAGGGCATCAAACTGACGTCCCCTGAGGGTCTGCCACAGGTCGCGATAGCCGCGCCACCCCTTGCTCTTGTCGAAGGCGATCACTTCGACACCGGGCAGATCGGCAAACAGGGTTGCCTCGATTTTTCCGGTGATCCAGGTGATGCGGGTTTGCGGCCACTCCCGCTGGATGACCCGTACCAGTGCCAGCGCGTGGCAGCAGTCGCCGATGGCGGAGAGCCGCAGAATGCAGATGGAGGAGGGAGGCGTTTGAAATAGCGGCATGATGTGGCGCACGGCTGGCAAAAAGGGTGGATGGCATTATGCAAACTCCCCTGTGGATTGTAAAATTGCGCGCAATCGTCAGCCGGGCTTTGCCACCGGAATAGCCGCCATGGCTGGCACATGTTGCGGGCATGCCACAGTCGCAGCCTCATCGCCCATAAACAGGGGCGATCAACGACCCACCGAGCGGGATCTTCATGATGCTGATACAGACCGAACACAACCAGGTTTGCTGGTTCGCCGAAGGGGCCTTTCGCGACCCCACTTCCCAGTTATTCGAACCGGCCTGGTGGCAGAACAACCGTCAGGTGGTGGGAACCTCCATCGGTCGCGGCGTGACCTGGTTCGTCAAGGATGAGTCCCGCCATCTGGTGCTGCGCCACTACTATCGTGGCGGCATGGTGGGCAAGGTGGTGCGGGATCGCTTCTGGTTCGAAGGGGTCGAATCGAGCCGCGCCATGGCGGAATACACCCTGCTGGCCAAGTTGTGCGAGCTGGGGTTGCCGGTGCCGCGTCCGTTCGGTGCGCGGATGGCCAAACAGGGCCCATTTTATCGCGCCGACATCCTGATCGAGCGTATTCGCGGTGCCAAGGACATGGTCGCCCTGCTCAAGCAGGGGCCGGTTGCCAGCGAGGTGTGGTACAAGATTGGCCAGACGGTGCGTCAGCTGCACGATGCCGGGGTTTACCACGCCGATCTCAACAGCCACAACCTGCTGCTCGATCAGGATGAGAAGGTGTGGGTGATCGACTTCGACAAGGGGGCGATCCGCTCCCCCGGTGAGTGGCAGAAAGGCAATCTGGAGCGGCTGTTGCGCTCCTTCAACAAGGAGTCTCAACTGCACACCAGTTTTCACTTCGTACCGGACAACTGGCAGACCCTGATGGAGGGTTATCACGGAAAAGCGAGCTGACCCTGTTGCTCGCCGCCATGGCCAATGTTACTTATGAATCAGCTCTTCAGATTCGGTTTCGAGGTGCCCCATGGAAATGCTCAAGACACCTTTGGTGGATGTCACCGCCCGGCTTGATCCGGGTCTGCTGTTCGATGCCATGGCGCTGCTGGAGGCGGGGATCTGGACCTGGTCTCCGCAACAGGGACTGCGCCGCGACCCCTCCTGCCTGCGCCTGCTGGGGCTTGGCGATAGCTGGCCGGATGATCTCGGCTGGCTGGAGCGGGTGCATCCCGATGACGTTGCCCGGCTGGCTGATGCCCTGAGCGCCTGCCAGAGCGGCCGCAGCAGCGGTCTGCGCCTCGAATATCGCATTCTTCACCACCACGGCCACTACATCCGGCTGGAAGAGCGGATCCGCCGTGACGAGCGGGGCCATCTGCTTGGCGTGGTGCGCCATCTCGATCCCGCCGTCGTGCTGGTGGAGGAGCGGCACGGCACCGATCCGCTGACCGGGCTGGAGAGTCGCAGCCGCTTCGAGCAACTGCTGGAGGAGAGGCTGTTGGCCGAGGGAGGAAGCTTCAGTCTGCTGCAATTTTCGGTCGATCACATGGCCAAAATCCGCCAGCTCTTTGGCGAGGCTGCCTGTGACGCCATGCTGGCCAAACTGGCGCGCATCGTGCGTCACGAGTTGCGCCGCGAAGATCCCTTCGCCCGCTGGGATGAAGATGGCTTTATTCTGATGCTCTCCCGCACCGAGCGAATGAAGGGGCTGGAGATTGCCGAACGGCTGCGCCTCGAGATTGCCGACGCCAGCCTGCTGCCACAGCGGCCGGTGACCGTCAGTATCGGGTTGGTACAGAGCCAGCCCGGCGAGCAGCTTGACCATCTGCTGGCCCGTCTGGCCACCTGCCACGGTCAGGCCAGACGGGAGCGCAACGCCGTCGTAGGCTAGTTGCCACTCAGGATGAAGTGACCTTGCGATGCTGGCACACCTTGAGGGATGCCAGCATCAGCACGCCGCCGATGGCCAGTCTGGTCAGATCGGTATCCTTGCCCCAGATCAGCAGATTGACCAGCAGACCGGCCGGAATGAGCGCATTGTTCATGATGGCGAGCACCCCGCTGCTGACCAGCGTTGCCCCCTTGTTCCACAGGAAGTAGCCCAGCCCCGAAGCGCCCACCCCGAGCCAGAGCAGAATGCCCCACTGCAACCCGCTGGTCGGGTACTGGGGTTTGCCCAGCAACCACCAGGCGGGCAGGGCGATCACCAGTGCTCCCAGATAGAAGCAGCCGAAAATCGCCAGCTGTGGCGGTTGCTCAGCCTCCCTCGCCAGCAGTACCTTGTAGCCCACCTGACCCATGGCAAAGCAGAGGTTGGCTCCCTGCACCACCAGAAAGCCCAGCGCATAACTCTCGGTCAGCCCGTCAAAGCGGATCACGGCTGCACCGGCGACGGCCAGCAGGGCTCCCCACAGATAGGCGAGGTTGAAGCGCCGCTCAAGCAGGTCGTGGAGCAGGGTGACGTAGATGGGGGTGAAGATGGTAAAGACCAGCACTTCCGGTACCGTCAGCAACAGGAAGGAGTGGTAGTAGAAGAGATACATAATGCCGAGCTGGATGGCACCGAGAGCCATCAGTTTGCCTGCTAGAGCGGGTCGCAGCCAGCGGCGGCGCAGGAAGGGCAGAAACACCAGACTGGCGAGAGCGATGCGGGTCAGCACCGAAAAGTAGGCATCCACCTGACCGGCGAGGTAGACCCCGATCAGGCTGAAGGAGAATGACCAGAGCAGGGTGACCCCTATCAAGTAGTTCATGTGGTTGATTTGTCATCAGTTGTCAATTTTTGAGGGGGCTATGATGGCCGAGATGGAAGCGGCAATCCAGCGTTTATGGGCACGATTACCACAGGTCGGAGCATTTGGCTTTACCGCCAGCAATGGCGAGGGGTCGGCGACCGACTGGAATGGTCGCGGCGAGGGGGTTGTGGCGGTGACCGATCATCAGGGTGGCTGGCTCTTCAGCGAGCAGGGGAGCTACACCACTACCCATGGTCGGGTGCTCACCATGCACAACCGTTTCTGGTGGCAACGTAGCGAGCAGGGGATCCGTCTTTCTCACCTGCGTTATGAAGCGCCGGTCGAGTTGTTCGAGTTGCTGCCGCAAGGGGATGGCCGCTGGCTGACCGCCGAGCCCCATCTGTGCGGGGCGGATCACTACCGCGCCGAGCTGACCGAGATTGACGGCGGTTTTCTGCTGAGCTGGCAGATCACAGGCCCGCGCAAGAATGAGCGGATCGACTACCGCTACCGGATGTGAGTGGCGGCAAACGGGCATAAAAAAACCGGCGCAGAGCGCCGGTAGCGGGGGACAAATCGGAGGTTTTTTAAAAACAGTCCCAAAAAACAGGAGAGATGAACTCTCTTCACACACTCAGAAAAGCGATTCAGGCATTCAGGGCATAGCTCAGCATGGCTTGCAGCTTGCTATCGAAGAACCAGGGCAGCAGTACCATCAACAGCCCCAGCACGCCCGCCAGTCGCTGGCGATACTGCCAGCCGGCAATCAGGACCAGACCGCCGCACAGGGTGGTCAAGATGCCTGACATAGGGTTGCCTCACGCTGTACACGACGCTGCTGGGCCCACTGGTTCATGGCGACCGAGCCGAGGATCAGGGCCAGTGCCACGCCGGTGGTGGGGTGGATCTGCTCGCCGAGGAACAGGGCGCCCAGCATCACGCCGAACAGCGGCACCAGATAGTTGCTGAAAGAGGCGAAAGTCGGGCCGGCCTTCTGGATCAGCGCCATGTAGAGGAAGTAGACCAGACCGGTACAGAGGGTACCCAGCACGGTAATGGCGCTCAGGGCCTGGCTGCTCGGCAGGGTCAGGCTGCTCAGGTCAACCATGAAGGGGGCGACCAGCAGCAACTGGGTGGCCGAGGAGATCAGGATATTGCGGGCGACCACGACCGGATGGTCCTTGGCGAAGCGCTTGATCATCAGCAGACCGATGGCGAAGCAGCTGGCGCCCAGCAGTATGGCCATGGCACCGAGCAGACCGGCGTTCATGCCCTGGGAGAGTTTCGGCCAGAACAGGGTGAGCACACCGGCAAAGCCGATGATCACGGAGAGCAGACCGGTTTTGGTGATTCTTTCACCAGAAATAAACAGCGGTGCAGCCAGAATGGTCACAAACGGGATACAACCCATGACCACGGCAGCGATGGCGCTATCCACATACTGCTGGCCCCAGGCGACCATGATGAAGGGAATGGTGGCATCCAGCAGGGCGATCAGCATGTAGGTACGCCACGGGGTGTTTTCACTCTTGAGACGCATGAACAGGCAGAGCAGACCCAGGGTCAGACTGCCGCACAGGGCACGACCCGCAGCCACCAGAATGGGGGGCAGCTCGGCAACGGCCTGGTGCATGAAAATGAACTGGGAACCCCACAGCAGGCCGATGGCCAGCAATAACAGATAGTTACGCATTTTAATCTCCGATGTATTAAGCCTGCGCATTCTAGGTAATCTGTTACTATGGTAAAAATGAATTGTCGGCATTCAACTATGGCTAATATCGATGGATAGCTCTCTCTCCCGCCTCGACCTCAACCTGCTCGCCGTATTCGACATGCTGATGCAAGAGCGCAACGTCACCCGCGCCGCCGAGCGGCTGCATCTCTCCCAATCCACCGTCAGCCATGCGCTGGGTCGGTTGCGGATCGCGCTGGATGACCCTCTCTTCGTGATGAGCCGACGGGAGATGATGCCGACCGAGCGCGCCAAGGCGTTGGCCGGGCCGGTGCGGCAGGCGCTGGCGATGCTGGAGCAGGGGTTGCGGCAGGCCAAGGGATTCGAACCTGCCAGCGCGCGGCGGATCTTCCGCATCGCCACCCCGGGTTCGGTAGAGCACGGGCTGGTGCCGCTGCTGGTGGATCGCTTGTTCCGCGCAGCGCCCCACTGTCGGTTGGAGGTGTGCGAGCTGGCCGACAGCGACTACGAGCGGGAGCTGGAGAAGGGGGAGCTGGATCTGGTGATCGGTTTTGCCGGTGCCAACCACCTCTCGCCCCGTCTCTGGCGCGAGGAGTGGTTCAGCAATCCGCTGGTCTGCCTGTCGCCCCTTGGCAGCGAGCTGCCCGATCTGTTGACTCCGGTCGAGCTGGTGAGCCGCCCTCATATCCACACCTCCAGCTGGGGCCACAGCCAGGCGATGGTGGAGCTCTGGCTGGCCCGCTTCGGGGTGGAGCGGGAGCTGGGGGTCAGGTTACCGAGCTTTATGGCGGTGCCGCCGCTGATGGCGACCGGCCGCTATCTGGTGGTGGTGCCCGAGATGATCGGGCGCCACTTCTGCCGCTACTACCCGCTGCGGATGCATCAGCTGGATCCGGAAATCCCCATCGTCTATCTGATGGCGGGCCACCCGCTGACCGCCCATGACGAGGCGATCAGCTGGTTCAAGAGCCTGCTGCACCAGCTGGTGTACGACCTCTACGGCGCCGATGCGCTCGGTACGCCGACTCAGCGGATGCTGGCGAAGTAGTCGAGTCCCATGGCGCTTTTCACCTCAGCCAAGACCTCATCGGTGATGATGCGGGCCTGCTCGGTGCCCTGATAGAGCAGTTCCAGCAGCATCTTCTTGTCGGCGATTGCTGCGGCCCGGCGCTCTCGCATCGGGGCGAGCAGGGTCTGCAGGCAGTCGTTCAGCACCTGTTTGCAGCGCATATCGCCCAGCCCACCGCGCCGGTAGTGCGTTTTCATCTCGGCGACCAGCTCCTTGTCGGGGTGAAAGGCATCGAGATAGGCGAACACCGTATTCCCTTCCACCTGACCCGGATCGCTCACCTTGAGGTGGCTGGGGTCGGTATACATGGCGAACACCGCCTGTTTGACCTCTTCCGCCGACATGCCGAGCTCGATGGTGTTGCCGAGCGACTTGGACATCTTGGCCTTGCCGTCGATGCCGGGCAGGCGGCCGGTGTCGCTCAGGATCGGTTGGCATTCGGTCAGCACCTCTTTGCCCACCAGTGAGTTGAAGCGGCGGACGATCTCATTGGTCTGCTCCAGCATCGGCAGCTGATCTTCCCCGACCGGCACATGGCTGGCGCGAAAGGCGGTGATGTCGGCGGCCTGACTCACCGGATAGACCAGAAAACCGGCTGGCAGCGTGCGTTCGAACCCTTTTTGCTGGATCTCCGCCTTGACGGTGGGGTTGCGCTCCAGCCGGGCGACGCTGACCAGATTGAGGTAGTAGCAGGTGAGCTCGGCGAGGGCGGGCAGGGCGCTCTGCAGACAGAAGGTGGTCTTGGCCGGGTCGAGGCCGACCGCCAGATAGTCGGCCATCACCTCCAGCACATTGTCGGTCACCTTGGCCGGGTTGTGGCCGTTGTCGGTCAGTGCCTGCAGATCGGCGATCATCACGAATTGACGGTAGTGGTGCTGGGCTTCGACGCGCTGGCGCAGGGAACCGACATAGTGGCCGATGTGCAGTTTGCCGGTGGGACGATCGCCAGTCAGGATTACAGGGTTGTGCATGTCACTCTCTCCAGTTGGGTGAGCCGGGAGGCGACAAAGGGATAAAAACAGTTGACCGCCTCTCGGCGGTCACGGTGTTTTCTTTGGGAAATTTACAATAGAAACGCGGTGCCGCCTGTTTAAGAGCAGCACCACCAGTAGTTGTGATTGAATGAGGTCATATTCATGGTAAATCACACTACGCCTGTTTGATTACTTCTGCAAGGGAACGACCAGCAGATCGCACGGCACGGTATTCATCAGCTGACGGGCGCTCGAGGTGAGCAGGCTCCAGAAGCTCTGGCGATGGCCGCACACCAGCAGATCGATCTCGTACTCCTTGACCGCCTGATTGACCCGCTCGCTCAGATCGCCGCAGATGACCAGCTTCTTCTCGATGGGGTAGTCCACCGAGGCGAGGAAGGCCTCCAGCTTCTCTTTCGCTTCGGCGATCACCTGATCCTGCACGTTGTCGATGTCGATATCGATCATCTCGGTGTAGAGATCCTTGAGGTCCACATCGACATGGATAACCGACAGCTTGGCGCCGTTGGAACGGGCTCTGTCCACCGCCTTGTCGATCACCTTGCGGTTATCTTCCGACAAGTCGATCGCGGCCAGAATGTGCTTGTAATAGGTTGTACCACTCATGGGATGTCTCCTTACCGATCCTTCACTCACTATACCAATCTCTGCTGAAACTAAAATGGTGCCTTGGGCACAGTTTAGGGATTTGAACGAGTTTAATTTCCAGCTGACGGTTGCAATTAACTCAATTAATAATCACTTTTTGCTCGTAAATTAAACAGGAGTTTGAGCCAGGTCACACCCACTCTATTGCCCGCAGCCGGTGAGAGGCATAGGATGTGCCCGTGCTTCGCAATGAACACAAAACAACAAAAAGCATCTGAATACCGCTTTGGGGAGCCACGTGCTCCCTTTTGTTTTTCTGCCTCATTTCCTGCTGCTTTTCTTGCCGTTTTCTTGCTGATAGAGATCCGGCATCAAGTTAATCTCCCGCGACTTGGTTATGCTGTAGCCAGTTTCTTTGGAGGCCTTCTCATGATCATTTATCCGCAGATCCAGGGCTGCGTAGCTCGCAACTGTCACCCCATCGGCTGCCGCGCCGCCGTGCAACAGCAGATCGAACGCATCAAGGCCGCCGGCCCGTTCAACGGGCCCAAGAGGGTGCTGGTGCTGGGGGCCTCCTCCGGGTTCGGGCTGGCGTCGCGCATTGCGCTCGCCTTTGGTGCCGGTGCCGACACCATTGGCATCTCGTTCGAGCGTGGCCCCTCCGACAAGGGGCTGGGCAGCGCCGGTTGGTACAACAACATCTGGTTTCGCAAGGAGGCGGAGCAGGAGGGGCGTATCGCCATCAACCTGATCGGTGATGCCTTCTCCGACGGCATGCGCCAGCAGGCCATCGACACCATCCGCCAGCAGCTGGGGCAGGTGGATCTGGTGATCTATTCGCTCGCGAGCGGCATCCGGGTGCTGCCCGATGGCACGCAAGTGCGCTCGGTGCTCAAGACCACAGGCCAGCCGTTCAGCGGCTGGGGGCTGGATCTGGAGCGCGATACCCTGGTGCAGCAGTCGCTGGCGCCCGCCACGCCGGAGGAGATCCGCGATACCGTCACCGTGATGGGCGGCGAGGATTGGCAGCTCTGGATGCAGGCGTTGCAGCAGGCCGACTGTCTGGCCGCTGGTGCGCAGACCGTCGCTTACTCCTACATCGGCCCGGAATCGACCTATCCCCTCTATCGGGACGGCACCATCGGTTATGCCAAGGAGCATCTGCACGCCACCGCCGAGACCATCAACCTGCAGCTGGCCGAGATTGGCGGCCACGCCTGGGTGTCGGTCTGCAAGGCGCTGGTGACCAAGGCGAGCGCCTATATTCCGGTGCTGCCGGTTTATCTCGGCTTGCTGATGGGGGTGATGAAGGAGCGCGGTGTACACGAAGGTTGTATCGAGCAGATGCAGCGACTGTTCGCCGCCAAGATGTACGGACCCAATGGGGTGGTGGCCGACGGTAACCGGCTGATCCGGATGGATGACCACGAGCTTGACCCGGCCATTCAGGCCGCAGTTTCGGCGCTTTGGCCCAAGGTGACGCCGGACAATTTCCACGGGCTGGGGGATTTTGCCGGGCTGCGGCAGGATTTCATGCTGCTCAACGGCTTCGAGTTGCCGGGCGTCGATTACGGTGCGCCGGTGGATGTCGCCTCCCTTGGCGAGCTGACACCCTGAGTTGGCAGGAACGGGATCCCCCTCTCTCTGGCGGGTTGATTCATGGCCGGAGTGTGGCGACAATCGATACCAAATCACTGAGGAGAAACAAGATGTTGGCCAAAGCCATGATCGAGAAGTTGAACGAGCAGATTAACCTGGAGTTCTACTCCTCCAATCTCTATCTGCAGATGAGCGCCTGGTGCGAAGACAAGGGCTTTGAAGGGGCCGCCACCTTCCTGCGCCAGCACGCGGTCGAGGAGCGCCAGCACATGGAGCGTCTGTTCACCTACGTGAGCGAGACCGGCGCCATGCCCAAGCTGGGCGCAATCGATGCCCCTCCCCACGAGTTCAAGTCGCTGGGCGACGTGTTTCGTACCACCCTGGAGCACGAGTACCACATCACCAAGTGCATCAATGGTCTGGCCCACGTAGCCTTCACTACTCAGGACTACTCCACCTTCAACTTCCTGCAGTGGTATGTGGCCGAGCAGCATGAAGAGGAGAAGCTGTTCAAGAGCATCGTCGATCGTCTCGGTCTGGTGGGTGAAGATGGCAAAGGCCTCTACTTCATCGACAAGGAGCTGGCCGAACTGGCCAAGGGCGCTCCGGCCAGCATCATGGACAGCAACGCCTGATAGTCGTGGACACTTAGTGTTCAGCCAGTACAATAACGGCCCTTTTAAGGGCCGTTGTTTATTCTGGTTGGCAGCCACTATGGTTGTGTTCCGCCAGAGGCAATCACGGTTCTGGCCAGGTGCCGTTTCTATTTTGATAAGTGAGTGATGATGAAGCAGGTCGATGTGGTGGTGATCGGGGCCGGTGCGGCCGGATTGATGTGTGCGGCGCAGGCAGGCTATCGGGGCCGCTCGGTGCTGGTGCTCGACAACGCCAAGAAGCCGGGCCGCAAGATCCTCATCAGTGGCGGTGGTCGCTGCAACTTCACCAACCATCAGGCTGGCGCTCACGCCTACCTGTCGGAGAATCCCCACTTCAGCAAGTCGGCACTGGCTCGCTACACCCAGCAGGATTTCATCGATCTGGTGGATCGCCACGGGGTCAACTATCACGAGCGCACCCTGGGGCAGCTGTTCTGTCTCGAAAGCGCCAAGGAGATCGTCGATGCGCTGCTTACCGAGTGCGACTGGGCCGGGGTGACCCTGCAGTTCCAGACCGAGATCCTCACCGTCAGCAAGCAGGACGAGGGTTTCGTGCTGACGACCAGCAAGGGGGAGATCGGCTGTCACTCGCTGGTCATCGCCACCGGCGGCCTCTCCATGCCCAAGCTGGGGGCGACCCCTTATGGCTTCAAGCTGGCGGAGCAGTTTGGCCTCAAGGTCATTCCGACCCGCGCCGGTCTGGTGCCCTTTACCCTCCATCAGGCGGAGAAAGAGGCCTTTGCCGATCTGGCTGGCATCAGCCTGCCGGTATCGGTGACCGCCGAGGATGGCACCCGCTTCAAGGAGGCGATGCTGTTCACCCATCGCGGCCTCTCCGGCCCCGTCATCCTGCAGATCTCCTCCTACTGGCACGCCGGCGAGAAGATCCACATCAACCTGCTGCCGGAGCTGGATATTCCGGCTGCCCTGCGTGAATGGGCGCAGGCTCACCCGGCGCAGGAGCTGAAAACCGTGCTGGGGCGCGAGCTGCCCAAGCGCTTCGTCGACAAGCTGGTGGAGTTGGGTCAGCTGGTCAGCAAGCCGATGCGCCAGTACAACGAGCGGGAACTTGAGGCGATCGCCAACCTGCTGGGTGACTGGCAGATCCTGCCCAACGGCACCGAGGGGTATCGCACTGCTGAAGTGACCCTGGGTGGCGTCGATACCAACGAGCTCTCCTCCAAGACGATGGAGGCGCGCAAGGTGCCCGGCCTCTACTTCATCGGCGAGGTGGTGGATGTGACCGGCTGGCTCGGTGGCTACAACTTCCAATGGGCCTGGTCCTCCGGCTGGGTAGCTGGCCAATATTGTTGATGTCGCTGGGGCTGGTTTATCCGGCCCCGGTTTTTGGTGATGATTGTGGGTTGAACGAGTGACAAGAGGGGGTCTGGATGCTTGAAAATCAGATGATGCTGCTGGCGGTGTTCGAACGGGCGGCGCTGATGCTGATGACCCTCTTCTTCCTGACCCGCACCCGGCCGTTCCAGCGGCTGTTCCAGAAACAGGATCACACACCGGCAGAGCGGGTGCTGGTCGCCACCATCTTCTGTCTGTTTGCGGTGTTCAGTACCTACACCGGCATTCCGGTGGAGGGGGCGCTGGTCAACGTGCGGATCATCGCCATTATCTCCGGCGGCATTCTGTTTGGCCCCTGGGTCGGCATTCCGGCCGGGGTTATCTCCGGTCTGCACCGCTATCTCATCGACATGGATGGCCACACCTCGATCCCGTGCCTCATCGCCAGCATCATCGCCGGCCTGCTCGCCACCTGGCTGCACCTGCGCTGCCGCAAGTCGCGGCTCTGGCTCTACGGCATTCTGGCGGGAATGCTCTGTGAAGGGCTCACCATGCTGCTTATCTGGCTGCTGACCGAGCCGCACGAGGTGGGCGTCGAGATCGTCAGTCACATCGCTTATCCGATGATCGCCGGGGCGCTCTGCATCGGCCTTATCATCAAGCTGGTGCAGGATCTGGATGACGAGAAGGAGCTGATTGCCGCCAAGCAGGCCAAGCTGGCGCTCGATATCGCCAACAAGACGCTGCCCTTCTTCCAGAACATCGACCGCCATTCCCTGAGCCAGGTCTGCGCCATCATTCGCAGCGAGATCAGTGCCGACGCGGTGGCCATCACCGACACCCGTGACGTGCTGGCCTATGTCGGGGTGGGCAAGGATTACTACGAGCTGGAGGAGCACCACGCCATCAGCGGCATGACCCAGCAGGCGGTGCTGCTTGACCAGATCATCATCAACAACGATCTGCGCCAGTACCATCTGGCCGACTTCCACTCGGTCATCATTATTCCGCTGCGGGAGAACGGCGCCGTTAGCGGTACCCTCAAGATCTACTACCGCCGCACCCACAGCATCACCAGTTCGCTGCGGGAGATGGCGGTCGGTCTCTCCCAACTCATCTCCACCCAGATGGAGGTGTCGCGCATCGAGCAGTTGAAAGAGATGACCCGCAAGGCGGAGTTCACCGCCCTGCAGAGCAAGATCAACCCGCACTTCCTGTTCAATGCCCTCAACGCCATCTCATCGCTGATCCGCATCCGGCCCCAGCAGGCGCGCCAGCTTATTGCCAATCTGGCGGATTACCTGCGCTACAACCTCAACAAGGGTGACACCCTCATCGACATCAAGGAGGAGTTGCAGCAGGTGCGCGACTACGTGGCCATCGAGCAGGCCCGCTTTGGCGACAAGCTGGAGGTGGTGTTCGATGTGGATGACGTGCATATCGAGGTGCCGAGCCTGCTGTTGCAGCCATTGGTGGAAAACGCCATCCTGCACGGCATCCAGCCCCGCAGCGCGCCGGGCCGGGTCACCATCGAGGTGAAACAGCTGGCGGGCGGCATCCGGGTGGCGGTGCGGGACACAGGTTACGGCATCAGTCAGGAGGTGATCGACGGGGTGGCTGCCGGGCGGGTGGAGAGTCGCAGCATAGGCCTGATGAACGTGCATCAGCGGGTCAAGCTGCTCTATGGCGATGGCCTGCACCTCAAGCGGCTGGAGCCGGGTACCGAAGTGAGTTTCTATCTGCCGGATCAGGAGTCGATGCCATGCTGAGTGCCATCATGGTTGAGGATAAGTGTGTGCCGCGAGAGGTGTTGTCATGCTGAAAGCGATCATTGTGGAAGACGAGTATCTGGCTCGCGAGGAGCTCATCTATCTGGTGAATCAGCACAGCCAGATCGAGATAGTGGCGAGCTTTGAGGATGGGCTGGAGGCGTTCAAATACCTGCAGGATCACGAGGTGGACGTGGTGTTTCTGGATATCCAGATCCCCTCCATCGATGGCCTGCTGCTGGCCAAGAACCTGCACAAGTCGAGTCACCCGCCCCACATCGTTTTCGTCACCGCCTACAAGGAGTTCGCGGTGGAGGCGTTCGAGCTGGAGGCGTTCGATTACATCCTCAAACCCTACAACGAGCCGCGCCTCATCAGCCTGCTGCAAAAGCTGGAGCAGGCGGGCAAGGCGCAGGCGGGGCAGGGGAGCGAGCCGGGGGCAGCGCAGAGTCGCACCGTCAATCTGGTGAAGGGGGAGCGCATCATCGTCACCCCCTGCGAGCAGATCTACTACGCGGAAGCCGACGAGAAGCTTACCTATGTCTACACCCGCGATGACCGCTACGTGATGACCATGACCATCAGCGAGTTTGTCAGCCGGCTGCCTGCCGAGGGGTTCTTCCGCTGCCACCGCTCCTACTGCGTCAACATCAACAAGATCCGCGAAATCGTCCCCTGGTTTAACAGCACCTATCTCATCCGGCTCCATGATCTGCCGTTCGAGGTGCCGGTCAGTCGCAGCAACATCAAGGCGTTCCGTCAGCTGATGCGGCTCTGATTGTCATTCATTCCCGCCGATCTGCATTTCATGCCTTAATCGATCGGCGCGAGCTGCGTCTTGCCTATAGTGGCCTCAATTTCCTTAAGGCCATCGACCGAGACGCATCATGACCAAAGAGATGAACCGCACCCGGTACCTGACACTGATCGGTACCATCATCACCCAGTTTGCACTGGGTTCTGTCTACACCTGGAGCCTGTTCAACGCCCAGCTCTCCGACAAGCTGGACGAGCCGGTGAGTCAGGTCGCTTTCGCCTTCGGCCTGCTCAGCCTCTCGCTGGCGGTCGCCTCCTCCATGGCGGGCAAGCTGCAGGAGCGATTCGGGGTGCGCAACGTGACCTTGGGCGCCGGCGTGCTGCTCGGCATCGGCTTCTTCCTCACCGCCCATGCCAGCAATCTGGCGATGCTCTACCTCTGCGCCGGCATTCTGGTCGGTTTTGCCGACGGTACCGGCTACCTGATGACCCTCTCCAACTGCGTGAAGTGGTTCCCGGAGCGCAAGGGGCTCATCTCCGCCTGCTCCATCGGTGCCTATGGCCTCGGCAGTCTCGGTTTCAAATATATCAACCTGCTGCTGCTCTCCAGCTCCGGCCTTGAGACCACCTTCCAGCTGTGGGGGCTGATCGCCATGTCCATGGTGCTGGTGGGCGGCATGCTGATGAAGGATGCGCCCAAGCAGGCCGCCTCCGTGCAGCAGAGCGAGAGCCGTGACTTCACTCTGGCCGAGGCGATGCGCAAGCCGCAATACTGGATGCTGGCGCTGATGTTCCTCACCGCCTGCATGAGCGGCCTCTACGTCATCGGTGTGGCCAAGGATATCGGCGAGAAGATGGTGGGTCTGCCTGCTGTAGTCGCCGCCAATGCCGTCGCCATCATTGCCATGGCCAACCTGGGTGGCCGTCTGGTGCTGGGTATCCTCTCTGACAAGATGTCCCGCATCCGGGTTATTACCATCGCTCAGCTGATTACCCTGGCGGGCATGGCGCTGCTGCTGTTCGTGCCGCTCAATGCCAATCTGTTCTTCGTGGCGGTTGCCTGTGTGGCCTTCAGCTTTGGTGGCACCATCACCGTCTACCCCTCGCTGGTGAGCGACTTCTTCGGTCTCAACAACCTGACCAAGAACTACGGTGTCATCTATCTGGGCTTTGGTCTGGGCAGCATCATCGGCTCTATCGTAGCCTCCCTGTTTGGCGGCTTTATGGCGACCTTCCACCTGATCCTGGTGTTGCTGGTGGTGGCGCTGGTGCTCTCCCTCACCATCCGCCTGCCTGCCCCCCTCTCCATCGAACGGGCCTGACAAGGCTCCCTGCCACAGCAAGCAAAAATAGAGACCCGGGCCATGCCCGGGTCTTTGCATTTCCGATGCTCGATTAGCGCGGCGCTAGCCCCAGCAGCTGGCGGGCCTTGCGGCAGGTATCCTCCACCATTGGCCAGTCGTCACCGGTCACCGTGATATGGCCCATCTTGCGGCCGGAGCGGGGTTCGCCCTTGCCGTAGAGGTGCAGATGCACGCCGGGCAGTGCCAGCAGAGCTGCCCAGTCGGGGGTGCCGTTTTGCCAGAGATCCCCCAGCAGGTTGATTAACAGGGCGGGGCGCACGGCGATCTGTTCCGGCAGCGGCAGATCGCACAGGGCCCGCACCTGCAGTTCGAACTGGCTGCATGCAGCGTTGTCGAGACTGGGGTGACCCGAATTGTGGGGGCGGGGCGCCAGCTCGTTGACTAGCAGGCGGCCTTCCACCAGAAAGAACTCCACCGTCAGCACACCGATGTAGTCGAGGGCGGTGATCAGCTGCTCGGCGATCCCTTTGGCTTCGCGCTCCAGCGCCGGCACATTGGCCGGTGAGCGAGTCTGGTCGAGAATGCCGCCGCTGTGCCAGTTCTGCACCAGTGGCAGGGAGCTGATGGCGCCACTCGGGCTGCGGGCCAGGGTCAGGGCAAACTCCCCCTCCAGAGTCAGCCGTTGCTCCAGCACGCAAGGCACAGCACTGGCTGCCAGCGCCGTCGCCAGCTCATCCAGGTCGCTCACTTGCCACTGCCCCTTGCCGTCGTACCCCTCGCGGGCCGTTTTGAGAATGGCGGGCAAGAGTTCGCTGGCCTGTACGGGGATGGGCGCTTCCGGCAGTAGCGCCAGATAGGGGGCGACCGGGATGTTGGCTCCGCGCAGAAAGGCTTTCTCCTCGCGGCGATCCTGACAGATGCGCACTGCGCTGGCGGCCGGGTGCACCGGCTTTTGTTTTTCGAGCAGAGCGAGGGTGGCGGCGGGCACGTTCTCGAACTCGCAGGTGACGGCGGTGCAGTGGCTGGCCAGCTCGTGCAGGGCGGTCTGGTCGTCATAGGGGGCGACAATATGGTGATCGGCTGCGGCACCGGCGATGCTGGCCGGGTCGGGATCCAGCACCACCACCTTGTAGCCGAGCCGATGGGCGGCCATCACGAAGTAGCGGCCGAGCTGGCCGCCCCCCAGCATGCCGAGGGTGGCGGGTGGCACTATCATGTCGGCTCCTCCAGTTGCAGTGCCAGCACCCGATCTCGCTCGTGGTTGCGGAAGTCGTCGAGCTGCTGCCGGTAGCGGGGGGCGTTGTCATCCCGGGCGACCGAGAGCAGGGAGACCGCAAACAACGCGGCGTTGGCAGCCCCCGCCTCGCCGATGGCGAAGGTGGCGACCGGTACCCCCTTGGGCATCTGTACGATGGAGAGCAGAGAGTCCATCCCCTTGAGATGTCGGGAGGGAATGGGCACCCCCAGCACCGGCAATGTGGTCTTGGCGGCGACCATACCCGGCAGGTGAGCGGCGCCACCGGCTCCGGCGATGATGGCGCGCAGGCCGCGCTCGCGGGCAGTGGCGGCATACTCGAACAGCAGATCCGGGGTGCGATGGGCCGAGACCACCTGCGCCTCGTAGGGCACGCCGTGCTCCTTGAGGATGCGGGCGGCAGCCTGCAGCACGGGCCAGTCGGAGTCGGAGCCCATTACCAGGCCGATCATGGGAGGGGTGTTCATTTTCTCTGAATCCTTGTTGTTAAACGTTTGCTTTTGGTGAACAAAAAGAGCCGGCAAGCCGGCTCAGAATTTCTCGGGTCGCACGATTTCGACCGGTTGCAGAAAGGCGACCATGGCGTAATCGGGGTAGTAACGACTCTGCAGATGGGCCAGCAGCCGCTCCGCCTGCTCCCGGTTGCAGATGGCTTCCAGCCGGATGTTGCCGCTCTCGCTCCAGCTGGCGTTGCGCTCGCCATGATCCCCCCTGCCGCGGGCATCTGTGATGGTGTAGCCGCGCAGCCCCTCGCGGGTGAGAGTGCGCAGCAGGGTCGGCTCCAGATTGGCTTCCGTGATGATGGTCAGCAGGGTGCGGGTCTCGGTCTGCATGTGGCTACTCCGTGAAGTGGCGGGCCCAGCTGTGGTAGAGCGGGATCCCCAGCATGATGTTGAACGGGAAGGTGACCCCCAGCACGGCGCTGAGAGAGAGCCCCGGGTTGGCCTGGGGCACGGCGATGCGCATGGTGGCCGGCACGGCAATATAGGAGGCGCTGGCCGCCAGGGTGGCTAGCAGGGTCAGGCCGCCGAGGGAGAGCCCCATCAGCTGGCCAGCAGCCAATCCCAGTCCCGCCGAGGCGAGCGGCATCAACAGGGCGAAGCCGAGCAGGAACAGGCCGTGGCGGCGCAGATCCTGACACTGGCGGGCGACGATGAGGCCCATCTCCAGCAGGAACAGCGCCAGCGCCCCCTTGAACAGGTCGACAAACAGCGGTTTGAGCGGGGCAATCCCGTCCGGCCCGGCCAGATAGCCGATGGCCATGCCGCCCAGCAGCAGGGTTACCCCTTTGCCGAGGAAGGTCTCGTGCGCCAGCATGCGCCAGCGGGTCTCGCGGCTGATGCCGCGGGCGAGCACTATGCCCACCAGAATGGCCGGGATCTCCATCACCGCGAGGAAGATGGAGAGCTGGGATTCAAAGCTGATGCCCCGTTCGGTGAGCCAGTTCACCCCGACCGCAAAGGTGGCGACGCTGACCGAGCCGTAGTGGGCGGCAGTGGCGGCGGCATCCACCCGGTTCATCTTGAGGCGCAGCACGGCAAAGCCGAGCAGGGTCTGCACCACGCCCAGCAGGATCACCAGCGCCAGTTGCGGCAGCAGAGGCTGCAGGGATTGCTGGGCCAGACCAACGCCGCCCTTGAGGCCGATGGCCAGCAGCAGAAAGAGGGAGAGGGTGTCGTAGAGGGCGGGCGACAGCTTGAGCTCGGAGCGTACCAGACCGGCCAGCAGACCAAACAGAAAGAAGAGAACAACGACGTCCAGCATGATGGCTCGCAGGGCAGTTCAGATAATGGTTGCATGCTAGAGCCCGCAATGTTTCGATAAAATCAGATTCTCACTGATGGTTGTTCGGAAAAAACTGATAGGGAACGGCATGCTCAACTACAAACAGCTCTACTACTTCTGGCATGTGGCGCGCTGCGGCAGCGTGACGCAGGCCGCCGAACAGCTGCATCTCACGCCGCAGACCATCAGCGGTCAGGTCGCCGAGCTGGAGCAGTCCCTCGGGGTGGCGCTGTTCAACCGGGTGGGGCGGCGTCTGGTGCTGACCGCCGCCGGGCGGCAGGCGCAGGAGCAGGCGGGGGCGATTTTCTCGCTCGGTGCCGAGCTGGAGCACACCCTGCGCCACGCCAGTCAGGAGCTGACCATGCAGGTGGGGATCGCCGATTCGGTACCCCGCACCCTGGCGTTCGAGCTGCTGGCTCCCGCCATGGCGCTGGCGACCCCGCTGCGGCTGGTGTGCCACGAAGAGCGGGCCGAGCAGCTGTTCAGCGAGCTGGCCCGCCACAAGCTGGATATGGTGCTGATCGATCGCCCGCTCCCTCCCGACAGCGGCGTGCGCGGCTACAACCACGAGCTGGGGCGCAGCCCGCTGGCGTTGTTTGCCAGCCCGGAGCTGGCGGCGCGGGCGCGGGACGGCTTTCCCGCCTCGCTGGAGGGGTTGCCGTTGCTTATTCCCGGAGAGAAGTCGGCCACCCACGATCGGCTGCTGGAGTGGTATCGCCAGCAGGGCATTCATCCCCATCTGGTGGGGCAGTTTGATGACTCCACCCTGATGAAGTCGTTCGGCAAGGCGGGGATGGGGATCTTCCCGGCGCCGCTGGCGATGGCCGACGAGATTGGTCGCCTCTACGGAGTGGAGCGGATTGCGACCCTCACCGACGTTACCCTCTCTTATTATCTGGTCTCGGCAGGGCGCCATCTCTCCCATCCCGGGGTACAGGCGGTGATGGAGGGCGCCCAGCAGCGGCTGGAGGCGCTGGCTGGCAATAAATAGAAATCTGGATGGCTATACATCCAGCATTGCTCTGCCTATAATCCTCCCGCTTTGGCGCATCATGCTTAATAGGGAATCCGGTGAGAATCCGGAGCTGGCGCGCAGCGGTAAGGGGGAACGAAGCGACATCAGGGCACTGCCGTCAGGCGGGAAGCCGTCGCCGTAGGCTATCAGCCCCCGAGCCCGAAGACCTGCCAGAGTTCGTATTTCGGGCCGAGAGAAACCGGCCACGAAGTAGATACTTACGCGAACTTAAGGATCTCTCATGTCGAAGAAATTTCTGGCGGCTGCCCTGTTGCCGACGGCGGCGTTTGCCCAAACCACCATCCCCATCAATCCAACTCTGGTCATTACGGCCAACCGCGTGGAACAACCGGTCAGCTCGGTGCTGGCGCCCGTTGTGGTGATCGATCGTGCCGAGATCGAATCTCGTCAGGTTCAGAGTTTGCCCGAACTGCTGAAAACCCTGCCTGGTGTGCAGATAGCGACACTGGGAGGCCGGGGTCACATCAGCAGCCTGTTTATCCGTGGAACCAACTCCAACCACTCGCTGGTTCTGATGAATGGTCGTCCGATTGCAGCCATGGTGGCGGGTACGCCTGATCTCAGCCAAATCCCGCTCGGCAATATCGAGCGCATCGAGTATATCCGTGGCCCACGCGCGGCTGTGTATGGTTCCGATGCCATTGGCGGCGTTATCAACCTCATCACCAAAACATCCGCCAAAAATGGCAGCGAGACACACCTGAAGGGCGGTGCTGGCAGCCATGGCTATGGTCAGGGCGAGCTCAGAACGGTTCAGTCATTGGGTCAAAAAACCGATATGAACATGCTGATCGGCTACGAGCGTACCGATGGTTTTGATGTCGTAGCCAATACCAAACAGCCGGATCGGGATGGTTTTGCCAGCCGTAATGGCCAAATTGGTTTGAACCACGCTTTTAATGATGCTTGGAGTGCGGACTTCAATGCTCAGGGCTATGACAATCTCACCGACACAGATGGCAGCACGGACCAGAGTCGGGTACAGGCTTTCCAATATGATGGTGGTCTCAAGTTCCAGGGTAAGGATCTGATCAGTCGACTTGAAGCCAGTTACGGTGAGAACAAGCTGAAGACTTGGCAGGAGGCTAAAGGAGAAGCTAGCGGTGAGCCTATTCATACAGGTTTAACCCGCTTCTCCTGGATTAACAGTTGGAGCGGCATCGAAGGGATGAATCTGACCGGTGGCGCAGATTGGCAGCGTGAGGAGATGAAATCAGACTCCCGCAGCTATGGCAAAATCTTCAGCGCACCTGATCGCGACAATACCGGTCTGTTTGCCGTGGGGAGCTACCGTTGGCAGGCGCTGCTGTGGGAGCTGTCAGGTCGTACCGATGACAACCAGCAATATGGCCGTCACAACACCTGGTCTGCGGCCAGCGGGCTGGATATCGATGAAAACCATAATGTCCGGCTGAGCTACGGTACTGGCTTCAAAGCGCCCACCTTCAACCAGCTCTATTATCCAGGGTCTGAGAATCCGACACTCAAGCCGGAAGAGAGCAAAAACCTGGAGCTGGGTCTGTCAGGTCGCTATTCGGCTTGGGACTGGTCTGTAAATCTGTATCGCAACCGCATCGATAATCTGATTTATTGCCTGACCAGCATGAGCTACACATGCAATCCCAAAAATACCACGGCGGATATCAAAGGGGTGGAAACGGAAATCGGTATCGATACCGGGCCCGTGCATCATCGTTTGAGTTACGACTACACCAGAGCCAAAGACAAGGGTAATCAGGATTTGCAGTTGCTGCGCAGAGCCGAGCATAAGGGTAGCTGGATCGCAGATACCCGATTCGATGCCACGACACTGACGACTGAGCTGCTTTATGTCGGCAAGCGCTATGACAATAACTGGGCGACAAACCAACGGGTAGAGCTCGGTGCGTATACGTTGTTAAACCTGGCCGCCAGTTACGAGGTGACCCAGCAATTTACCTTGGGGGGGCGTATAGATAACTTGTTCGATCGTGATTACGCCCCTGCTTATGGTTATGCCTCACCGGGTACCGAGTTCAAAGTGACTGCCGATTATCGCTTCTGATGCTTTATTCGGTTCATCTTTGAAAAACCGAGGCCCTGCCATTGGCAGGGCCTTTTCTATTGGCGGCAGGCGGGAGTATGATCGCCGCCTTGCACCAAAGGGGGAGGTCAAGTGGCCAATATTCTCGTGTTTGACTCCGGTATGGGTGGCTTGACCATCTACCGCGAGATCCGTCGCGTTCTGCCGGTACACAACTATTTCTACTGCTTCGACAATGCCAACTTCCCCTATGGTGAATTGAGTGAGCCCGCTCTTATTGCAGCCTGTTCCCGCTTGGTTACCACCATGGTGGCCCGTCATCAGATCGATCTGGTGGTGATTGCCTGCAACACGGCCAGCACCATAGCGCTGCCGGCTCTGCGTGAGGCCCTTGATATTCCCGTGGTGGGGGTGGTGCCTGCCATCAAGCCCGCCGCCGCGCAGACTCGCAACGGTTGTATCGGCCTGCTGGCCACGCCGGGCACCGTCAGCCGCGATTATACCCACGAACTGATCGCCCAGTTTGCCCCCGGCAAGCGGGTGTTGCTCAAGGGCACCACCGAGCTGGTAATAGAAGCGGAGCACAAGCTTGCGGGCCTGCCGGTCAATATGGCGCTGCTGCGTGAAGTGCTGGCTGACTGGCTGGAGGGGGAAGAGCAGCCGGATACGCTGGTGCTCGGTTGTACCCACTTCCCGCTACTCAATGAAGAGATTGGGCAGCTGATGCCGCAATGTCAGCTGATCGACTCGGGCAGTGCAGTTGCCAAACGGGTGGCCTGGTTGCTGAGCAATGGCGGGCATGCAACCTTGCAGCCTGTACTACATATAGAAGAGGTGATTGCCAGGGCTTACTGCACCAGGCTGGATGGGGAGGCCCAAAAACTGACAGCCCCCTTGCAAGCATGGGGGCTGTCATCATTGGAAGAGGTGGGGTTCTGACGGGGGATCAAGCCTCGACTTCACCACCCTCCTTCTCCTCTTTGTCTCGTTTGTCGTTCGCTTCGCGTACCTTGAGGGTGCGCTGCTGATACTCTTTGTCATTCAATGCGGCAATCGCTTTGGCAGCATCGGCAGCAGGCATCTCGACGAAACCAAATCCTCTGCGCTTGCCGGTTGCCTTGTCCTTCATCAGACGTACGGAAATTACCTGGCCCTGTTCGGCAAACAATTCGCGCACGGCAATCTCGTTGGCGCGATATGGCAGGTTGCCTACATATAAGGTGCAAGTCTCCTGATTGGCGATCGCTTCGGCTGTATTAGCCGGGGTTCTTTTCAGGAGCAGCGGTACCACAAAACCGCCAATCGCCAGACCTGCAGCAAAAATGACTTCCGCTTTCAAAGAGAATTGCAGGGCCTGGGCAACCAGGTAGCCAACCACTGCCAATACCAGAGCAAGGATTGCGGCCTGCATATAGACGGGAAACTTGGATAAATTCATCTTAAAAGACCTTTTGTAAATGAAAGCAAAAAAGGTGCAACACTGTATTCACCTCCATGGTAACCAGCTTTCCTGATTGGCGCTACCATGGTCCACTCGGAAGAGGTTATCGGCTCCAGTATGGCACTCCCAAAGGCTCTGGCGGCGATATAAATGACGCTAAAAGGGGAGTGAAACAGTTGGATTGTGGATAACCTTGTATATATACACTGAATAAGCTGTTTCTAATTGAATAATTTGAAATTTTCGTGATTTTCTTCAAAAAAACTATTGTCATCGCGGCGCGGCTCCCTATAATGCGCCCCTACCAGCACGGCGGAACACGCCAACCTGATGAGCCAGCTTCCTAGCGAAGTGGGCGCCGAAAGAAAAGCGAAAACAACCGCTTGACTTTCGAAGTGAGAAGCGTAATATGCGCCTCCTAAACGCGATAAGCGTGACGCTCTTTAACAATTTGAATCAAGCAATCTGTGTGGGCACTCACAGCATCGAGCATCAAAAACAATTTTTGATTTTCAATGTCTGATGAAGTGACCAAAGCAACTTTATGT